>NZ_SMKM01000247.1 GCF_004348665.1 Actinomadura sp. GC306 | reverse complement strand
GCGCGCGGCCGCCGTGCTCGTCGGAGCGAGCATGGTCGCGGGGGCCGCGGCGTGCTCGGGGGGTGATGACAGGGACGGCGCCGAGGCGGTACGGCTCACGGTGTCGCCCGCGGCCGGCGGGAAGCACGGGCCGGAGAACCCCATCGCCGTCCAGGCGCACGGCGGCACCATCGAGAACGTGACGGTGTCCACGGACGCCGGCGAGGTCGAGGGGGGCCTGAACGCCGACCGGACCGTGTGGCGGTCGCGCTGGACGCTGGAGCCGGGCGAGACGTACACGGTCGGCGCGACCGGGCTGGGTGCGGACGGCAAGACCCGTACCGTCACCAGCCGCTTCACGACGGCCGAGGTGGAGAAGACCAACGACGTGACGATCGAGGCGCCGTACGACAAGGAGACCGTCGGCGTCGGCATGCCGATCGTCATGCAGTTCGAGCGCCCGGTGAAGGACAGGGCGGCGGTCGAGCGGGCGCTGGAGGTCCGTGCCGACAAGACCGTCGAGGGCGCCTGGCACTGGTTCGGCGACCAGGAGGTCGTGTTCCGGACGAAGGAGTACTGGCCCGCCCACACCAGGGTCACCTTCGACGCCCACCTCAGTGGGGTGCGCACCGGCGGCGACGTGTACGGCGGGAAGAACTACTCGCTCGCGTTCAAGGTCGGTGACTCGCAGATCTCCACGGCGGGCGAGGACAGCCACAAGATGGTCGTGAAGGTCAACGGCAAGAAGGCCCGCACGATCCCGACGAGCATGGGCAAGGGCGGAGCGCGCAAGTACACCACCACCAACGGCGTCCACCTGGCGATGTCGAAGGAGGACCCGGTGACGATGACGTCCGCCTGGATGGGGATCAGCCCGGGGAGCCCCGGCGGCTACAGCCTGACCGTGTACAAGTCGGTGCGGATCTCCGACAGCGGCGAGTACGTCCACAGCGCACCGTGGTCGGTGGGCAGCCAGGGCAACTCGAACGTCAGCCACGGGTGCATCAACGTCAGCCCGTCCAACGCGAAGTGGTTCTTCGACCTCACCCAGCGGGGCGACCCGATCATCGTGACCGGTTCGGACCGGGAGCTCGAGGTCGACAACGGCTGGGGCTACTGGCAGGCCGGCTGGAAGGACTGGGTGAACGGGAGCGCCCTGAAGCGGTCGGTGAAGACGGCCCCGCCGGAGGACGCGTCGACCCTGTCCGCCGGCGGCGACTGACGCCGGCCGCCCGGCGGTCTCGGCCCGGGGCCGCTGGCCGGTGCGCGGTCAGCGCAGCGGCGGCGGCTCCGGGACGCCGTTGAGGCGGGCCCAGTCGCGCGCCATGGCGATCCTCTCGGGGCCCGGGGGGTGGCTCATCCAGAGCAGGTACTCCAGCGCGTCGGGGCTGAGGTCGGAGATGTTGCGCACGGAGAGCTCGTGCTGCATCGACACGAAGGTCGACGGGTCGCGGGTGAGGTCCAGGGCGTGCACGTCCGCGCGGGCCTCGATGTGCCGGCTGACGAGGTTCATGACGGGGCCGCTGAGCTGCGTGCCGGCCGTCACCAGCGCGAGGACGAGCGCGATGGACCGCGGGTCGGCCGCCCCGCCGCCGCGGGCGCCGGGCGCGCCCCCGGTGCCGACTCCAACGCCGGCTCCGGTGCCGACTCCCGCGCGGCGCAGGAGGCGCGGCGAGGTCAGCAGGAGGTGCAGCAGGCACATGGACCCGGCGACGCCCAGCGCGCCGACCAGCGTGCCCCACAGGACGTCGTTGCGCTTGGCGTGGCCGAGTTCGTGCCCGACGATCGACTCGACGCGTTCGGGCGGCGACTTCAGCAGCGTGTCGTACAGGACGATGCGGCGCGTGGAGCCGAAGCCGGACACGTAGGCGTTCAGCGACGTCGTCCTGCGGGAGGCGTCGGCGACGAGGACGTCGTCGACGGGCACGCCGTCCCGCTCGGCCATCGCCAGCAGGTCGGAGCGCAGCGGCTCCTGCCTGAGCGGGTGGAACTTGTTGAACACCGGCTCGACGGCGACCGGGTAGATGAACGACACCAGGACGACGAGGAGGAACCCGCCGGCGGCGGCGCCCGTCCACCAGTAGCGCGGGAAGCGGCGCACGACCGCGTACAGGAGCAGCAGGGCGACGGCGTAGATGACCCAGGTGACGCCGAGGGACTTGAACTGGTCCACGGTCCAGTCGGGCCAGCTCTGCGTCGACAGCCCGTACCGGCGCAGGATCGACTCGCTCCAGACGCGGAACGGGAGCCCGGCGACGCGCAGCAGCGCGGTGAGCGCCAGGGCGCCGACGATGACGCGCAGGGGCCAGCGGCGGGTGCGCGCGGTGACCCAGCCGAGGAACCGGGCGCCGAGGGGGGTGAACCCCAGGGCGGATATCAGCGCCAGGCCGGCGACGAGACCGGCGTACGCGGGCGGGTTGACGGCCGAGTCGAACGCGTGGGAGCGGGCGATCTCGGCGGGGGAGAAGTCGAGCGCCGGATCGGCTCCGGTGTGCCCGCCGGGGACGGGGCCGGGCAGCGGGTTCCAGGGGGTGGTCACCGCGATGACGGCGCCGAGCGCGGCGAACAGCGCGGCCGCGGCGACGGCGGCGGCGATCCTGGGCCGCCGCATCCGCCCGGCGTCTCCGCCGTCTCCCTCGCGGTCCTCGTGCTCGTCCCGCCCGTCCCGGCGAACGGGTTCCGCCGCGCCGGCGCCGGGTGCGGCCGGGCCCTCGTCCGCCTCTGCCTCGCTCACGTGAGCTCCCGTTTCAGGTAATCGCGCCACAGGGCGGTGAAGCGGACCCGGGTGAGCCCCAGCACCTCGCGCAGCGCGGTGGCCTCTGGGTTGCGCCCCGCGGCCCGGTAGAGCCGCACGAGCGTCGCCTCACCGTACCGGTCCGCGACCATCCGGCAGGCGAGCCACGACTCCTGGTACGCCTGGGAGAGGCGCGCGGAGCCGGCGCCGAACGCGTCCGCGCCGGGCAGTGCGGACGGGACCCGCCCCTCGGCCACCTCGCGGCGCAGCTCGGCCGCCGCGGACCGGACGGTGACGTTCGTGCGGAGGTAGCCGACGTAGTCCGCGAAGCCCTCGATCAGCCACAGCGGGGTCGTGCGGTCGCGGGCGCCGCCGGTGGCGACATGGGTGAGCTCATGGGTCAGCACCACGTCGCGCCCGAGGTCGTTGAGGCGGCCGAAGGTCGCGGGGGAGATGACCACGCGGTCCTCGCCCCGGGCGCCGCCGGCGGACGGCGTGACGGCGGCGAGGGCGGCGACCTCGTCGAGGCGCTGGCCGGGGCCCGCGAGCGCGGACGCCCGGTCCGCGTCGGCGGGCGCCAGCGCGACGACCCGCCGCGCCCACCGGCCGCCGACGACGCCGGTGACGACGGGGACGGCCTTGTCGAGGCGGCGCGCGACCTCCGCCAGCCCGGGGGCGTCGCCGATGACGAGGCTCGCGCGGCCTTCGGCCACCGTGAGGTCGCCGCCGTCCCAGATCTCGGGGTCGTCCTCGAAGCCGTGGGGCGACCCGTCTCCGGCGACCGTCCAGGTGCCGGAGCGGGGGGTCAGCGCCAGATGGCGGGTGCGGACCACGTCGCCGCGGTCGAAGCCCCGGAGCCTGTGGCGGACCTCCACGCGGACGACCACGGTGCCCGTTTCGCCGTCCGTGGCTTGCGGCGCGACGACGCGTTCCTCCCAGCGCTCCAGCGGAAGCCTGCGGAGGTTGCCGTACATGCGGGACTGGGCGTCCTGGAAGGCGGCGGGCGCGGACGCCACCGTCGCTAGGAACGCGGCCCGGTCTCCGCTGCGCACGGCACGCGCGCGGTTGCCGAGAAGGGCGGCGGCCTGCGCGGGGTCGAACACCGCGGTGCCCTCACCCGCGCGCGCTGGACGCGGGCCGTCGTCGCCGGAGCTCGCGCCCAGGAGGGTGGCGCCGCCGCCGAGAAGCACGGCGGCCCCGCCCGCGCCCAGGGCGAGTGCCCTGCGGCGCGTGACGGGGCCACCGCGCTTGGGAGTGCCGTGCTCGGGACCGTCCTCCATGCGCGTGATCCTATGCAGCGGGCGGGGGAGGGGCCGTCACGACCGGTACTCGGGGTACCCGTAGCCGACGATGCTGCGGGCCGGGCGTTCCCTGACCCGGACGGCCTTGTCGGTGTTGCCCTCGACGGCCTCGATGGTGCCGTCGTCGATCTTCTTGGTCACCATGCCGATGTGCACGATGTCGTCGATGCTCTTGCTGCCGCTCCAGGCGTAGAAGACGATGGCGCCCGGCCTGGGCTCGGTGCCCCAGCGGCCCTGGTCCCGGAACCACTTGGCGTGGGCGACCGTCCATGCGTCGCTGCCGAACTGGTCGGTGAAGCCGAGCTGGTCGCCGATCCACGAGATGAACATGTCGCACCATGCGGCGTCGTCGTAGCCCTGGAGGGAGCCGCCGTCACGCGCGAGGGTCTCCTTGGCGCGGGGGTGCTCCATGTACCACTTGTTGTACTTGGTCTCGCCGTTGCCGTCCTCCTTGATGCCGACCTGGGAGCGGGCGAGCTCGATGGCCTCCTCGGCGGTGGGGCGCTCCTTCCCGGACGGCTGCTCCGTGGCGCCGGACTCCGGCCGCTCCTTCCCGGAGCGCTCGTCGTTCTCGCCCTTGCCGTCTTCGCGGCCGCCGTCCTCCGGCCTGTCCTTGCCCTTGGCGGACGCGGCCTCGGCCCGGTCCTTGGACGCGGACGTGCCGCCCGCACCGCCGCCCTTGGCGCCGTTGAGGTCGGCGGCGGTGACCTGGGTGGGGACGGAGCCGAACGGCAGCACCGACGCCTGCGCGGTGGCCGCGGCGGTGCCGAGGACGGCGGCGCCGACGATCACGCCGCCGGTCGTCCGCCAGGTGAGGGGAAGGGCGGCCGGCTTGCGGTGCCTGCCGGCGGGTTTGTGCTGCTGCTTCCTGCCCGGTGACTTCTTGCGATGCGCGCCTGACACGGGGGTCTCCTGACTTCCATGCCGCCTACCGGGTTAGCTGACGGGTTCGGGCGTGGAAGCCGCCCTACGGCGGCTCTCACCGGTCGTCCGGGAGAGACGCGCCGATTCACCCCGGGTGCCGGAATGCCCGTCCAGGACGATCCCCGGACTCCGGCACAGGTGGGTCCCCGGTTCCGCGCGTGGGCGGATTCGGCGCTGCCGCTGCGATCCTGGGGGCGTGATGGGGCCCGGCGCGGGACCTGTCTCCCGCGTGCGAAAGAGCGGCGCCTGTGTTGTGGATGTGGCGGACGGCGGCCCGTTCGCCGGGTAGCCGTCCGTGCCCTGGCCCGCGAGTCCGCGTAGCAGCGCGCTCGGCGCCATGCCCGCCGGGGCGTGCACGCGGTGGAGCCGGGCCGGCCGGGCCTGCCTGCAGGCCCGGTGCGGCACCCTGGGTGCCGCGGGCGACGCGTGGAGCGCGCCGCCGGGAGGGGGTGCGGCGCGTGGCTCGCGCCGCCCGCACGCGGCAGCTGGATGTGCCGCGTGGGGCCGTGGCGCCGAATGGGCGCCGCGGGGCTCCGGCGTCTGGCGGGCGCCGGGAGTGGTGCAAAGGTACCAAAGCGCCAAAAGAACGCAAACCCCTACAAAATTAACAACGGACCAGGTCAAGACCTGGTCCGCTGTCGTACGGGCTCCGCAGTGCGCTCCGTCACACCGGTGCGGGCGCTCCGGAGCGGGGCGTCAGGGCCGCCCGGCGCCGTAGTAGTTGTTGAGGTAGTAGCCCGAGGTGATGCTCACGACCTCGACGTTCTTGCCGGTGCGGGGCGCGTGGATCATCTGGCCGTTGCCCACGTACATGCCGACGTGGCCGAGGCCGTTGAAGAACACCAGGTCGCCCGGCTGCAGGTTGCTCTTGTCCACCCGCTTGGTCGCGGCGTACTGGGAGTTGGTCGTGCGGGTGATGCCGACGCCGGCCGCCGCCCACGCCTTCATGGTCAGGCCGGAGCAGTCGTAGGAGTTCGGGCCCTCGGCGCCGTAGGAGTACGGCTTGCCGAGCTGGGCGTAGGCGAAGTCGAGCGCCGTGCGGGCCGAGCCGCTCGCCGGGCCGTTGTAGGTGCCGCCGACAGGGCCTGAGCCGCCGCCGGAGGACGGGGTCGTCCCGCCGAGCCGCCGCAGCAGCGCCCGCTGCTTGGCGACCTCCTTGTCGAGCTTCTGCTTCTGCGCCCGCAGCTCCTTGGTCTTGGCCTTCACGTCCTCGTAGGCCGCCTTGGCCTGCGCCTCCTCGCGGCGGAGCCGCTGGGCGGTGGTGAGGAACTGGGTGAGCTGGGAGCTGCGCTCCTGCGACAGGTGCGAGAAGACCGCGGCCTGGTCCAGGATCGCCTGCGGGTCGCCGGTGCCGACGAAGCCGGTGACGCCGTCGGTGTCGCCGTTCTTGTAGGCGTCCGCGGCCATCTGGGCGATCCGGGAGCGCTGCTGCTCGAAGGCGGTCTGCTCCTGCTTGCTGGCCTTGAGCGCCGTCTGGTACTTCTTCTTGGCGATCTTCAGCTTCTCGTTGAGCTGGTTGAACGCCTCGACCTTGTGGTCCATCTGCTCGCCGAGCTTGTCGAGCTTCTTCTCGACCTGCGCCCTGGTCGGCTGCGGGTCGGCGTGCGCGGCCATCGGCGGGCCGGCGAGGGAGACCGCCAGGGTCAGACCCGCGACGGCCGCCAGGCGACGGGAGACGCCTGGGCGCGCCGAACCGCCTCGCCGGTCGCGCTCGTGCGCTGCTTCCCCGATGCGATCATTGGCCACGGTCGGTTTCGCCTCTCTCGTCCTGGACATCAGGCGATGACATTAGCGAGGCGCAACAACCGTCACAACCGGTTCATCACTCTTTAGTCGACTTACTTGACCAACGTCCACATTCCGTGTCCACAAGATCACGGAGTGCGAGCCGCCCCTTATGACAGCCTTATCGGGACCTTATGGGCTCAGCCGCGGCCGAGCCGGCGCAGCAGCAGCGTCGACGGGCACGGCCGGGCGGCGGCGCGCCGCGCCGCGTCGGCCACCTCGCGGTCCGACGACACCACCACGACCGAGCGGCCCGGCGGCTCGGCCCGCACCAGCTCCCCGATCAGCTCGTCGGCGGTCTGCCCCGGCCGGCTGAACAGCACCCGCACGCCGCGCGGCGCCGCGATGGCGACCGGCGCGTCCAGCTCCGCGCCGTCGAACACGCAGGTCACCTCGGCGCGGGTCTGCGCCGCCAGCCCGCCGAGCCCCGACAGCAGCCGGCTGCGCTGGTCGGCCAGCGGCAGCTCCCCGTACCCGGTCTTGGTGACGTTGTAGCCGTCCACGATGAGGTGCACCCGCGGCAGGGTCAGCAGCCGGTCGAGCAGCTGCGGATCGGCGTCGGACAGCGCGCGGCCCGGCAGCGCGCGGTGCGCCTGCCGGTCGGGCTCCAGCCCGCCGACCGCGTCCGCCGGGCGGCCGATGGTCGACGGCAGCGCCAGCTCCCGGCGGACGCCCTGCACCGCGTCCTGCAGCGAGTCGAGCAGCATCCGCAGCCGCACGTCGTCGACGTTGCGCCCCTCGCGCGCGGCCCGCTTGGCGGCCTCCGCCGCGGCCTCGGCCTGCGCCGCGCGACCGCGCAGCTTGCGCAGCTCCTTCTCGGCCGCGGCGGTCGTCTCGCGCGCCGCCGCGAGCTCCCGCTCGGCCTCCCGCGCCGCCGCGCCCGCCCGCTCCTCCGCCGCCCGGTACCGGGTGCGCGCCTCGTGCAGCTTGCGGCGCAGCTCCGCCACCTCGGCCTTGCTCTCGCGCAGCTCGGCGCGCAGCCGGTCCACCTCCGCCGAGCGGGCGGTCCGGGCGGCGGCCAGCTCGTCCTTCAGCGCGGCGACGCGGCGTGCGGCGTGCTCCTCCTCGGACGCGGTCGCGGAGCGTTCCAGCTCCTCCCGGGCGGCCTCGACGAGCTCCGTCCACCCCTCGGGGCGCAGGAGGTAGGCCAGCACCGCCACCCGCACCGGGTCGGCGGCGGGCGGGACGTCGCCGCCCTCGACGGCCTCCACCAGGTCGGCCTGCGTGTCGCGCAGCGGCTCGGCGACCCGGCGCCGGAAGCCGTCGTCCTTCTCCAGCACCGCGGCGATGTGCTGCCCGGCCAGCTTGGCGCGCTTGCGGCGCTCGAACCGGGCGAAGCGGCGCAGCGGGACGGGGACGTCCTCGGCGGGGAGCGCCCCGATCAGCTCGGCGGCGACCTCGACCACGCGCTGCCGCACGGCTCCGGGGAGCGGCCGGCTCAGGCGCTCCTCCCCGGGGGGCGGGCCGGCCGCCGCTTCCTCCGCGATCTCGTCGCCGGGCGTCGCTCCGGGGCCGTTGTCGATGATCCCGCTCCTTCCGGGCTTCGCCGCCGGTGGGCTGTGTCTTCCCGAGCCGCCCACGCCTAACCAGGGCGAACGCGTGATCGGACGGATCGCGCCGGGCTCCCGCGGCGTCCCGCGGCCCCCCGCCCGGCGGGACGCGCCGGCGCCCTCCAACCCTAGCGGGCCGGGCTTCTGTCGGTGGTGTCCTCTACGGTCGCGCTCATGACGGCTGCGCACGGTGCCCCGGCCGGTGTCCCGGCCGCTGTCCAGGGCACCCTCGACGACCTGGGCACCCCGCTGGCCGAGGTCACCTTCGTGGTGGTCGACCTGGAGACGACGGGCGGCTCGGCCGCCGACTCGGCCATCACCGAGATCGGCGCGGTCAAGGTCCGCGGCGGCGAGCACCTCGGCGACTTCGGCACCCTGGTCGACCCCGGCGGGCCCGTCCCGCCGTTCATCACGGCGCTGACCGGCATCACCACGGCGATGGTGGCGGCCGCGCCGCGCATCGAGTCGGTGCTGCCCGCGTTCCTGGAGTTCGCGCGCGGCTGCGTCCTCGTCGCGCACAACGCCTCGTTCGACATCGGCTTCCTCAAGGCCGCCTGCGCCGAGCACGGCCACGCCTGGCCCGCGTTCCCCGTCGTCGACACCGTCGACCTCGCCCGCCGCGTCCTGTCCAAGGACGAGGTGCCCAACTGCAAGCTCGGCACCCTCGCCCGCTTCTTCCGCACCTCCACCGAGCCGACGCACCGCGCGCTGGCCGACGCCCGCGCCACCGTGGAGGTGCTGCACGGGCTCATCGAGCGGCTCGGCTCGTTCAACGTCACCTCCTTCGAGGAGATGCGCGGCTTCGCCAAGGCCCCGACGCCGGAGCAGCGCCGCAAGCGGCACCTGGCCGACGGCGTCCCGAGCACGCCCGGCGTCTACCTCTTCGAGGACGCCTCCGGCGAGGTCCTCTACGTCGGCAAGAGCGGCGACCTGCGCTCGCGCGTGCGCAGCTACTTCACCGGCTCGGAGACGCGCGGGCGCGTCCGCGAGATGGTCGGCCTCGCCGAGAGCGTCCGCACGATCGAGTGCGCCACCGGGCTGGAGGCCGAGGTCCGCGAACTGCGGCTGATCGCCGAGCACAAGCCGCGCTACAACCGCCGCTCCAAGTTCCCCGAGCGCGCCATCTGGCTGAAGCTGACCGTGGAGCCGTTCCCGCGGCTGTCCATCGTGCGCGAGTGCCGCACCGACGGCGCCCGCTACCTCGGGCCCATCTCGTCGCGCCGCCAGGCCGAAGAAGCACGGGCGGCGCTGCACGAGGCCGTCCCGCTGCGCCAGTGCACCCAGCGGCTGACGCTCCGGCTGATCGAGCGCGGCCGGGGCGGGGCGGCGGGGCCCCGCGCGTGCGCGCTCGCCGAGATCGGCCGCTGCGGCGCCCCGTGCGACGGCCGCGAGTCCCCGGACGACTACGCCGTCCACGTCGGGACGGCCCGCTCCGTGATGGAGGGCGACGTGCGGCCCGTGGTGGCCGCCGCGCAGGTCCGCATCGACCGGCTCGCCTCCGAGTTGCGCTACGAGGAGGCCGCCGCCCAGCGCGACCGGCTCGCCGCGTTCGTCCGCGCCGCCGCGCGCGGGCAGCGCCTCGCCGCGCTGGCCCGGCTGCCCGAGCTGGTCGCCGCCCGCCCCGGCTTCGACGGCGGCTGGGAGCTCGCGGTCGTGCGCTACGGCCGGCTCGCCGCCGCCGGCACCGTCCCGCCCCGCGCCCATCCC
>NZ_SMKM01000246.1 GCF_004348665.1 Actinomadura sp. GC306 | reverse complement strand
GCGCAGTTGTCGGCGGGGGTGAGGAAGATGGTGGCGCCGGCTTCGCGGGCGGCGATCATTTTCTGCTGGATGCCGCCGATGGCGCCGACTTCGCCGTCGGGGGTGATGGTGCCGGTGCCGGCGATGAATTTGCCGCCGGTGAGGGGGCCGGGGGTGAGTTTGTCGACGATGGCGAGGCTGAACATGAGGCCGGCGGAGGGGCCGCCGATGTCGCCGACGCTGATGTCGATCTCGAAGGGGAAGTCGTACTGGTCGGCGAGGACGATGCCGACGACGGCGCGGCGGCCGGTGGGGTCGGCGACGGTGGTGAGGGTGGCCTGCTGTTCTTTGCCGCCGCGCTTGTAGGTGACGGTGACGGTGTCGCCGATGTCGTGGGCGGCCATGGCGTCGACGATCTGGGGGACGCTGGTGGCCTTGGCGCCGTCCACGGCGGTGATCTGGTCGCCGGGTTTGAGGACGCCGTCGGCGGGGCGGTCCTTCTGGACGTCCTCGATGACGACGCGGGTGGTGACGGGGACGCCGAGTTCGCGGAGGGCGGCGGCTTCGGCGCTCTGCTGGGAGTCCCGCATCTGGCGGGTGTTCTCTTGTTCGACCTGCTTCTGTGATTCGTCCTTGGGGAAGATCGTCTCTTCGGGGACGACGGCGGTGTCGCCGTCGAGCCAGCCGGTGAGGGCGGTGAGCAGGTCGATGCGTCCGCCGGGGCCGCCGCGGTAGGTGACGGTGGTGAAGTTGAGGTGGCCTTCGTCGGGGTAGGTCCGCCGGCCGTCGATCTTGATGAGGGGGCGGCCGTCGTCGTCGGTGCCGAGGGTGTTCTTGGTGGGCCCGGGGGTGAGGGCGACGTACGGCACCGGCATGACGGACCCGACGACGGCGAGCAGGAGGACGAGCACGCTCGCGACGGAGAGCGTGGCGGCACGGCGGGACATGCCGGAAACTCTATGCGCTCGCGGCGCTCAGCAGGCGCCGACCCATTCGTCTCCGCCGTCGGTGAAGGTCTGGTGTTTCCAGATGGGGACGTGCGCCTTGAGGTCGTCGATGAGGTGGCGGGCGGCGGCGAACGCTTCGGCGCGGTGGGCGGCGGAGGCGGCGACGATGACGGCGATGTCGCCGATGCGCAGGTCGCCGACGCGGTGGACGGCGGCGAGGCCGTGCACGGGGTGGTCGGCGGCGACCTTCTCCATGACGGCGCGGAGCTGCTGTTCGGCGGTGGGGTGGGCGCTGTAGGCGAGCGCGGTGACGGCGCGGGCGTGGTCGTGGTCGCGGACGGTGCCGGCGAAGACGGCGATGCCGCCGGCGCCGGGGGCGCGGACGGCGGCGTACGCCTCGTCGATGGACAGGGGCGTGTCGCGGACGCCGGTCAGCCGGATGACGCCGTCGGGGCCGGCACCGTCTGCGTTCTCACCGTCGTGGGTCACGGTTCGCAGGCTACCCTTCCGCGGGCTCGTCGGGTTCGAAGGTGGCGGCGAGGGCCTCGGCGAGGGCGGGGACGAGGTCGGGGCCGGTGAGGACCTCGTCGTCGCTGTCGTGGCGGCGGAGGCGGAGGGCGGCGTGCCGGTGGCCGTCGCGGAGGACGCCGACGACCATGCGGACGTCTTCGCGGCCGGGGTGGGTGGCGGCGAATTCGGCGGCTTCGGCTTCGTCTTCGGGGATGTCGTCCTCGGCTTCGGGCGGGAGGACGACCCGTTCCATGACGAGGGCGCATCCTTCGACGGCGTCGGGCCAGGCGATGGCGGCGAGGGCGTGTTCGAAGCCGTCGCGCTCGGGGAGGGCGGGTTGTTCGAGTGCGGCTAGAGTGTCGGCATCGGGAGGCAGGCCGAGCTGATCGGCGAGTTCGGGTTCGGCGCGGCGCAGTTCGGTGCTGCGGACGAGCGCGTACAGCCGTGGCGCGCTGTCCCAGCCCTCCTGGGCCGAATGACGTTCAAGATCCAGGACTACTTCTTCCAGAAGGCTCACGGCTCCATCTTCCCCGCATTCGGTGCGGGGAGGTGCGGGAACCCCCGCGTGAGTCGGTAAGTTGCATCTACAGGACCGGCGGGCGGCCGGTGAGCGAGACTCGATCGGAGGGGCCCTCTTGACCTTCCGGACTCCCGGTTTCGGGCGCCGGCTCGGCACCGGACGGACGCGGCTGATGCTACCGATACTGGTGGTGCTGGCCGTGTTGCTGACCGTGTTCTTGGTCTTCACGTCGATCTATACGAACCTGCTGTGGCATCGGTCCATCGGGTTCGCGGACGTCTATACGACCCAGCTCCAGGCGAAGGTGGTCCTGTTCCTCGGGGCGGGCCTGCTGATGGCGCTCGTCGTGGGCGCGAACATGGCGGTCGCCTACCGGCTGCGGCCCGCGTACCGGCCGTTGTCGGTGGAGCAGCAGGGCCTGGAGCGGTACCGGGCGGTGATCGATCCGCGCCGGCGGCTGATCGCCTGGTCGATGCTGGGCGTGCTGGGGCTGCTGACGGGTTCGTCGGTGGCGAGCCAGTGGCCGGTGTGGCTGGCGTTCCTGAACCGGACGCCGTTCGGCGTGGAGGACCCGCAGTTCAACAAGGACGTGTCCTTCTACGTCTTCACATATCCGTTCCTGCGGCTGGTCATCGGCGTGGTCTTCGCGACGGTGATCCTGTCGATCGTGGCCGCGGTGATGGTGCACTACCTGTACGGGGGCCTGCGGCTGCAGGGGCCCGGCGACAAGGCCAGCCCGCCCGCACGGGCGCACCTTTCGGTGCTGTTCGGGGTGTTCATCCTGCTGAAGGCCGTCGCGTACTGGTTCGACCGGTACGGGCTGGTGCATTCCGAACGCGGGGTGACGGCGGGCGCGTCCTACACCGATGTGAACGCGCTGGTCCCGGCGAAGACGATCCTCGCGGTCATCGCGCTGATCTGCGCCGCGATGTTCTTCTCGAACCTGCTGCGCCGCGGGATGATGCTGCCCGGCGTCGGGTTCACGCTGCTGGTGCTGTCGGCGATCCTGCTCGGCGGGGTGTACCCGCTGCTGATCCAGCAGTTCCAGGTCAAGCCGGACGAGCTGGCCAAGGAGCGCGAGTTCATCTCGCGCAACATCGAGGCCACGCGGCGCGCCTACGGCGTGGACGGAGCGAAGGTCGTCCAGTACGGGCAGGAACCCGTGACGGACCCGAAGAAGCTCCAGGAGGAGGCGGACCGGCTCGGCGGCGTCCGCGTCCTCGACCCGAACGTGGTGGGCGAGACGTTCCAGCAGCTCCAGCGGATAAGGCCGTTCTACCAGTTCCCCGACACGCTGGACGTGGACCGCTACCAGATCGACGGCAAGCTGGTCGACACGGTGGTGGCGCTGCGCGAGCTGTCGGGCGCGCCGGAGGGGCAGCGCAGCTGGGTGAAGGACCGCATGGTCTACACGCACGGCTACGGGTTCGTGTCGGCGTACGGAGACCGTTTCGCGGACGGCAACGTCCCGGACTTCATCACCAAGAACATGCCGGTCTCCCCCGACCAGAAGATCAAGCTGGACCGGCCGGAGATCTACTTCGGCGAGCGCTCGGCGACGTACTCGATCGTCGGCGGGCGCGGCCAGCAGGAGCTGAACTACCCGGACAACAGCGAGTCGGGCCAGCAGAGCAACAACTACGACGGGCAGGGCGGCGTCGCGATCGACTCGTTCTTCCACAAGCTGCTGTACGCGACGAAGTTCCAGGACAAGAACCTCGTGCTGTCCGGCGCGATCAACGACGACGCGAAGCTGCTGTACGACCGCGCGCCGCGGGACATGGTGCAGAAGGCCGCACCGTGGCTCACCCTCGACGGCGACCCGTACCCGGCGGTGGTGAACGGCCGGATCCTGTGGATCCTGGACGGCTACACCACGACGAACAGCTACCCGTACTCGGAGGAGACGAGCCTCGACGACGCGACCCGCGACACCATCACCGACACGCGGTCGGCGGTGGCGCGGCAGGCCGACGACCACGTCAACTACATGCGGAACTCGGTCAAGGCGACGGTGGACGCCTACGACGGGACCGTGCACCTGTACCAGTGGGACGAGAACGACCCGATCACGAAGACGTGGATGAAGGTGTTCGACGACACCGTCCAGCCGCGTTCGTCGATCCCGCCCGAGCTGGAGGCGCACTTCCGCTACCCGCAGGACCTTTTCAAGGTGCAGCGGAAGATCCTCGCGAAGTACCACGTCACGGACCCGTCGGCGTTCTACAACGGCGAGGGTTTCTGGGAGGTGCCGCAGGACCCGTCCGCGAAGGGCAAGCGGCAGCCGCCGTACTACCAGAGCCTGCGGATGCCGGGGCAGGACGAGGCGTCGTTCTCGCTGACGACGGTGTTCAACCCGCGCAACAACCCGCAGTTGGCGGCCTTCATGGCGGTCGGGTCGACACCGGGCCGCGACTACGGGCAGATCCAGATCCTGCAGATGCCGCGCAACGCGCAACCCGCGGGCCCGGGGCAGGTGCAGAACTCGTTCGAGACGGACACGCAGGTGAAGGCCGACCTGTTCGCGCTGAGACAGGGCGGCACGAAGACCGTGCCCGGCAACCTGCTGACGATCCCGTTCGGCGGGAGCCTGCTGTACGTCGAGCCGATGTACACGATGGCGGCGGGCGGCACGGAGCAGCAGCCGTATCCGATCCTCGGCAAGATCCTGGCGAGGTACGGCGACCGGATCGCCGCGGCCGACACCCTCGACGAGGCGCTGGAGCAGATCCTCGGCGGTTCGACGTCGGCGGCGCCGCCGGAGCCCGAACCGGACGGCGACGGCGACGGCGGCGGCGGGGACGAAGGTGCGGGAGGTGACGCGCCGCAGCAGCTGAGCGCGGCGACGCAGAAGGCGATCGGCGATCTGCAGAAGGCCGTGTCGGACTACGAGGCGGCGCAGAAGAACGGCGACTACCCGGCGATGGGCGACGCCTGGAAGCGGATCAAGGACGCGCAGGCGGCCCTGGCCGCGGCCGGCCAGGCGAGGCCGGCGTCCTCGCCGAGCCCGTCGCCTTCCGCCACCCCGACCGAGAACTAGCGCCAACGAGCAGGAACGACGCGGCCCGCCTCCCTCTCCAGGGGGGCGGGCCGCTCGCTTCTCACCTCTCCGCCGGGGCGTTCGGCGGCGTCGAACGGGGCGTGGCCGTCCGCAGGGGGTCAGGGGGTGCGGCGTTTGCGGGCTCGGCGGAGGGCGGCCGCGGCGCCCAGGGCGGCGACGGTGGCGCCGGCGGCGGTCGCGACGGTGGCCTCCTTGCCGCCGACGCGGCGTCCGACGACGGCGTGCCGGCCCGCGGTCTCCTCCATCACGGCGCGCAGCGCGGCGGCGTTGTCGTAGCCCGGTTTCCAGCCCGCGGCGCGGAGGCGGGCGCAGTCGACCGCCCACGGGTAGGCGACGTAGTGCAGGTCGGTGGCGGGGACGGGGGTCATGCCGAGGCGGTGCAGGCGCTGCGCGGTGCCGAAGGTGAGGGCGGCGGGGAGCTCGAACGTCCGCTTGCCGGTGATCTCGGTCACCTCGGCGGGGCCGAGCCAGCCTTCGCAGCCGACCGCGACGGGTCCGGCGATCTCGTCGGTGACGACGACGTCCAGCGCGGACGCGAGGTCGTCGATGTGGCAGAACTGCCAGCCGGGCGTGCTGCCCTTGACCGTCAGCAGGCGCGGCGCCTCGAAGTGCCGGGTGACGACGGTGTCGACGCCGGGGCCGGCGAGCGCGGCGGGGCGGACGACGGTGACGTCCAGGCCGGGGTGGGTGACCGGCGCGGTCGCGGCGAGTTCCTCCATCTCCAGGAAGTCGCCGGCGACGCTGGCGTCGGCCTCGGCGAGCAGCGGCGCGTCCTCGGGGAGGGGCAGCTCGTTGCCGGGCGCGGCGCCGTACACCATCGTGGACGTGACGAGGACCACCCGGCGGACGCGGGCGGCGGCGGCCGCGGTCACCACGGTCTGCGCGCCGCGGACGTTGTGGGTGCGGCGGTCGCGGGGGCCGGCGTCCGGGGAGTGCTCGACGTCGAGGTTGACGAGCACGTCCACGTCGGCGAGCCGGCCGGGGAGCAGCGGGTCGCGGATGTCGACGACACGCCAGGTGACCCCGGGCACGTCACCGCGGTGCGCGTCGATGGCGACGACCTTGCGGATCTCTTCGCGTTCGGCGAGCCGGGCGGCGAGCAGCCGCCCCGTTCCGGTGGCCGCGCCGGTGACGGCGACGACCGGGCCCTTGCTACGCCGAGGGCGAACCTTGCCCGTTACCACGGGGGTGCCCCCTTCCTTGTGTACGCGACCTCGCCGTGACCGGCTAACGTTGCGGATATGAGCCCATCATGCATCCCAGGGGCGATCCGATGAGTGACACTCCCTTCGGCTTCAACCGTCCCGGCGACGGAGACGACGACCGGCCCCAGGATCCATTCAAGGGCATGGGCGGCGACATGGCGCAGTTCGCCGACATGCTGCACCGGTTCGCGGACATGATCGGCGGGCAGGGCGCGGGCGGTGCGGGCGGCGGCCCGCTGAACTGGGATCTCGCCAAGAACATCGCGCGGCACCAGGTGGTGGAGCAGGGCGACCCGTCGGTGGTCGACACCGAGCGGCGCCAGGTCGAGGAGGCGCTGCGCCTGGCCGACCTGTGGCTGGACGAGAAGACGACGCTGCCCGCCGGCGTCCGGACACCGCAGGCGTGGAGCCGGTCCGAGTGGATCGAGAAGACGCTGCCGGTGTGGGCCAAGGTGTGCGACCCGATCGCGACCCGCATGGTCGACTCCATGGGCGGCGCGCTCGGCGGCGGTGAGATCCCCGCGGACATGCAGGCGATGGCCGGCCCGCTGATCGGCATGGTCAAGCAGATGGCCGGGGCGATGGTCGGCGGCCAGGCCGGGCAGGCGCTCGGCGCGCTGGCCCGCGAGGTGACGTGCTCGGCCGATGTGGGCCTGCCGCTCGCGCCGGACGGCGTGGGCGCGCTGCTGCCCGCCGGCGTCGAGGCGTTCGGCGAGGGCCTGGAGATCTCCGGCGAGGAGATCCGGGTCTACCTGGCGCTGCGGGAGGCCGCCCACCAGCGGCTGTTCGAGCACGTCCCGTGGCTGCGGTCGCACCTGCTGGGCGCGGTCGAGGAGTACGCGCGCGGTATCACGGTCGACCTGTCGGGCATCGAGCAGGCCGTCCAGGGCCTCGACCTGAGCAACCCGGAGGCGATCCAGGACGCGCTCGGCGGCGAGATCCAGCTCCAGCCGGAGGAGACGCCGCGGCAGAAGGCGGCGCTGGCCCGGCTGGAGACCGCCCTCGCGCTGGTCGAGGGGTGGGTCGACACGGTGGTCAACGACGCGGCGGACGGCCGGCTGCCCGGTTCGGTGAAGCTTGCCGAGGCGGTGCGCCGGCGGCGCGCGACCGGCGGCCCGGCGGAGCGGACGTTCGCGACGCTCGTCGGCCTGGAGCTGCGGCCGCGCCGGCTGCGCGAGGCGGCGACGCTGTGGCGGACCCTCACCGACGTGCGCGGCGCCCAGGGCCGGGACGAGGTGTGGAACCACCCCGACCTGCTGCCCACGTCCGAGGACCTCGACGACCCGGACGGGTTCGTGCACGGCCGGGAGGAGATCGAGGGCCTGTCCGACCTCGACCTGTCGGAGCTCACCAAGTCCCAGGAGGACGGCGAGCCCGGCAAGCCGGACGACAAGGACGACAAGGACGACGGCCCCGACGCCGGCCCGGGCGACGGCGGGTCTCGGGCATGAGCCGCTCGCGTGAGTCGCGCGTGCACGGCTGCCGGTACTCGCCCGGTTCGTCGATGAACGCGGTCAGGCGCCGGATAGCGCGGGCGAGCCTGTGCTGGCACCGGCCGATCGACCAGGAGCGGCGCCGCCGCCACCCCGCCAACTCCCGCTACCCCCGCGTAGGCCGCGCGTGATGGAGACCTCACACGCAGGACGCCGCCACCCGGAAGCCGGCACTTCCGCAAAGACGGCGTCCTCCAGCGGAGTCTCGGGAGGCCGCACGTGATGAAGCCGTCACGCGCAGGACGCCGTCTGCCGCAAGCCGGTTCTTTCGTGGAGGCGGCGTTTTCCGGCGAGGTTCCGTGGGGTCGTTGTTTGGGCGCGCGTTGGTGACGGCTGGGGTGTTGCATGCTGACGCCGTGCGGGTTCTGTCGGCCTGGGAGGCGCCCGATGCCGGGCAGGAGCGCGTGCGGGCGGAGTTCCTGCGGCATCTGGAAGAGCATCCCGTGGACGGGATGTGGCGGGAGTGCGCGGCCGGGCACATCACGGCCAGTACCGCCGTCCTCGACCCGTCCCGGACGCGGATCCTGCTGACCCTGCACGCGAAGGTCAAGGCGTGGCTGCAGCTCGGCGGGCACTGCGAGCCCGGTGACGCCACGCTCGCGGGCGCGGCGCTGCGGGAGGCGACGGAGGAGTCCGGCATCGGGGGGCTGCGGCTGCTGCCCGACCCCGTCCGGCTGGACCGGCACGCGGTGGGGTGCCATCCGCAGGGCAGCTGGCACCTGGACGTCCAGTACGTCGCGATCGCCCCGGAAGGGGCCCGGCACACGGTGAGCGACGAGTCGGACGACCTCCGCTGGTTCCCGGTGGACGAGCTGCCGGAGCCGACCGACGACGCGCTCCGCAGGCTCGTCGCGCAGGCGGTCGCCCTACCCGCGTGATCCGGCCCGCGCGGCGGGTGTCAGCGGGTGAGCGGGTGGCCTTCGAGGAGGGCGCGGGTGTTCTCCCAGCCTTCCAGGCCCGGGTCGAGAAGCCGCAGGTCGTCGCGGGTGCGGAGGCGGTGCCAGGCCGGGCCCTGCGGGACGAGGCCGGGCCGCGGCGCGGCGGCGCGGAGCCGGGCCAGCGCGTCGGGAGTGTCGAGGTCGACGTCGCGGAGGGCGGTGGCGAGCCAGTCCGGCAGCGGCAGCCGCGCGGCGAGGGCGACGAGCCCGCCGGGGCCGGTGGCGCCGTCGGCTCGGCAGGCGGCGGCCGGGGCGCCGCCGAGCGCGCGGAACAGCTTGCCGATCAGCAGCGGCGGCAGGTCGGGCGCGTCCGGTGCGACGAGCACGGCGGCGTCCGCGCCGAGTGCGTGCAGCGCGGCGAACGCTCCGCCGAGGGTGGCCTCCCGGACGATCGGGGTGCCGGGCCAGGTGACGGCCTCGGCGTCCGGCTGGTCGGGCGGGTCCAGGACGAGGGCGGACGTGACCAGTTCGAGGCCGGCCACGACCTCGTAGGTGTCTTCGAGCAGGGCGAGGCGGAACTCGGCGGGGTCGACGCCGGGCGGCACGTCCGCCGGGCGGGCGGGCCGCGACAGCACCGCGGCGAAGCGCGCCGGCATTCCAGGCGGCGCGGCCGGGCCGTCGGTCACCCGGCGACCTCGCGCGGGTATCCCTCGCCGGGGTGCAGTCCGTCGCCGCGGTGCGCCGGCCGGGGCTCGGGCCCGAACTCGCCGTCGGGCGCGTCGGCCTCCAGGGGCAGGTGCGCGGCGGCGGCGACGCCCTCCAGGTAGCCGCGGGCGCGGTCGGCCTTCGGGTACCTGCCGACCAGTTCCCAGAAGTCGGCGCCGTGCCCGGGGATGAGCAGGTGCGCGAGCTCGTGGACGAGAACGTAGTCGACGACCCAGGCCGGCATGCCGCGCAGCCGGGTGGACAGCCGGATGGTGCGGTCGTCGGGGGTGCACGACCCCCAGCGGGTGCGCTGGTTGGCGACCCAGCGGACGCTGACGGGGTCGGCGCGGCCGTCGAGGTAGCGGCGGGACAGGTCCCGGGCCCGTACCTGCAGGTCGGCGTCGGTGGGGCGCCGGCGGCGCTCCCGCTCCGCGAGCCGCTCCAGGATGGTCGCGACCCACTGCTCCTCTTCGGCCTTGCTCAGCCTGGACGGAACCATCACCACCACCTTGTCGCCGTCGCGGTAGGCGGACACCGTTCGACGGCGTCTGGCGCTTCGGCGTACCTCAACGTTAGGGGGCACGCCTGAACGGTACTCGAAAATTTGCGCGCACCATAGAGGGTGTTTGACGTTCCCGCAGGTCAGCGCCGTTGTTTTAAGGAGCGGGGCGGGGGCGGGTCAAGCGG
>NZ_SMKM01000245.1 GCF_004348665.1 Actinomadura sp. GC306 | reverse complement strand
GGTCACCGTGCGGGAACGGCCCTCGCCGGTGGCCTGCGGGCGGCATGTGCCGGCGCGGCGGAGCCTGGTGGGGCGGAGTCTTCGAGGCCGGCGGAGCCTGCGGGTCCGGCGGAACCTGTGGACCGGGGTGCTGTGGCACCGGCTCGTCAGGGTGGTCCGCGTGATGATTCACAAGCCCTCCCCGACCGTGCGCACGCCGTTGACCATGGGGTCCACACCAAGTAGGACGGACGGGACGCCCGCCGCGTTCCCCCCGCGCCGATCGTGCGCAATCATGGGGCGCGTGGGACGGCTACCAGGAGGCGGGCTGGCCAAGGGGCTGGCGGTCACGTTGCGGACGATGACGCGGCGTTCCATAACGCGTCAATACCCCGAAGTGCAACCGGATCTGCCGCCGCGCAGCCGCGGAGTCATCGCGCTGTTCGAGGAGAACTGCACCGTCTGCATGCTGTGCGCGCGCGAGTGCCCCGACTGGTGCATCTACATCGACTCGCACAAGGAGACCCTCCCCGCCGAGGGCGGCGGACGGGCCCGCGCCCGCAACGTCCTCGACCGGTTCGCCATCGACTTCGCGCTGTGCATGTACTGCGGCATCTGCGTCGAGGTCTGCCCGTTCGACGCGCTGTTCTGGTCGCCGGAGTTCGAGTACGCCGAGTACGACATCGCGGAGCTGACGCACGAGAAGGAGCGGCTGCGGGAGTGGATGTGGACCGTCCCGCCGCCGCAGGAGCACGACCCGTCCGCCGAGCCGCCCAAGGAGGTCGGCGCCGCGGAGAAGGCCGCGGCGCGGGCCGCCCGCAAGCCCCCGGGCGGCGGGCGGTGAGCGGCCAGGAGGTCGTGTTCGCGCTGCTCGGCATCGTCGCCGTCGGGTCCGCGGTCCTGGTCGTGACGACGCGGCGGCTCGTACACGCGGCGCTGTGGCTGGTCGTGTCGTTCGGCGCGCTGGCCGGCGGCTACCTGGTGCTGACCGCGGAGTTCGTCGCCTGGGTGCAGGTGCTCATCTACGTCGGCGCGATCGTCGTGCTGCTGCTGTTCGGAATCATGCTGACGCGGGCGCCGATCGGGGAGTCCGCCGACCTGGACTCCGGCAACCGGTGGGCCGCGGCGGCCGTCGCCGTCGCCACCGCCGCCGTCCTGGTGACGGTCGTGGTCATGGGGTTCGGGGACGAGCGCATGGCCCTTGAGGACGGCGGAGCCGGGTCCGCCGAGGCGCTCGGCGCGAGCGTGTTCCGGACGTGGGTGCTGCCGTTTGAGATCCTCTCGGTGCTGCTGCTGGCGGCGCTCGTCGGCGCGATCGTGCTGTCCCGCACCGACATCCGCGCGCGGCCGGAGACCCCCGCCCGGCCCGCCGAGCGGGAACCGGAACGCGGCGGCGCGAGCGAAGAGGGCGGCGCGGGCGAGGATGGCCGCGCGGGCGAGGAGGGCGGCGTCTGATGCATCTCGCCTACCCGACGGTCGTCGCCGCGCTGCTGTTCTCCGTCGGCGTGTACGGGGTGCTGGCGCGCCGCAACGCGATCCTCGTCCTGATGTCGGTCGAGCTGATGCTGAACGCGGTGAACCTCAACCTCGTCACGTTCGACATCTGGCTGCAGGACCCGCTGCACGGCGGGCAGGTTCTGACCCTGTTCACGATCGTGATCGCCGCGGCGGAGATCGGGCTGGGGCTGGCGATCGTCCTGCTGGTGTTCCGCAACCGGCGCAGCGTCGACGTCGACCGGCTCCGCGCGCTGGCCGACCGGGATGAGCGGGATGAGCGGGATGAGCGGGAGGACGAGCCGGCCGGAGCCGGAGAGCGGCCCGCCGCGGTCGAGGAGGCCGCGCCGTGATCGTGCTCGCCGCGCTGGTGGCACTGCTGCCGTTCCTCGCCGCGTTCGCGGGGATGCTGTTCGGCCCGTCCCTGACCCGCCTCCTCGGCGGCCGCGACGACGGCCCGGTGCCGCCGGGACGCAACGGGTCCGCGCTCATCGCGTGCGCGCCGATCGCCTTGGCGGCCGTCCTGTCCGCGGTCGTCGCGTACACCGTGTGGCGCGAGCCGGGCGAGCGGACCGGCATGCTCACCGTGATCGAGACGGGTTCGGTGCCGATCCGGGTCGGGCTCCAGGTGGACGGGCTGTCCGCCGTCGTCGCGCTCATGGTGTGCTGCGTGGCGCTCGCCGTCCAGGTGTACTCGGTCGCCTACCTGAAGGGCGACCGCCGCTACTCCTCCTACGCCGCCTTCGTCTCGCTGTTCACGGCGGCGATGCTGCTGGTCGTCTACTCCGGTGACCTCCTCGTCCTGTACGCGGGGTGGGAGGTCATGGGGATCTGCTCGTACTTCCTCATCGGCCACCACTGGGAGGACCGGGCGAACTCCCGGGCCGCGGTGAAGGCGTTCCTCGTCACGCGGCTCGGCGACGTCGGCTTCCTGATCGGCGTGATCGTCCTCGGCGCCGGCGCGGACACGTTCGAGATCCGCGAGATCGCGCGGACCGCCTCGGACCTCCCGGGCGCGACGGTGACGGCGGCGGCGCTGCTGCTCCTCGCGGGGGTCGCGGGCAAGAGCGCCCAGTTCCCGTTGCACACCTGGCTGCCGGACGCGATGGCCGGCCCGACGCCGATCAGCGCCCTCATCCACGCCGCGACGATGGTCGCCGCCGGGATCTACGTGATCGCCCGCGTGTTCCCCGTGTTCGAGGCGGCCCCCGCCGCTCTCGCCGTGCTCGGGATCGTCGCGGTGATCTCCATGGTCGGCGCGGCGTGCGCGGCCCTCGCGCAGGACGACCTGAAACGCGTCCTGGCGTACTCGACGATCAGCCAGCTCGCGGTGATGGCCGCCGGGCTCGCGGTCGGCGGCCGGTCCGCGGCGGTCTTCCACCTGCTCACGCACGGCGCGTTCAAGGCGCTGCTGTTCCTCGCCGCCGGATGCGTCATCGTCGTCGCCGGGTCGAACATGCTCGCCCACTACGGCGGCCTCCGGCACGGCATGCCGATCACGTTCTGGTCGATGACGGTCGGCCTGGCCGCGCTCGCGGGCGTCCCGCCGCTCAGCGGCTGGTTCAGCAAGGACTCCATCATCGAGGCCGCCCAGCACGCCGCCCTCCACGGCGGCGAGCCGCTGCCGGACGGCCGTCCCAGGTACGCGCTCGTCCTCACCACGCATGACGGCGGGCTCCCGCCCGGCTTCACCATGCCGGAACTGGCCGCCGTGTACTCCCTGCCAGGCTGGGTCGCCTGGCTGGTGTACCTGGGGCTGCTGCTGACCGTTGCGCTGACGGCGGCGTACGCGACGCGCACGTGGCTCATGACGTTCTTCGGTGAGCCGCGCGGTTCGTACGACATCCGCGAGCCGTCGAAAATCATGTCGTGGACGGTCGCGGCCCTGGCCGTCCCCGCCGCGATCCTCGGCTTCTTCGGGCTCGGTGCGGAGGAACTGCGTCCGCATGTCGGCCCGGCTCTACTGAGCATCGTGCTGCTCGCGGTGGGTGCCGGGGCCGCGTTCCTCCTGTGGAACCGTGACCCCGCGTTGGATCCTGCGCGCGCGCTTGGCTCGGCCCGTCCCGTCTTCGCGCGGGCCTTCTTCGTGGACGAGTTCTACGACGCGGTGATCGTCCGTCCCATGAAGGCGGTGGCGCGGTACGTCGTCGCCTTCGACCGCAGCCGCGTGGACGCCGCCGTCACCGGCACCGGGCGCGGCGCCCTCCGCGTCGGCGAGCTGCTCCGCGTCCCGCAGAACGGCAACGCGCAGTCCTACCTCACCGGCCTGCTCGCCGGGGTCGTCGTCATCGTGGCCGGGGTGGTGATCCTGCTGTGATCTTCGTGCTGATGCTGGCGATCCCGCTGGCCGGGGCGCTGGCGATACTCGTCCCCGCGAACCGGTTCCTGCGAACGGACTTCGCCGTCCGCGCCTTCGGGACGGCGGTGTCCGGGGCGACGCTGCTCGTCGCGATCTCCGCCCTCAGCGCCTTCGACTTCGGCGCCACGTCCCGGATGCAGCTCGAAGTCGACCGGGAATGGGCGTCCGCCATCGGGCTGAAGTTCCACCTCGGCGTCGACGGGATCTCGCTGCCGCTGGTCGTGCTGACCGCGCTGCTGACCTTCCTGTGCTTCCTCTACACGCTGCGGCACCCGCCGGAGGGCGGCCGGATCCGGCTGCTCACCGCGATGCTGCTCGTCCTCGAAGTCGGGATGCTCGGCACGTTCGTCGCGCTCGACCTCGTGCTGTTCTTCGTGTTCTTCGAGACCGTGCTGATCCCCATGTACGTGGTGATCATGCTGTGGGGCGGGACGGGACGCCGCGAAGCCGCCTACAAGTTCATTCTCTATACGCTGCTCGGCTCCGGGTTCCTGCTCGCCGGGATGCTGCTCGTCGGCGCCACCGCGGGCACCCTCGACATGACCGAGCTGGCCGCCCGGCACGGGGACGGCCTGACGCGCGGCATCCAGATCACGGCGTTCGCCCTGATGGGCATCGGCTTCGCGGTCAAGGCGCCGATGTGGCCGCTGCACACCTGGCTGCCCGACGCGCACACCGCCGCGCCGACCGTAGGGTCCGTCCTGCTGGCCGGGGTCCTGCTGAAGATGGGCACCTACGGGCTCGTCCGAGTCGCGCTGCCGCTCGCCCCCGAAGGGGCGCAATTCTGGGCGCCGTGGCTCGGCCTCCTCGCCGTCATCGGGATCGTCTACGGCGCGCTCGCCTGCCTCGCCCAGCGCGACCTCAAACGGATGATCGCGTTCTCGTCCGTCGGGCACATGGGCTTCGTGCTGCTCGGCATAGCCACCCTCACCCCGGTCGGCGTCAACGCCGCGCTGTTCGGGAACATCGCGCACGGCCTCATCACCGGCCTGCTGTTCTTCCTCGCCGGGTCGGTCAAGGACCGCTGGGGCACCACCGACATGGACGCCCTCGGCGGAGGCATGCTCGGGACGTCCCCGCGCCTCGCGTCGATCCTCACGTTCGCGTCCGTCGCCTCGCTCGGGCTGCCGGGCCTCGCCGGGTTCTGGGGCGAGATGCTGGCGCTGCTCGGCGCGTACCGCCCGCACGCCGACCTCCCGCGCGAAACGTTCGTGACGTTCATGGTGATCGCCGCGCTCGGCGCGCTGCTGACCGCCGCCTACTTCCTGCGCATGCTCGCCAAGATCACCCACGGACCCGCGGACGGCGCCGCCGAACCCCGCGTCCCCGCGGCGCGGGTGTCGCTGCAGGAGTACGCCGCCTGGACGCCGCTGATCGCGCTCACGCTGCTGGTCGGCCTCTGGCCGAAGACCCTGCTGGACGTCACCACCGGACCCGTCCGCGCGCTGTTCGGAGGCGGCTGATGATCCAGAGCATCGACTACGCGGCCGTCGCGCCGCCGCTGATCCTCGCCATCGCCGCGATCGGACTGCTGCTCGCCGACGCGTTCGAGGTGCCGCGCCGCGTCCTGTCCCTGCTCAGCGGCGGCGCCCTGCTCCTCGCGCTGGTCGCCGTCGCGGCGCTCGCGTCCGGCGACCGCCGCGCCACGTTCTGCCTCCCGGACGGCCTGCGCGGCGACGGCCCCGCCTCCTGCTCCTACGTCGCCGACGACTTCACGCTCCTCTTCCAGGGGATCGTCCTGGCCGCAGCGCTCGTCGTGGTGCTGCTGTCCCTCCAAGAGATCACCGACTCGCAGATGCCCGTCGGCGAGTACCACTTCCTGCTGCTAGCCGCCGTGATCGGCGCGCTGACCCTCGTCGCCGCCCGCGACCTCATCCTGCTCCTCGTCGCGTTGGAGACCCTCTCCCTCCCGGTCTTCGCGCTCACCGCCCTGCGCCGCTACGACGGGACGGCGTCCGAGGCCGCGCTGAAGCTGTTCCTCGTCTCCGTGGTCTCCACGGCGATCATGCTGTTCGGGATCAGCCTCCTGTACGGCGCGACCGGCGCCATGCACCTCGACCGCCTCGCCCCCGCCCTCGCGGACCTGCCCGCTGACCTGAACCCGGTCGCCGTCGCCGGGTCGGTGCTCGTCCTCGCCGGGTTCGCGTTCAAGGTCGCCGCCGTCCCGTTCCACTTCTGGGCGCCGGACGTCTACCAGGGGTCCCCGCTGCCCGTCGCCGCGTTCCTGTCCGTCGTGTCCAAGGCCGCCGGGTTCGCCGGGCTCATCATCGTCGTCGCCCTCGGACTCCCCGCCTACGCGCACGTGTGGGGGCCGGTCATCGCCGTCCTCGCGGCGGTCACGATGACGGCCGGCAACCTCCTCGCGCTGCGGCAGCGGACCGCGATCCGGCTGCTGGCCTGGTCGTCGGTCGCCCAGTCCGGCTACATGCTCGCGCCCCTCGCGGTCGGGACGAACCGGCTCCCCGAGGCCGTCGCCGCCACCACCGCCTACGTCGCCCTCTACGCCGTCATGAACCTCGGCGCGTTCGCCGTCGTGATCGGCTTCCGCCGCCGCACCGCCGGGCGGCTCGCCCCGTCCTGGGACACCCTCGACGACTTCCGCGGCCTCGCCCGCAGCAGCCCCGCCGTCGCCGCCGCCCTCGCCTTCTTCCTCATCTGCCTCGCCGGCCTGCCGCCGGGCGTCATGGGGCTGTTCGCGAAGGTCGTCGTGTTCCGCGCCACCGTCGCGGGCGGCGTCACCTGGCTTGCCGCCGTCATGGCGGTCAACACGGTGATCGGCCTGTACTACTACCTGGTGTGGGCCGCGAAGCTCTTCGCCCCCGCGTCCGGGCCGTCCTACGACCCCGCGCCGGGACTGCCCGTCCGCGCCGCCATCACCGCCACCGCCGCCGGCGCCATCGTGCTGTCGGTCGCGCCCCAGATCGTCCTGCAGACGGTCGCGCACGCCACCTAGCCGGGAACGTCCACCCAGGTCAAACCGTTGATGTTCATGGCCGGAGTCGACGGGGAGGCAACGGAAGTGCAGTTCAACGGTGTCAAGACCGCGGCGCTCATCGGCGCGCTGTCGGCATTGATGCTCGCCGCCGGCTGGGCCATCGGCGGCGGTACCGGGCTGACGATTGCGCTGGTCATCGCGCTCGGCACCAACGGGTTCGCCTACACCTTCAGCGACCGGATCGCGCTGCGCTCCATGCGCGCCCACCCGGTCAGCGAGGTCGAGGCGCCGCGGCTGTACCGGCTCGTCCGCGAACTCGCGAACTCCGCGCACCGGCCCATGCCGCGCCTGTACATCTCGGAGACCCGCCAGCCCAACGCGTTCGCCACCGGACGCAACCCGCGCAACGCCGCCGTCTGCTGCACCCGCGGCATCCTGCACATCCTGGACGAACGGGAACTGCGCGCCGTCCTCGGCCACGAACTGTCGCACGTCTACAACCGCGACATCCTGCTCTCCTCCGTGGCCGCCGCGATCGCCACCGTGATCACCTACCTGTCCCACCTGGCGATCTTCATC
This sequence comes from Actinomadura sp. GC306, assembly GCF_004348665.1. Lineage (GTDB taxonomy): Bacteria > Actinomycetota > Actinomycetes > Streptosporangiales > Streptosporangiaceae > Spirillospora. The sequence continues at coordinate 2,731 of NZ_SMKM01000245.1, read as the reverse complement.
CCGCTCGGGCGCGCCGAGGACGACGACGGCCCCGGCCTGCTCGGCGCCCTGCTGATGCTCGTCCTCGGCCCCGTCGCCGCCGCCGTCGTCCAGATGGCGATCAGCCGCACCCGCGAGTACGCCGCCGACGCCGCCGGCGCCCTGCTCACCGGCGACCCCCTCGCCCTCGCCTCCGCCCTCCGCAAGATCGACGCCGGCACCCGGGCGATGCCGCTGCCGCAGGACCCGGAACTCGCCACCACCAGCTCCCTGATGATCGCCAACCCGTTCACCGGCGCCGGAATCGGCCGCCTCTTCTCCACGCACCCCCCGACGGCCGACCGCATCGCCCGCCTGGAACGCATGGCCGGCCGCCGCTAAAGGGCCGTCAGGATGACCGGCCCGTCCGCGGTGACCGCGATCGAGTGCTCGAAGTGCGCCGCGCGGCTCCCATCGGCCGTCACGACCGACCACCCGTCACCGAGGATCCCCGTCGCGTCCCGCCCGCTCTCGGTCACCAGCGGCTCGATCGCGATCGTGAGCCCCTCCCTGATCAGCAGCCCGCGCCCCGGACGCCCCTTGTTCGGCACGGGCGGATCCTCGTGCATCTCCGTCCCGATACCGTGCCCGCCGGACCCGTCCGCGATCCCGTACCCCGCCTCCCGAGCGGTGCCCTCGATCGTCGCCGCGACGTCCCCCATCCGATTCCCGGGCACGGCCGCCGCGATCGCCCGCTCCAGCGCGAGCCGCGTCGTCTCGATCAGCCGGGTGCCGCCCTCGTCCGGCGTCCCCACCATGAACGACACCGCCGCGTCCCCGCAGTAGCCCCCGACCTTCGCGCCCGCGTCGACCGTCACGAGATCACCATCCCGGAGCACCCCGCCCGCCGGTATCCCATGCACGACGACCTCGTTGACCGAGACGCAGATGTTGGCCGGGTACGGCGTCGGGGCCCAGCTCGGCTTGTAGTGCAGGAACGGGGACGTCGCCCGATGCTCCTTGAGTGTCCGCGCGGCCACCGCGTCCAACTCGGCCAGCGGCACTCCGGGCTCGGCCGCCGCTCGCACGTCCCGCAGGATCCGGGCCACGACCCGTCCCGCCTCCCGCATGCGCTCCCACTCCCGTGGGCCTCGATACGTCACCATGCGGAAGATTTTAATACCAGTATTACAATGCTCGCATGGTCCGTACCCCACTCACCGAGGAGCAGCGCGACCGGGGCAAGGCCCTCGGCCAGGTCCTCCGCGCCGCCCGCGGCCCCCGCAGCGCCGCCGCCGTCGCCCAGGAGGCCGGCATCTCCCTCGACACCCTCCGCAAGATCGAACGCGGCGCCATCGCGGCCCCGGCGTTCTTCACCGTCGCGTCCCTGGCCCGCGTCCTGGACCTGGACCTGACGGCCCTCGCTCGAACCCTCCACGACTTCGACCGAACCACCGAGGACGCGGCGGCGTCATAACAAAGCGCCGGCCCCTTCTGCGGGGGATGGGGCCGGCGCCCCCCACCTACCTGTAGTTCACAAACTGCAGGGCAACGTCAAGATCCTTGCCCTTGAGCAGCGAGATCACGTCCTGCAGGTCGTCCTTCTTCTTCGAGCTGACCCGCAGCTCGTCCCCCTGGATCTGGGCCTTGATCCCCTTCGGCCCCTCATCCCGGATGATCTTGCTGATCTTCTTCGCGTCCTCCTGCGCGATGCCCTCCTTGAGCCCCACGCCCAGCCTGTACAGCTTCCCGGACGGCTTAGGCTCCCCGGGGTCGATCGCCTTCAGCGAGATGCCCCGCTTCACCAGCTTGTCCTTCAGCACGTCGAGCACGGCGTTGGCCCGCTCCTCCGTGTTCGCCTGAATCTCGATCGACTCACCCGACCACTTGATCCCCGCGTCCACGTTCCGGAAGTCGAACCGGTTGGCCACCTCCTTGGCGGCCTGGTTCAGCGCGTTGTCGACCTCCTGCCGGTCGAGCTTCGACACGACGTCAAATGAGCTGTCCGCCATCCGTGCACACATCCCCTCAGCAGCAACTTTCGCGGTCCACCGAGCTTAGCGATCAAGCCCGCGCCCCGATGTCACACCCACTCCCACCGTCCGCTATTCTTTCCAGTGCCGTCGCGCGAGCGACGCCAGGCGGGTTGCCCGAGTGGCCAATGGGAGCGGACTGTAAATCCGTCGGCTTAGCCTACGCAGGTTCGAACCCTGCACCCGCCACACCATACAGAACGGCCCCTGACCAGCACCTTTGTGGTCAGGGGCCGTTCTCGTCGGTACCGGTGGGGCCCGGTTGTTCCAGCGGCTGCCGGGCGTTCACGAGACGGATTGCTCCTATGCGAGCGTCGCCTAATTCTGCCGGGAGGGGGCCACACCCGCCCCCACAGTGACATGGCCGTTGCCCGCCCTGGCTGACTTTGCCTCAGCAGCGGTCCGCGTGTTCTCCTCGGCTTGGTCGCTGTGCCGTGCGCGTCGAGGACGATGAGCCCGGGCCGGAAGGCGTCGGCTGCCATCGTCAGTACGTCTCCCGCGCGTTCGTCCGCCACCCACGAAGGCGTGGTCAGCGCTGTTGCAGGCCGCCTGGGGCTTGTTGAGCCTGGACAGTCGGGGCGAGAGTGCCTGACGCGTCTGCGTGCGCTGCGCTTCCGGTGCCGTCCGCAGCCGATGGTCGACGTGGTGGGGTGCGTTGTCGTGGGTGAGGGAGGCTGCTGGTCGTGGTGTCGCGTCTGGAGCTGTTAGAAGTCGCGGGTGGGGAGGACGCCTTCGAGGGG
>NZ_SMKM01000244.1 GCF_004348665.1 Actinomadura sp. GC306 | reverse complement strand
GGCTGGGGGCGATGTCGTCGGCGGCGTCGGCACCGTAGGCGGCGGCGAAGCGGTCGAGGAAGCCCTGGCGGGAGAGGGTGTACTCCTGCGGGCCGGCGGCCTCCAGGGCGTGCGCGGCGACGGCGCAGCCGACCTGGGCGGCGCGCTCCAGCGGCAGGTTCCAGGCCGTCGCGGTCAGGAAGCCCGCGCGGAAGGCGTCGCCGACGCCGGTCGGGTCGACGACGTTCTCGACGGGCAGGCACGGCACGTGCAGCCCCTCTTCGCCCTCGCGGTCGATGACGACGCCCTTGGCGCCGAGGGTGGTGACGCGGATGCCGACGCGGCCGAGGATCTCCTCGCCGCTCCAGCCGGTCTTCTCCTCGGCGAGCGCCCGCTCGTAGTCGTTGCTGAACAGGTAGGCGGCGCCGTCGATGAGGCGGCGGACCTCGGTGCCCTCCATCCGGGCGAGCTGCTGGGACGGGTCGGCGGCGAACGGGATGCCGCGGGTGCGGCACTCGTCGGTGTGCCGGAGCATCGCCTCGGGGTCGTTCGGGCTGACGACGACGAGGTCGAGGCCGCCGACGCGGTCGGCGACCGGCTTGATCTCGATGGAGCGGGCCTCGCTCATCGCGCCGGCGTAGAACGTCGCGATCTGGTTCTGCTCCTGGTCGGTGGTGCACAGGAAGCGGGCCGTGTGGTGGATCTCCGACACGTGCACCGACGCGGTGTCGACGGCGTGCCGCTCCAGCCAGGAGCGGTAGTCGGCGAAGTCGGCGCCGACGGAGCCGACGAGGATCGAGTCCTTGCCGAGGCTCCCCATGCCGAAGCAGATGTTGGCGGCGATGCCGCCGCGGCGTATCTCCAGCTCGTCCACCAGGAAGGACAGCGATACCCGGGCCAGCTGGTCGGGCAGGAGCTGGTCGGTGAACCTTCCGGGGAAGGTCATCAGATGGTCGGTAGCGATCGAGCCTGTCACGGCGATGCGCACGAAGCCGCTCTCCTCGTCGTGGTCGTCCGGCTGTTCACCGGCTGTTGCAACCCGGAAAGACTACTTCCCCGGCGCACCGTGGAGCACGGCCGGAGTGCGGCGGGCAACCGGAAAGAGGCGGCCGGGCAAGGTCCCCGGCCGCCTCTCCGCGGGCGCTTCACCGAACGCGGCTCAGTTGAACGAGTCGCCGCAGGCGCAGGAGCCCGACGCGTTCGGGTTGTCGATCGTGAAGCCCTGCTTCTCGATGGAGTCGACGAAGTCGATGGTCGCGCCGGTGAGGTACGGGGCGCTCATCCGGTCGACGCGGACCGACAGCCCGCCGAAGTCCTGGATCTGGTCGCCGTCCATCTCGCGCTCGTCGAAGAAGAGCTGGTAGATCAGGCCGGAGCAGCCGCCCGGCTGCACGGCGACACGCAGCGCGAGGTCGTCGCGGCCCTCCTGCTCAAGGAGGCCCTTGGCCTTCTCGGCGGCGGCGTCGCTGAGCTTGACGCCCTGCTGCGTGGTCTCCTGCGTGGTCTCGCCTGAAACCGTCATGTGTTCAGCTCCCGGGTCTCGCTGCGCCGCGCGGAGCGGCGGAGTGTCGCTTGTCCTCGAGGACGTCGTACGCCCCTTCCCGTAGGACAACGTACCTCGCCACATGGCCATTCCGCGTATCGGCGGCGGCTAACACCGCGGGAGGGTGCGTCCTACGTCACACCACGGCCGCGGCGGGGATGTGCCATCATTAGTCGTCAAAGCGACGATAAGTCCTCCGTCGCGAAGGGAGAACGCCGTGACCACCACGACACGCGACCTTCCGCTGCTGCTGCTCGGCAGCGGCACCGACCCCGCCACCGAGCGCGGTGTCGACTGCCCCGGCGAGCTGCCGCCCGCGTCCGACCCGGCGCTGGTCGAGCGGGCCCGCGCCGCCAAGGCCGCCCTCGGCGGGCGGGTGTTCGTGCTCGGGCACCACTACCAGCGGGACGAGGTCATCGAGTTCGCGGACGTCACCGGCGACTCGTTCAAGCTGGCGCAGCAGGCCGCGGCCCGGCCCGACGCCCCCTACGTGGTGTTCTGCGGCGTCCACTTCATGGCGGAGTCCGCCGACATCCTCACCGCCGCCCACCAGCGGGTGATCCTGCCCGACCTCGGCGCGGGCTGCTCGATGGCCGACATGGCCACCTTCGACCAGGTCGAGGACTGCTGGGACGTCCTGGAGGACGCCGGCGTCGCCGACGACGTGGTCCCCGTCACCTACATGAACTCCTCGGCCGACATCAAGGCGTTCGTGGGGCGGCACGGCGGCGTCGTGTGCACCTCGTCCAACGCCAAGCGCGCTCTGGACTGGGCCTACGGGAAGGGCAAGAAGGTCCTGTTCCTGCCCGACCAGCACCTCGGGCGCAACACCGCCGTCCTGGAGATGGGGTTCTCGCTGGACGACTGCGTCGTCTACAGCCCGCACCGCCGGGAGGGCGGCCTGACGCAGCGGCAGCTCGGGGACGCCAAGATGATCCTCTGGCGCGGCCACTGCTCCGTGCACGGCCGGTTCACCCTGGACTCGGTCAACGAGGTCCGGGAGCGCGTTCCGGACGTGAACGTCCTGGTGCACCCCGAGTGCCGGCACGAGGTCGTCACCGCGGCGGACCGGATCGGGTCGACCGAGTACATCATCAAGACGATCGAGGCGGCGGAGCCGGGCTCGTCCTGGGCCATCGGCACCGAGCTGAACCTCGTCCGGCGGCTGGCGAACGCCCACCCGGACAAGAACGTCATGTTCCTCGACAAGGCCGTCTGCTACTGCTCCACGATGAACCGGATCGACCTGCCGCACCTGGTGCTGTCGCTGGAGTCGCTGGTGCGCGGTGACGTCCAGAACGTCATCGAGGTGGACGAGGAGACCGCGCACTACGCCCGGGTGGCCCTCGACCAGATGCTGGCCCTCCCCTAAGCCAGGCCCTCCCTAGCCAGGCCCTCCGCTAGGACAGGCCGGGGGCGTCCCAGAGGGGGAACCACCGGGCCGTGTCGGGCTCCATGGGCAGGACGGCGCCGAGCGCTTCGCGCGCACGCGTCTCGACCAGGTTGTTGCGGCCGCGCGCCCCCTGCCCGCCCGGCGGGCGGGGGGCGAACGGGTAGAACGTGCCGCGGCCGGGCGAATGGACCAGGAGGAGCCGCTGCGCCCCGGCCTTCCTGCGAAAGCCGGTCACCGTGCAGAGCAGGTAGGGCCCGTAACCGGCGGCGGTCAGCGTGGAGTTGACCATGTGCAGGTCGGCGGCCAGCCGCTCGAAGGCGTCCGGCGGGCGGGTGACGTGCGCCCATCCCCAGCCGTAGGGCCCCGCGCTGATGCCCGTCTGACGGCCCGCGTCGCCGCGCAGGAGCCGGGCGACGTCGCGCAGCACCCGGTCGAAGTCGCCGAACGGGCCGCCCTCCACGAGGCGGTGGCAGACGGCGCCCGTGCCGTCCGGGGCGAAGCCCGTCGCGGCCTCCAGCGCGGGCGCGGCGGGCGGCAGGTCGAACAGGCAGTCCAGATCCGGCAGGCCGGGCACGTGCCGGCCGAGCAGGCCGTCCAGGACGCCCACCTCAGCCGCCGCTCGCGAGCCGCCAGGAGAGCACCGACAGCCGCTCCCGGCGCCGCTCCAGCGGCGGGTGGCTGGACAGCAGCCCGGCCGCCCCGCCGCCGTGCGCGCCGACCACGCACAGGGCGCGCACCGGGCGCAGCGCCCGCAGGTCGTCGCGGGACGCGTCGCGCAGCCCCTCGGTGATCTTCTCCAGCGCGGACACCAGATCGGAGGGCCGCCCGATCAGCAGCGCCCCGGTGGCGTCGGCGCACAGCTCCCGGTGCCGCGACAGCGCCAGCCCCACCAGCGTGCCGACGCCGTACAGCACCGCCGCCGCGACGCCGAGCGGCAGCAGGACGACCCCGCCCGCGAAGGCCGCCGCGCGCCCGGCGCCGTGCCTGTCCCGGCCGGTGAGCAGGCCCGTCCACCAGCCGAGGAACAGCCCGGCGCACAGGCCGGGGAACGCGGCGACCGCGCCGACCAGCACGTCCCGGTTGGCGACGTGCGCGACCTCGTGCGCGAGGACGGCCGCCAGCTCGCCCGGCAGCAGGCGCGGGCGCAGCCCGCCGGTGACGCACACCACCGCCGACCCGGGCCCCGACCCGGCGGCGAACGCGTTGGGCGCCTCCAGCGCGGAGACGGCGAGCCGCGGTTTGGGGAGGCCGGACGACATGCACAGCCGGTCGAGGACGGCGTGCAGCTCCGGCTCCTCGTCGGAGGTGACGGGGCGGGCGTCCATCGCGTAGAGGACCAGCCGGTCCGCCGCGCGGACCGAGACGACCGCGCAGGCGACGGCGGCGGCCACCGCGACCGCGCCCCAGACCGGGCCGAGGAGGAACGCGGGCAGCACGGCGGCGGCGTACACGAGCGCGACCAGGCCCGCCGTGGCGAGCATCCGCCAGGTCAGCCCGGCGTCGGGAGCGTCACGGGAGGGCGCCATGGCCCGACGCTAGTCCGCGCGCGGGCGGCGCACAGCGTCTCATGACACACAAGTCCACAAGACACAGTGCCGGGGAGACGCGGCGCGGGCGCGGTCAGAGGCCCGGGGCGCCCCAGACCGGGAACCAGCGGCCGAGGTCGTCCTCGAACGGGAGGTCGGCGCCGACCGCGCCGCGCACCTGGAGTTCGAGCGCGTTGTCCCGCTTGTCGCCGGGGAGCGGCGCGAACGGGTAGAACGTGCCGCGCTTGTAGAGGTAGACGAGGGCGAGGCGCTGCCCCTCGGGGCCGCGGAAGCCGACCAGTGAGACCAGCAGGTGCGGGCCGAAGCCGTTCGCCTCCAGCGTCGCGTTCACCGCGTGCAGGTCGGTGACGAGGGCGGGCAGCTCCGCCGGATCGTGCTGGGCGAGGATCCACGTGTAGCCGTAGGAGTCGTTGCTGATCTCGACCTTGGGCCCCTCGTCGGCGTCCAGCAGTTCCTGGACGTCGCGCTGCAGCCGCGCGAACGCACCGCCCTCCGCCGCGCGGAAGCACACCGAGCCGCGCCCGGTCGGGACGAACCCGGTCGCCGCCTCCAGGGTGACGGCGGCCGTCGAGAGCCCGAACAGCCGGTCGAGGTCGGGCTTGGCCGGCTTGGAGCGGCCGAGCAGCGTGTCGAGGAAGCCCACCGGTGTCACACTCCCCTGCTGAGCTGGTCGGAGATCTTCGAGAGCTGGGCGAGCCGCTTGTCCAGCGGCGGGTGCGTCGAGAACAGCGACGAGACGCTGAAGCCCCGGCCGAACGCCGGCGTGAAGAAGAAGGCGTTGAACGCCTGCGCGGACCGCAGGTCCTGCGTGGGGATCCGCGCGATCTCCCCGCTGACCTTGGTCAGCGCGCTGGCCAGCGCGGAGGGGCGCCCGGTCAGCAGCGCCGCGGCGCGGTCGGCCGACAGCTCGCGGTAGCGCGACAGCGCCCGGGTCAGCAGGAAGCTGATCGCGTAGGCGACGGCGCTCGCCGCGACCACCACCAGCAGGATCAGCCCGGTGTTCTGGTCGCGGCCGCGGCTCCCGAAGCCGCCCCACAGGCCGAACTGGAGCCCGAACCTGGTGATCATGCCGGCGCAGATCCCGAGGAACGAGGCGATCGTCATGACGGCGACGTCCCGGTGGGCGACGTGCGCCATCTCGTGCGCGAGGACGCCCTCCAGCTCCACCGGGTCGAGCCGGCGCAGCAGCCCGGTGGTGACGCAGACGACGGCGTTCTTCTGGTTGCGGCCGGTGGCGAACGCGTTCGGCACGTCGCTGTCGGCGATCGCGACCTTCGGCTTCGGCGCGTTCGACATCGCGACGATCCGGTCGACGACGCCGTGCAGCTCCGGGGCCTCCTGCGGCGAGACGACGCGGCCGCGCATGGCGAACAGCGTCATCCGGTCGGAGAAGAAGTACTGGGCGAGCAGGAACAGGCCCGCCACGACCAGCGCGACGACGGCCCATTCGGGGACGAAGACGATGAACGCCCCCACGAAGACGACGTAGACGAGCCCCAGCAGGAACATCGTCAGCAGCATCCGCGACGTCAGCCCCCTGTCGGAGGCGTAGCGCGTTCTGGCCATGCGGCCACCCCCTGTGGTACCCCGGATCGGTATTCATTTGTAACAACGCACAAGACCATCTCTTTATGCCTGGTCGTGCACCGCGCCGGGGGACCGAGGGGCGTGGCCGGATCAGTCCGGGATCAGGCCTTCGTCGCCCAGCATGGACCGCACCTCGTCGATGTGCGCGTCCGCCGGGGGCAGGATCAGCTCGGAGGGCGCCAGGCTGTCCGGCGGCAGCGGCCGGCCCACCTTGCGGACGTTCTCCAGCAGCGCGTGCAGCGCGGTGCGGAAGGTCGCCTCGTCGCCCGTCTCGATCGCCGACTCCAGCTGGTCGTCGAGCGAGTTGAGGGCGGGCAGGTCCTCCTCGGCCACGTCCAGCTGACCCTCGCCCATCAGGCGGACGATCACTGGGCACCCCCGGGATTCTGCGGCCACTGGGCCTGCTGGGGGTTGTCCTGCTGGTGCGGCTGCGCCTGCTGCTGGGGCTGCGCGGTCGGCGTGCCCTGGTTCAGCTCCTTGGGCGCGGGCCCCTGGCCGAGCTCGGCCTTCAGCCGCTCCAGCTCCATGTCGACGCCCGGGCCGGATCCCATCCGGTCCAGCTCGGCCTGGATGTCGTCCTTCGGACCGGAGAAGTCCTCCAGGGCACCCGAGGCGAGCAGCTCGTCGATGGCGCCGGCGCGCGCCTTCATCGTGTCGGTCTTCTCCTCGGCGCGCTGGATGGCCAGGCCGACGTCGCCCATCTCCTCGGAGATGCCGGAGAACGCCTCGTTGATCTTCGTCTGCGCCTCGGCGGCCGTGTAGGTCGCCTTGATCGTCTCCTTGCGGGTGCGGAAGGAGTCGACCTTCGCCTGCAGCCGCTGCGAGGCGAGCGTGAGCTTCTCCTCCTCGCCCTGCAGCTGCTGGTACTGGGCGCGCAGGTCGTTCAGCTGGCTCTCCAGCCCGGACCGGCGGGTCAGCGCCTCGCGGGCGAGGTCCTCCCGGCCCACCTGCAGGGCCTTCTTGCCCTGGTCGGTCAGCTTGCTCTGCTGCTGCTCCAGCTGGTTGATCTGCAGTTCGAGGCGCTTGCGCGAGGTGGCGACGTCGGCGACCCCCCGTCGGACCTTCTGCAGCATCTCCAGCTGGCGCTGGTAGGAGTAATCGAGGGTTTCGCGAGGATCCTCAGCCCGGTCCAAGGCCTTGTTGGCCTTGGCCTTGAAGATCATCGACATTCTCTTCATCACGCTCATCGCGCGGCGCCGGTCCCTTCGTGCTGTCGCCTCAGTCCTGAACTGAGCTCAATGGCCACTGCTGGGGTTCTTATCACCCTACGCGGTAACGCGCGAGGCAGCCACGATGTTCGCAGCCCGGTAGGCTGATCCCGTGTTCAAGCGTCGTACCCCTGAGGCCCCGCCGAATCCTCCTCAGGTAGTAAAGCCGGGAGGCAAGGGGCGCCCCACGCCCAAGCGGCGGGACGCCGAGAAGCGTCGCCGGCAGCCGATCACCGCGCCCTCCAACCGCAAGGAGGCGTACAAGCGGCTCCGGGAGAAGCAGGCCGCCGAGCGCGCCAAGGTGCGCCAGGGCATGGCCAAGGGTGACGAAGAGCACCTGCTCAAGCGGGACAAGGGTCCCGTGCGCAGGCTCGCGCGCGACTACGTCGACTCCCGCCGCACCGTCGGCTCCTACCTGATGTACGGCATGTTCGCGATCGTGCTGCTGAGCATGCTGCCGATCCCGCTCGCCCGGCTGCTGGTGCTGTTCGCGCCGCCGGTGCTGCTCCTCGTCGTGTTCGCCGAGGGCATCCTGCTGAGCCGGGGCATCAAGCGGCTGGCCGCCGAGCGCTACCCCGACGAGAGCGCCAAGGGCGTCGGGATGTACGCGGCGATGCGCGCGATGCAGATCCGCCGGCTCCGCATCCCGAACCCCCAGGTGAAGATCGGCGAGAAGGACAAGGTCTGAGCGGCGGGCCGGCCCGTACCCGTCCGTCCGCATCCGTCCGTCCGCATCCGGCCGCGGGCGGCCGCCCCGGTTAGGGTCTGGATCATGGAGTTCCGAAACCTGGGCCGGAGCGGTCTGAAGATCAGCGAGATCGCCTACGGCAACTGGCTCACCCACGGCTCCCAGGTCGAGGAGGACGCGGCGCGCGCCTGCGTGCACGCGGCCCTCGACGAGGGGATCACCACCTTCGACACCGCCGACGCCTACGCGGGCACGCGCGCCGAGGAGGTCCTCGGGCGCGCGCTCAAGGGGCGGCGCCGCGAGGGGCTGGAGATCTTCACCAAGGTCTACTGGCCCACCGGCCGCGGCGTGAACGACCGCGGCCTGTCGCGCAAGCACATCATGGAGTCGGCGCACGCCTCCCTGCGCCGGCTCGGGACCGACTACGTGGACCTCTACCAGGCCCACCGGTTCGACTACGAGACCCCCCTCCACGAGACGCTGCGGGCGTTCGACGACCTCGTCCGGCAGGGCAAGGTCCTCTACGTCGGCGTCTCGGAGTGGCGGGCCGAGGAGATCGAGCAGGCCCTCAAGATCGCCGATGAGATGGGCTTCGACCGGATCGTCTCCAGCCAGCCGCAGTACTCGATGCTGTGGCGGGTCATCGAGGAGGAGGTCGTCCCGCTGTGCGAGCGGGAGGGCATCGGCCAGCTCGTCTGGTCGCCGATCGCGCAGGGCGTCCTGACCGGCAAGTACAAGCCGGGCGAGCCGCTGCCCGAGGGGTCGCGCGCCACCGACGACAAGGGCGGCGCCGACATGATCAAGCGCTTCCTGAACGACGACCTGCTGACCCGGGTGCAGGAGCTCAAGCCGATCGCGGACGACCTCGGGCTCTCCATGGCGCAGCTGGCGATCGCCTGGACGCTGCAGAACCCGAACGTGTCGGCGGCGCTGGTGGGCGCGAGCCGCCCCGAGCAGGTCGCCGACAACGTCAAGGCCGCCGGGGTGAAGCTGGAGGAGGACGTGCTGAAGAAGATCGACGACGTCCTCGGCCCGGTCGTCATCCGCGACCCCGAGCTGACCAAGAGCCCGCGCAAGCGCCCCTGACCCTCCGGAAGTGCCGCGGAGGCCGCGGGGCGCCCGCCCCGCGGCCTGCCGGCACCCGGTCAGTCCGGTTCGTGCAGGCTCATCTCGTAGACGAGCGTCTCACCGTCCAGCAGGACCACCTTGTCGACGTCGTCCGCGCGCAGCCCCCGCCAGTTCTCCCCCAGCCAGCTCTCCGCGTCCGCCTGGGTGGAGAAGCTCTCCTCCGCCGTGCCGACCGCGCGCCCGTCGGCCTTCTCCAAACGCCAGCTCCACGCCATCGCTTCCGTCCTCCCTCGTCGCGGTGAGACTAGCCGGAACATGCCCTAGGACGCGGACTCGATGGCGCGGCGCAAAGACTCCGGACTCTCGATGTCGGACTGGTCGAGAATGCTCCCGTTCAACCGCACGCTCGGCGTCGCCCGGATGCCGGAGTCGATGTAGCCCTGGCTGACCGTCTGCACGCTCCGGGCGAAGCGCTGCTCCGTGACGCACGACATGAAGCCGGGCTCGCTCTTGCGGAAGTGCGCGAGCAGGAGCAGGTCCTCTTTGCGGTATCCCTCGGTTTCGAGGCCGGCCGGCTGCTTGGTGTACAGGGCGTCCTGGTAGCTGAGCCAGTGCGCCCCGTCGCCGACGCAGCGCAGCGCCGCCGCGGCCCGGACCGAGTTGCCGTGCGCGGGCTGCCGCGAAGCGGCGAAGATGACCATCGGGCGGAACACCACCTTCGCCTTCCCCGCGACCGCGAGCTCCTTGAGCATGGGATCGTTCTTGCGGTCGAAGTCGCCGCAGTGCGGGCAGGCGAAGTCGACGAAGATCTCCACCACGGGGGACGTGACGCCGGGGCGGGCCATCTCCAGGCTGCCGTCGCGCTGCGGCACGGCCTCCGCGCCCCCGGCGATCTTGCCGGTCCGCAGCTGGACACCGCCGCCGTCGCCGCCGCCCTCGTCCTCTTGGACCACGATGAAGAAGACCGCCGCCACGGCCAGCACCAGGACCAGCCCGCCGGCGAGCAGCCCGATCACCAGGCCGACGCCGCAGCCGTTCCCGCCCCTCGGCGGAGGCGGGGGGCCGTACGGCCCGGGCG
>NZ_SMKM01000243.1 GCF_004348665.1 Actinomadura sp. GC306 | reverse complement strand
CAGGGGGGGGGGGAAGCGGGGGCTTACAAGCCTAGGCCCGGAGGCCCCGGCGGATCGGATCTTTGCCCATCATGGCCTCCGCGAAGGTGCGGTTCTCCGCAGGGCCGGGGTGTGGAACGCCACCGCCGGGGTAGACGGTCAACTCCATGGTGACGAGGACGGGCCGATTTCTAGCGTTGCGGACATGATCATAACGACGTATCCGGCGGCGGCGTCCGGGGGCGGACCCGAGGGGGGCGTCGCCGGGTGGCTGACCGACATGATGGAGAAGCTCGGCGCGCCCGGTGCGGGACTGGCGGTCGCGCTGGAGAACCTCTTCCCGCCGCTGCCGAGTGAACTGATCCTCCCGCTGGCCGGGTTCACGGCCGCGCAGGGCGGGATGAGCCTCGCCGGCGCCCTCCTGTGGACGACGTTCGGGAGCGTCGCCGGCGCACTCGTCCTCTACTGGATCGGGGGAGCCGTCGGGCGGGAGCGGGTCCGCCACCTCGTGGACCGGATGCCGCTGCTCAAGCTCGACGACCTGGACCGCACGGAGGCGTGGTTCGCCCGGCACGGCACCAAGGCGGTGTTCTTCGGCCGGATGGTCCCGGTCTTCCGCAGCCTGATCTCCGTCCCGGCCGGGGTGGAGCACATGCGGCTGACGCAGTTCCTGCTCTACACGACGCTCGGCAGCGCCCTGTGGAACACGGTGTTCGTCCTGGCCGGATACCTGCTCGGCGACAACTGGCAGACGGTCGAGCAGTACATGGGCATGTACTCCAAGGGCGTGGTGGCGGCGCTCGTCCTCGCCGTGGCGGTGTTCGTCGCGGTACGCGTCCGCAGGGCCCGGCGACGCCGGCGCGAGCGCGCGGACGAGCCGTCGGCCGACGACGACGAACACCCGGCACCTGCTGCGGTACCCGGCTCCCGAAGCGATTCCGTCGAAACGGACTAAGAGGTATGGATCGGGTATACGTCCGGGCGTACGGTCGCGGCACCCGTGCCGTCCGAGGGGCGGGGCGATGAGAGCGTTCCGTCGTCCAGGGCGCCGGCGAGCCGAAACCTCAATGTGGAGGGAGAGGTCGTGGCGGACACCAACCGAGGCGTCGTCTACCAGGGGCAGGGCAAGGTCACGGTCGAGGACCTGGACTACCCGAAGCTCGAACTGGCCGAACAGGACGGCCGCAAGCTGCAGCACGGCGTCATCCTGAAGGTCCTGGCCACCAACATCTGCGGGTCCGACCAGCACATGGTGCGCGGCCGGACGACCGCCCCCGTCGGGCAGACGCTCGGCCACGAGATCACCGGCGAGGTGATCGAACTCGGCCGGGACGTCGAGTTCGTCAAGAAGGGCGATCTCGTCAGCGTCCCGTTCAACATCGCCTGCGGCCGCTGCCGCAACTGCAAGGAGCGCCACACCGGTGTGTGCGAGAACGTCAACCGGGACCGCCCCGGCGCGGCGTACGGGTACGTCGACATGGGCGGCTGGCACGGCGGCCAGGCCCGGTACGCGGTCGTCCCGTACGCCGACTTCAACCTGCTGAAGTTCCCCGGCGACCGCGACACGGTGCTGGCGAAGCTGCCCGACCTGGCGATGCTGTCGGACATCCTCCCCACCGGCTACCACGGCGCCTACACCGCGGGCGTCACGACGGGCTCCACCGTCTACGTGGCGGGCGCGGGCCCGGTCGGGCTCGCCTGCGCCACCGCCTGCCTGCTGCTCGGCGCCGCCGTCGTCATCGTCGGCGACATGAACCCGCAGCGGCTGGAGCAGGCGCGGCGCTTCGGCTGCGAGACGATCGACCTGTCCCGGCACGAGAACGTGCCCGAGCAGATCGAGCAGATCCTCGGCGTCCCGGAGGTGGACGCGGCGGTCGACTGCGTCGGCTTCGAGGCGCGCGGCCACGGCCCGGAGGGGTCGGCCGGGGAGCAGCCCGCGACCGTCCTCAACACGATGATGGACATCACCCGCGCCGCCGGCGGGCTCGGCATCCCCGGGCTGTACGTCACCGACGACCCGGGCGCGCCGGAGGAGCGGGCCAAGGCGGGCCAGCTCGGGCTGCGGTTCGGCCTCGGCTGGGCCAAGTCGCACTACTTCGTCACCGGCCAGTGCCCGGTGATGCGGTACAACCGGCAGCTGATGATGGCGATCCTGTACGACCGGGTCAGCATCGCGCGCAACGTCAACGCCCAGGCGATCCCGCTCGACCAGGCGCCCGAGGGCTACGCCGAGTTCGACCGGGGCGCGGCGACGAAGTACATCCTCGACCCCCACGGCGCGGTGGGCGCCGCGGCCTGACCCCTGCCCGATCCCGTCCGCCGTGACCGGCAGGGCGGGGCCGGGGGCGTCACTCCGGAACCGAATCGACGGCGTACCGGGTGCCGCCCTCGGCGCGGGCCAGGGCGAGGAGCGCGCGGTTGGCGGCGAGCATCTCCGGTACGGACGCGCAGCCGGGCGATGCCGTCCGCAGCACGCTGAACAGGACGGGGGCGTCCGGCGCGGCCGGCATCGGTACCCGCCCGATCCGCAGCGCCTTGATCAGGATGACGCCGCTGAGGCCGAGGTCGCCGGGGGTCATGGCCGCGAGCGTCGCCTCGATCACGGCGGCGGCGCGGGACATGGGCAGGAAGACCATCCCCCAGGGATGCGGGCGCGCCCACTCGCCGAGCGCGATCAGCTTCTCCACGTCCGGGCGCATGCGGTCGCAGAAGGCGGCATAGGGCAGTTCCTCGGTCTCCGAGGTGCCGGCAGGAGGCTCGTGGCCGTCCCCGTACAGGACGGCCTTCACCTCGTACGCCCAGCCGGTCTCGACGGGTTTCACCTGGGCCGATATGTGGTCGGCCCGCGTCTCGCGCTGGACGCGGAGCACATCGGCGGCGTCCCGGCACGGGATGGTGCAGCTCAGCACCCGCTCGGACGCGGGGACGAGCCGCAGCGTTGCCGCGGTGATGACACCGTGCCGGCCGAGGCCGCCGCGGACGGCGTCGAACAGCGCGGGCCGGACGGCGGGGGAGCAGGTCACGGGCTCGCCGTCCACGACGACGTCCAGCGCGCGGACGTTGTCGGCCTGCGTGCCGTGGACGTGCGACGTCCCGCCGACCCCGCCCGCGGAGAGCGTCCCCCCGACCGTCATGTCGAGGTGGTCGGTCAGGACGGGCGGGGTCAGGCCGAGCGGCAGGGTGGCCGCGAGGACCTCCCGCCACGTGGCGCCGGCCGCGGCCACCGCCTGCCCTTGCCCGACCTCCACGCCGGTGAGGCCGCGCATGTCTAGGGACACGCCGCGGGTCAGCGACTGGCCGTATGTCGAGTGCCCCATGCCGCGCGGCACCACCTCGGCGCCCTGCGCGGCGGCCGTGCGGACGGCGTCCGCGACCTCCTCCGCCGACGCCGGCCGCACTACGCGGAGGGGCGCGCACTCCACGATCCCGCCGAAGTCGCGTCCGCTGCGGGCGGGCCCGCCGGCATCGAGCATGGCCCCAGCATCCCGCACGAGGCGGTCAGCGGTCGCGCAGGCGGGCGGCCACGCGGCCGAGCGCGTCGCCGAGCATGTCGATCTCCGCGGGCGTCAGCACCTCGATCAGGGCCTCGCGGACGACGCGCCGGTGCCCCGGCCGGACCGCGGCGAGCGCGGCGGCGCCCTCGCCGGTCAGCTCCGCCCAGATCGAGCGGCGGTCCGACTCGCAGCCGGTCCGCTTCACGAACCCGGCCCGCTCCAACTGGGTGACCTGGTAGGTGAGGCGGCTCTTCGACACCATCACCTCGCGGGCGAGGTCCGACATGCGCATCCGGCCGCCCGCCGCGCCGTGCAGCTTCACCAGCACCTCGAACTCGGGGTGGGAGAGCCCGCCGTCCCGCTTGAGCTGCCGCTCGACCTCCTGGTCGACCAGATGGCCCGCGGCCAGGAACGCCATCCAGGCGCGCAGTTCGCGCGCTTCCAGGGGCTCGCCCGCATCGCTCATACGGTGATTCTAGTTGGCGTGAAAGCGGGCCCGAATCTTCTAGATGCTCGGATTTTGAATCATTCCGGCAGGTGTCCCGCCGGTGCCGGCCGGGTCGATGTGATCTGGATCACACTTTGTCCGCCCAGGTGGCCGATGTGACTGGCGGGTAAACATCGGTCACCTGGCGGGAAAGGAATGTGGCCCGCTCCAAACCCCGGGAGGGGTCGCCCGGCCGCCTGACATCTCCCTTTGCGGGACCTCGCGCCTTACCGTCGAAGTGACAAGATGTTCCTGATGACCGTTTCTGGGCATGAGTGATCGCTGAGAGTTCCTTGAGAGGCGGGTCGCAGGTGTCGCGCGGTAGTGAGTTCGTTGTGGTGGCCAACCGCCTTCCGGTCGACCGGAAGGTCGGAGCGGACGGTGTCCCGCGCTGGCGGCGCAGCCCAGGCGGGCTGGTCAGCGCCATCGCCCCGGTGATGCGGAGCAGGAAGGGCACCTGGATCGGCTGGACCGGTGCCCCCGACGAGGAGCTGGAGCCGTTCGAGGAGGACGGCATGTCGCTCCACCCCATCGCGCAGTCCGCGGAGGAGGTCGAGCTCTACTACGAGGGCTTCTCGAACGCGACGCTCTGGCCGCTCTACCACGACGTCGTCGCCCCGCCCGTCTACGACCGCGCGATGTGGGACGCCTACGTCCGCGTGAACAGGCGGTTCGCGGAGGCGGCGGCCGAGGTCGCGTCCGAGGGCGCGATCGTCTGGGTGCAGGACTACCAGCTCCAGCTCGTCCCGCGGATGCTGCGCGAACTGCGGCCCGACCTGCGGATCGGGTTCTTCCTGCACATCCCGTTCCCGCCGCTGGAGCTGTTCTGGCAGCTGCCGTGGCGGCGGCAGATCCTGGAGGGCCTCCTCGGCGCCGACCTCGTCGGCTTCCAGCTCCCGGGCGCGGCGGCCAACTTCGTGCGGCTGTGCCGGCGTCTCCTGGAGGCCCGCTACGTCAAGCAGGACGTCTTCTGGGACGACCGTGTCGTGCGGGCGCGCGCGTTCCCGATCTCGGTGGACGTGGGCGAGCTCGACGACCTCGTGGGGCGCCCGGAGGTGCAGGAGCGGGCGCAGGAGATCCGCAACGACCTCGGCGACGCGACCGTCCTGCTCGGCGTCGACCGCCTCGACTACACCAAGGGCATCACGCAGCGGCTGCAGGCGTTCGGCGAGCTGTTCGAGGACGGCCACCTCAAGCCGGGGCAGGCCGTGTTCGTGCAGATCGCCACGCCGAGCCGGGAGCGCGTCGAGCAGTACCAGCTGCTCCGCGAGGAGATCGAGCAGCAGGTCGGCCGGATCAACGGCGAGTACGGCGAGCTCGGCTTTCCGGTCATTCACTATATGCACAGCTCGTACGACCGTCCCGAGCTGACCGCGCTCTACCTGGCGGCGGACGTCATGGTCGTGACCCCGCTCCGGGACGGGATGAACCTGGTCGCCAAGGAGTACGTGGCGTGCCGCAAGGACCTGCGCGGCGCCCTCGTGCTCAGCGAGTTCACCGGCGCCGCGGCCGAGCTCAAGCGGGGCGCGTTCCAGGTCAACCCCTACGACATCGACGGGCTGAAGCAGACGCTGCTGTCCGCCCTCGCGGCCGAGCCCGCCGATCAGGCGCGGCGGATGCGCGTGATGCGCCGCCGCGTGATCGAGAACGACGTGGACCGCTGGGCGCACACCTTCCTCAGTGAGCTGGAGCGTCCGGAGCGCTCCGTCCAGGTGCGTCCTGCTCCCGTGTCCGCGGAGGGCTGACCCGCAGGTCGAAGGCCGCCCAGACGGCCTTGCCGCCGGTGGCGAGCCGCGCCCAGCCCCACGCGTCGCTGACCGCGCCGACGACGAGCAGGCCGCGGCCGCCCTCGACGAACCGGTCCGGGTCGCTCGCCAGCGGCTCGGGCGGGCGCCCGCTCGGGTCGGTCACCGAGACGACGAGCCGCCGCGGGTGCGCGATCAGCACGAGCTGGATGGGGCACAGCGGCAGCGGCTGGGGGAGCCCCTCCATGCCGTGCCGCAGGGCGTTGGTGGCGAGCTCGGACACCGCGACGACGACGTCCTCGATCCCCGTGTCCAGCCCCCATTCGCCCAGCGTGGCCTGGGTGAACTCGCGCGCGGAGCGCGGGGTCGTGATCTCCGCGGGGAACACGCGCCGCGCCGTGCGCGGCGTGCCCGTGTGCGGCGTGGGCCATAGCCCGGCGAGGCCGGGCTCGACGGCCGGACCGGCCGCGGAGCCGGTCGCCGGCCCGTGCGGGCCGTGCGGCGCCCTGTGGGCGTCCGGCCAGGGGTGAAGGGCCGCGCCGTGACGCGGCCGGCCGCCTCCCATGGCGGTGGGAGCTGCGACTTGGTCTGCCTGGTCAACGGTCATGGTCTGAACCTCAGAGGCGTGCGGGGACGGTCACCGGCGAGCGTTCGCTATCTTGCTCCCCAAGCCGTGCAGATGCAAGACCGTCTGCATGAACGAATGCAAGAACGAATGCACGTGCATCTCGTACCATTTGTGTGGGGTGGGGCGAGATCGCGGCCTTCCGGCAGGAAGGCTGGAGACGCCTAGAGGGGGCAACGATGGACGGCCAAGCGATGTCGGACGTCTGGCGCAGCAGGCTCGTCTGGCAGAAGAGCCGGCGCAGCAACCCGTCGGGGAACTGCGTCGAGATGGCCGAACTCCCCAGCGGGGAGATCGCCGTGCGCAACTCCCGTGACCCCGAGGGAGCGGTGCTCGTCTACACGCGCGAGGAGGTGGAGGCGTTCGTGGGAGGGGCCAAGGACGGAGATTTCGACCACATGCTCGTCTGACGTGCCGGGATGGCCGCCCGCGGACAAACCGAACGGGATTCCATTCCGCCGTCCGGCCCGGTAGCGTGCGGCCATGCATCTGGGGCAGATCGCCGGACAGTCGCCCGACAAGCCCGCCGTCGTGATGGCGGGCTCCGGGCGGGTCATCACCTTTCGGGAACTCAACGAGGAGTCCAACCGGCTCGCGCAGCTGCTCCACGCGGAGGGGCTGCGCCCGGGGGACCACATCGCCTTCATGCTGGAGAACCATCCGCTGTACCTGGCCATAGCCTGGGCGGCACAGCGGTCGGGGCTCTACTACACCGCCATCAGCACGCGGCTCCAGCAGGAAGAGCTCGCCTACATCGTCGGCAACTGCGGGGCCAAGGCGTTCATCACCACCGCGTCGATGGAGACCGCAGCCAAGTCCCCGCCGGAGGTGCCGCTGCGCCTCATGCTCGGCGGCACCGCACCGGGCTACGACTCCTATGAGGAGCGCGTGGCCGAGCATCCCCCCACGCCCATCGAGAACGAGTGCGAAGGCGTGGACATGCTCTACTCGTCGGGGACGACGGGCCGCCCCAAGGGGGTGAAACCGGCCCTCTCCAAGGCGCCCATGGGCGAGGGGGGCCCGCTCTACCAGCTGATCTCGCTGCTCTTCCAGCCCGACGCCGACTCGGTCTACCTGTCGCCGGCGCCGCTCTACCACGCGGCACCGCTGCGCTACTGCATCACCATGCACCGCTTCGGCGCGACGGTCGTGGTCATGGAGAAGTTCGACCCCGAGGCCGCGCTCGCGGCCATCGAGAAGTACGGCGTGACCCACAGCCAGTGGGTGCCGACCATGTTCATCCGGATGCTGAAGCTCCCGGAGGAGACCCGCGCCCGCTACGACGTGTCGAGCCTGCGCGCGGCCGTCCACGCCGCCGCGCCCATCCCCATCCCGATCAAGGAGCAGATGATCGAGTGGTGGGGGCCGATCCTGCACGAGTACTACGCGGGGACGGAGGGCAACTGCTTCGTCTACACCAACTCCGAGGACTGGATGGCCCACAAGGGCACCGTGGGACGGTGCGTCCTGGGCGAGGTCCACGTCGTCGACGACGACGGCAACGAGCTGCCGCCCGGTGAGCCCGGGACGCTGTACTTCGGCAACGGCCCGCAGTTCGAGTACCACGACGACGACGCCAAGACGGCCGCGTCCAGGGACCCGAAGGGCCGCGGCTGGAGCACCCTCGGCGACGTGGGGTATGTCGACGAGGACGGCTTCATCTACCTCACCGACCGCCGCGCCTACATGATCATCAGCGGGGGGGTGAACATCTACCCGCAGGAGGCCGAGAACGTCCTCGCCGTCCACCCCAAGGTCGCCGACGTCGCCGTCTTCGGCGTGCCGGACGCCGAGATGGGCGAGGCGGTGAAGGCGGTCGTGCAGCCGCTGGCGATGGACCAGGCCGGTCCCGAGCTGGAGGCCGAGCTCATCGCGTACTGCCGCGACCAGCTCGCGCACTACAAGTGCCCGCGCTCGATCGACTTCCGCCCGGAGCTGCCCCGGCACCCGACCGGCAAGCTCTACAAGCGGCTGCTGAAGGACGAGTACTGGGCGGACCGTCCCGCGACGGCCTGAGAAGGCCCTGAACGGCGAAGGCCCCGGCCGGGTCACTCGGATCCCGGCCGGGGCCTTCACTGCGCCAGAGGCACGCTCAGTGCATCGGCATCGGCGTGTCCACGCTCCGCAGCTCGGGCCTCCTGCGCGGCAGCAGCAGCGCCGGCAGGAACGCCAGGGCGATCAGCCCGACCGCGTACCAGTAGGTGTGCTGGAACGCGTCCGCCATCGGCCCGGCGATCTTCTCCATGACCTGCGGCGGCACCTCCTCGGTGGAGCCGATCTCCCCGCCGGACCCGCCGCCGAGCCTGGCCGACAGCTGGCGGGCCAGCAGCACCGACATCATCGCGGTGCCGATGGACGCCGACACCTGCTGGATGATGTTCAGCATCGTGCTGGCGCGCGGGACCTCGTCGTGCACGAGGGTCTGGATGGCCGCGGCCATGGTCGGCATCATCGTCATGCCCATGCCGAGACCCATGACGAACAGCACGGCGCCGAGCGTCCAGTAGGACGTGTCCGCCCCCATGACCGCCGCGAAGGCCGCCACCGACGCCACCACGACCGCCATGCCGACCAGCACGACCCGTCCCGGCCCGATCCGGTCGGTGAGCTTCCCGCCGATCGGCATCGTGACCATCGCGCCGAGCCCCTGCGGGGCCAGCAGCAGGCCGGCGCTCATCGCGCCCTCGCCCCGCACCGTCTGGAAGTACAGCGGCAGCAGCAGCATCGCGCCCATGAACGCGATCGAGAACAGCACCATCGTCCCGGACGCCGCCGCCACCGACCGGCGCTTCAGCAGCCGCAGGTCGATCAGCGGGTTCCGCGCGGACAGCGCCCGGAACACGAACCCGATCACCAGCACGGCGCCGACCGCGGTGAACACGAGCGGTTCGGTCAGCATGAAGTCGCGCTCCTCGGCGCCCCGCGCGACACCGTAGATCAGCGACGCCAGGCCGGGCGACAGCAGCAGCAGCCCGATGAAGTCGAGCCGCTCGGCGGGCTGCGGCTCGTCCGCCTTGAGGATACGGCCGGCCAGCAGCAGCGCGATGATGCCGATGGGCAGGTTGATGAAGAAGATCCACCGCCACGACACGTCGTCGACCAGCCAGCCGCCGAGGATCGGGCCGCTGATCGGGCCGAGCAGCATCGGAACGCCGATGATGCTCATCACCTGGCCGACCCGCTGCGGCCCCGCCGCCTGGGTCATGATCGTCATGCCCGCCGGCATGATCATGCCGCCGCCCAGGCCCTGCAGGACCCGGAATAGGATCAAGGACTCGGCCGACCACGCGAACCCCGCGAGCGTCGAGCCGAGCACGAACAGCACCAGCGAGATCATGTACAGCCGCTTGGTGCCGAACCTCGCACAGGCCCACCCGGTGATCGGGATCACCGTGGCCAGCGCCAGGGTGTAACCCGTCGCGACCCACTGGATCGTCGCAAGGGGGCTGTTGAACTCCCTGGCCAGGTCGTTGATGGCGACGTTGACGACGGTCACGTCCAGGATCGACATGATCGCGCCGAGGACGACGACCCCGGCCACCGCCAGCACGCCGCGGTCTAGACCTCCGCCTGCGTCGGGCTCCTCCTGGGGGCCGTCCGCCATCTTGGGAGATGCGGGAGCGGTCAACTCACATCCAATCGTCAGGCCCCGCATGCGGACATGCGGGGTCCAGGTGGTCACGTCTCAGGGGTACCGCCGCAAAATACTGCAGCCACTGACACTTCCGCGAACGATAAACTCTCGCGACTTCCGGGAGTATTCCGCCCACCCC
>NZ_SMKM01000242.1 GCF_004348665.1 Actinomadura sp. GC306 | reverse complement strand
CGCCCAGGATGCGACTCGAAGATCCGCGACTCCACCCCGACCTCGTCGAGCTTCTCCGCGACGTACTCGGCCGCGACCCGCTCCCCCGGCCCCGAATGATCCCCGGGGTTGCTGGTGTCGATCCGGATCAGCTCCTGGCAGAGCCGGACGACCTCGTCCTCAGCGGTCGGCTGCTGGCCCACAGTGATCACCCTCGCCCCTAGTGCCCACACCTACGCTCCCCATGGTGCCCCTCGATCGACTTCGCCGCGACTCGTCTCCTTTGGTATGGTGAACCGGCCGCAGCGCAGCCTGCGGCCTGCAACCGGTCCGGGTGGCGGAATAGGCAGACGCGCTAGCTTGAGGTGCTAGTGCCCTTTACGGGGCATGGGGGTTCAAGTCCCCCCTCGGACACACTCTGACAAAGTGGGACAGACGGTCGTCTGTCCCACTTTGCGTTTCTGGGAAGGCCGGCGTCCGGTCCCGTGGTGACGAGGGTGGATCCGGGGCGGCTTCATGGACCGTGCCCTGGTCCGTGATCATGCTCGCCTTCGTCGAACACTTGTCGCGACCGGGGGGACCGTGGGATCTCAGGAGATCGAGGTCAAGTACCGCGTGATCGAACAAGAAGGAACGCCGGACCAGCCGGGCGGGGCGGTGGTCGTTGTGCCTTGACCAGGTCGAGGGCGTGGGGGCCGTTCCTGGAGATCGAGACGGTGACCACCGCCGACGAGTCGGGTCTGACCGTCCAGGCACAACTGGACACATGGGCGAACAGCCTGGGGGTCAAACTGGAGCGGGTGACCGAGACCTACGACTCGCTCGTCCGGCTTGCACAGCATCACAGCGCTTGAACCAGCTCAGAAAAGCGCGGCGGTCAGTAGATCAAGGTGTTGATAACGCAGCGCGTCAATATGGGCCTCCGTGACCGCGTCCAGGCGGTGGTGCTGGCGTACCGGGCGGGCGTGGCGGGCGACGAAGACCGAACCTGACGACATCCGCTGGACGGCAATGGGCGCGCGGCGAGACGACATCGCGCTCGGCGGCTTACCGCCGAGGGGCCGATCAGAGGTCGGGTAGCACGAGACTTTCCACGGCGCCTCGGTCAGGGTGGTGCGTTCGGGTCGCGGTGATGGGCGTTGCGCAGTACCTCGTCCAGGTCGGTCAGGCGGTCGAGCTGCTTGACGGTGCGGGCGGTGCGGTGGTTGTGCTCCAGCCGGTCGCGGTGGCGGTGGACGAACTCCCAATACCCGGCGGTGTAGGGGCAGGCGTGCTCGCCGACGCGTTCGGTGGGCCGGTAGGCGCAGGGGCCGCACAGGTCGCTCATGCGGTTGATGTAGGCGCCGCCGGAGGCGTACGGCTTGGTGGTGATGCGGCCGCCGTCGGCGTACTGGGACATGCCGATCACGTTGGTGAGCATCACCCAGTCGTAGCCGTCGACGAAGCAGCGGTGGAACCAGTCGGTCACCGCCGCCGGGTCCCAGCCGCGCTGGAGAGCGTGATTACCCAAGATCATCAGCCGGGGTATGTGATGCACCCAGCCCCGGTCGCGGACCTGCGCCAGTGTGGTGGACAGGCAGCGCGCCTGCACGGCGTCGGCGTCCAGGTGGGCGAACCAGTCCGGGAGTGGCACGGTGTGCCCCAGGACGTTGGAGTCGCGGTAGCGGGGGCCGAGGTACCAGTAGAGATTCCACATGTACTCGCGCCATCCGGCGACCTGCCGGATGTAGCCCTCGACGGAGTTGAGCGGCGCCTCGCCCGCACGGTAGGCGTTCTCGGCGGCCTCGACGCACTCCGCCGGATCCAGTAGTCCGAGGTTGAGCGAAGCGGACAGCAGGCTGTGGCTCATGGCCCAGTCCTCGGCAAGGACGGCGTCCTCCCACCGGCCGAAGGTGGGCAGGCGTTTCTGGACGAATGCGCGGAGGGCTCGCCGGGCCTCGGCGCGGGTGGCGGGGAAGAGGCGCGGTCCGTCGCGGCCGACGAACGCCAGTTCTCCGCGCCGCTCCCAGTGGTCCAGGTCGGCTCTGACCTGGTGGTCTATGGCGTCCTCACGCGGCCGGTAGGGTGCCGGCACCGGGAGTACCGCGGCGTCCTTGGGCGGGGCCTCGCGGTTGTCGGTGTCCAGGTTCCACTTCCCGCCTTCGGGTTGTTCGCCGTCCATCAGCAGGTCGTGGTCTCGGCGCACGTGCCGGTAGAAGTCCTCCATCCGCAGGTGTCCGGCGGCGTCCGCCCAGCGGCCGAACGCGTCCGGCTGCACGAGGAAGCCGCGCGGTGGCAGGACCTCCACCTGCTCCAGCCCTTGGACGAAGCGAAGAGCGGCGTGAGACGTGGGGTGATGGACGGTCACGGGCGCGTCGCCGACGGCTCGGTTGAGGCCGTCCCGGTAGGTCTCCGCCTGGACGTAGCGGACGCGGTCGCCGAGTTCGGCCGCGCGGTGTCGCATGGCGGACAGCAGCAGGTGCGCCTTGGCGCGGTGGAAGCGGCGGCGGCGGAAGACACCGCGCGATTCGATCATGACGATGTCGCTGTCCGGCCGCAGAAAGTGCGGGCCCAATTGGTCCCCGAAAAGCCAGTGGAACGCGGCCTTCGAGTGGTCTTGCGGCTCCATGCGCATCCTCCCCCGAGATGCCTGGACGTCCGCTCAGTGGTGCCCCGTGAGCGGCCGGGGACACAGGCGCGCTGGCTAGCGAGGCCGGCCCCCTGCACGGGTCGGGGTCCGTCTCGGAGTGACCACGGACACTGCGGGCATGGTGCCCCATGAGCGGATATTGCCCAGCTGATCGCGGCTGAGCAGGAGAAACCGGCGCCAGAGGGCCGGGACGGCCGCTTCGGGGGAAGGGGAAACGATGTCCGAAAGCGTCATCATCGCGGGGGCGGGACTGGCCGGACTGGCCTGTGCCGTGCGGCTGCACAGGGCCGGTGTGCCGGTTCGGGTGCTGGAGGCATCCGACGAGGTCGGCGGCCGGGTGCGCACTGACGTGGTGGAGGGGTTCCGCCTCGACCGCGGTTTCCAGGTCTTCAACACCGCCTATCCGGAGGCCGAAGAGATCCTGGACTATGCGGCCCTGGACCTGCAACCGTTCTCGTCCGGTCTGCTGGTGTTCCGCCAAGGCCGCCGGGAGCGGGTGATGCTTCCATGGAGACATCCCGAGCACGCGCTGAGCGGTGCGTTCGCCGATATCGGCACCATCGGCGACAAGGCGGCGCTCGCGGCGATGACCGCCCGGGACATGGCCGCCTCCGGTTCCTGGCTGCGCGACAGTCCCGAGCGGAGCACCTACGACGAGCTCCGCCTGCGGGGGCTGTCCGATGTGATGATCGACCGGCTGATGCGCCCGTTCCTGGCCGGTGTGCTGCTGGAACGCGAGCTGGAGACCTCCAGCCGCTTCTTCCACCTGATCTGGCGGTCGTTCGTCCGCGGCACCATCACCCTCCCCGCGCTGGGGATGGGGCGCATCCCGCTGCAGCTCGCCGACCGGCTGCCCGAAGGGACGATCTCGCTCAACACGGCCGTGGAGGAGATCACCGAGGACGGTGTGCGGACCGGTGACGGCTCCACCGTCCAGGCCCGTGCCGTGGTCGTCGCCACCGATCCCGTCCAGGCGGGCCGGCTGCTGCCCGAGGTCGAAGCGCCCGCCATGCGTGCGGTGACGACCTTCTACCACGTCGCTCCCTCCTCGCCGCTGCGGGAGCCGATCCAGATCATCGACGCCGAGGGGGTCATCGCCGACACGCTCGTCCTCAGCGACGCGGCTCCGCGCTACTCGCCGGACGGCCGCGCGCTCATCTCGACGTCCGTACTCGGCCTCGATGCGGACGAGTCGCGCGTGCTGGAGCGGTTGACCGAGATCTACGGCGACACCTCGGGCTGGCGGCTCATCGGGACCTATCCCATCGAGGCGGCGCTGCCCGCGATGCCGCCGCCGCTGCGGATGCGGCAGCCGGTACGCCTCCGGCCGGGACGGTACGTCTGCGGCGACCATCGCGACACCGGCTCCATCCAGGGCGCCCTGGTGTCGGGACGCCGCGCCGCGGACGCCGTCCTCACCGACTCCCGCCTGCGGACGACCGTCCCGATCCCGGGATGAGCGAGGGCAGCCGAAACGGCCGGCCACCTGCGCGATCCGGCATCGTGAGCCGGTGTCCCAGGCCGCCGGCCCGCCGCGTCGGCTCTGTCGGAGACTCAGCTCGCCTCACGTAACTTTTTCCGATCGGCGACGACGGCCTCGACGTGTTCGCGGATGTCGTCACCGCGATTCGCGCTGCCGTTGACGTCCCGGCACGCCTGGCCGTACTCGGCCCACAGGACGTCGTCGTCGAGGCGGAAGCTCCGTTGTCGGACGAGGTTCCGGCAGCGAATCACCATGGACTTCGCTCTTCGGACGATCTTCATTCACCCGGCTTAAAGCACAATTCGGCGCCAGCGTCACTGATACTGCCTTTTTGGGATTCATGGTGCCGCGATTTACTCGTAGCCGTGATTGAGTTCTCTGCGGAAGGCGAGATGCTCGGGTGATACTCGATCCGTCAGTAAGGGGAACGATGCTTGATCGACGTGTGGTACTGCGGGCAGGCGCTTACATCTCCGCCGCGGGGATGGCCGCGGCACTGACCGGACGAGACGACGCGGCGGCGGCGCGCACCCCTTCCACACCATCTCTCCAGCCTCCGGGAAAGCCGAATTGGGGGGAACTCGAGAAGATGCTCGGGCCGGGCAGCAAGCTGTATCTGCCCGAGGCACCGAAGTTCCCGTCCCTGGCGCAGCCGTGGAATCTTCGGTACGAGGACAGGAAACCCATGGGCGTCGTGTCCTGCGCGACTGCACAGGACGTGAAAGTGGCACTGCTGTGGGCACAGGAGAACGGAATGCCCCTGGCCCCACGCGCCGGCGGCCACAATTACGCCGGTTACTCGACGACGACGGGCCTGCTCATCAGCGTACGCCCGATGAGCGAGGTGACCGCGCTGCCCGGCCGGCGGCTCAGGATCGCCGGCGGCGCCACCAACGGCGATGTCGCCAAGGCCGGTGCCGGGAAGACGGGCCTGTACGTCCCCGGCGGGCGCTGCGTCGGGGTGGGAATAGCGGGTCTGACACTCGGCGGCGGGCTGGGCTTCAATGACCGCAAATGGGGATTGACCTGTGACAACCTGATCGAGACCGAAGTCATCCTGGCCGATGGCAGGATCGTCCGCGCCAGCTCCGCCGAGAACCCTGAGCTTTTCTGGGCCTGCCGTGGCGGCGCAGGCGGCAACTTCGGCATCAACACCTCGTTCGTCTTCAACGCCGTCGATGTGTCCCAGCAGACGGCCACGGTCTTCCGCCTGACCTTCCGTCCGAGGGACGGGGTGGAGGTCATGAAGATCGTCCAGGAGGGGCTCCTGGCTCACGACCGCGAGAACGACCTGGACCTCCGGATCGAGTTCGAGAACCCGGGTACCGGCCGTGAGAACGTCAACGTCGCCGTCCTCGGCCAGTACCTCGGCGACGATTCGGCCATGCGCACCAAGCTGGGACCGCTGCTCAAGCTGGGCCCTGTCGAGCAGAGCGTCGAGCGACTCGGGTTCTGGGCGGCGCAGGAGAAACTGTCCATGGTGTCCGAACACGAGACCATGGCCTCCAAGTCACTCGTGCCTGACAAGTGGCTGTCGGCCGAAACGGTGCGGGAAATCGTGGAATGGACTCTCCGGTGGGAGCCCCACCGGACCGGAAACAGCGGATACGTCACCCTCTTCGCAATGGGCGGCAAGGCCGGTGAGCCGCGCAGGGACGCCACGGCGTTCCCGCACCGCGGTGCCACCTTCGTCATCGACATCGGCACCTCATGGAATTCAGAAACCCCGCCCGAAGCCGTGAAAAGCCTGCTGACCCAGACTAGGGCCATCTACCGGCGCCTCAGTAAAGACTTGAACACCACCGCGGCCTACGTGAACTTCCCAGATCCAGATCTCACCGACTGGCCCACCGCCTACTACGGCGAAAACTACCGCCGGCTGAAGGAGGTCAAAGCCGAATACGATCCGCGCCGGATCTTCTGTTACGACCAGGGAATTCCTCCGCGAACTCCTGCGAAGGACGGATAGCGGAGTCCGCGTTCAGCGTCGGCCGGACGGCGATGCGCGGACGGCCCGCCGCAGGGTCGGTTCGCGTCAAGGCGAGGGTCTTCGGGGGTGGGGGACGGCGCTGCTCCCCTGAGGGTGGTGGCGGGTTGTTCGTGCTTCGATACGGGCCGGGGACGGCCAGTGGACGTCGTGGGCGCAGCCCAGCTTCTCCAGTAGGCGGATCAGGGCCGCGCTGGGGTCGGCCTGGCCTTTGAGGACGCCGTGGCGGGCGCTGGTGGGTTCCATGTGGTGCCAGTTGTGCCAGCCCTCCCCGAAGGTCAGGAGCGCCACCCATCGGACGTTCGAGGAGCGGTCGCGGGTGGGGAAGGCGCGGTCGCCGAAGCAGTGCGCGATCGAGTTCACCGACCAGGTGACGTGGTGGACGACCGCGTAGCGGACGAGGCCGGCCCAGAAGAGAGCCGTCCAGAAACCCGTCCACGAGCCGGAGAGCAGGCCACCGGCCACGGCGGGGAGCAGAAAGGACGCGGCGGTGATCGCCGGGTATGCCTTGTCCACGCGGCGGATGTCGGGGTCGGCGAGCAGGTCCGGCACCCAGTGTGCGCGGTTGGAGCGTTGGCGGGCGCTGTAGAACCACCCGGCCTGGGCGTGCAGCAGACCGCGCAGTAGAGCGAAACCGGTGTCGCCGTACGCCCAGGGTGAATGCGGGTCGCCCGGCTTGTCGGAGTACTTGTGGTGCCTGCGGTGTTCGGCGGCCCACAGTGAGGGCGGCCCCTGGAGGGCCGTGGCGCCCGCCAGGGCGAAGGCGACGCGGACCGGGCGCGGGCACCGGAAGGAGCGGTGGGTCAGCAGGCGGTGGTAGCCGACGCTGATGCCGAAGATGTTGACCGTGTACATGGCCAGGGCTAGCAGGACGTCCAGCGGCCCGATCGCGCGTCCCCAGGTGGCGGCCACCGCCGCGATCAGGATGAGGGGCGGCAGGACGACCATGACGACCAGGTAGGCATGCCTGCGGGCTCCGGAGACCTGGACCGTCTCCCCCAGCGCGCGATCCCCCATGTTCCTCCCCCAAGGTCGGCCCTCATTGAAACCACCGGGACGGGGCGGACGGCAGTTGCCCGAGGGTGACGCGAGCATTACCCAATGGAGTTACTTGACTACACATGGTCCAAGATTGCTGGTGGCGACTAGGCCGAACCTTTACTCTCTGGAGTCGGTCGATCACGAGTTCGGAGTTGATGCCATGCGTTCGGACGGGTATCTCGCCACCTACGACGCCCTCGTGAAGGCCGACCCGGCGGCCGCGCAGGCGCGGCTCGCCGGCTGGCTGCGCACCGGCTGGCGGGAGCTGTTCGCCGAACTCCGCGCCGACCGGCCCGTCCTCGCCGCGCCGGCGTTCACCCTGGTCACCCGGCACGCCGACGTCACCGAGGTGCTGTCCCAGCCGGCGTCGTTCCCGGTCAGCGCCTACCGGCCGGCCATGGAGGGCGCGCTCGGCGCCCCGATCATGCTGACCCGCGACGGGACCCCGATGAACTGGCGCGAGAAGGGCCTGATGCAGGTCATGCTCGCGCCCGAGGACGTCCCGGCCGTCCGGGCGCTCACCGGGGAGCTAGCCGAGCAGGCCCTGGACGGGGCGCAGGGGGAGTTCGACGCCGTGCGCGACCTGTTCCGGGGTGTTCCGCTGAAGGTCTGTGCCCGCTACTTCGGGTTCCCAGGGCCGGACGAGCGGACGCTGTCCCGCTGGTCGCGGGCCGTCATGACCGACGTGACCGCCAACTTCGCCGGCGATCCCCGCGTGCGCGCCGACGCGGTCACCGCGGGCGCGGAGATGATGGCGTACCTGCGCGGCCTGGTCGCCGAGCGGCGGAGCGCGCCGGGCGGCACCGACGTGCTCGGCCGGCTGGTCCGCACCCGGCTGCCCGCCGAGCTGGGCTTCGACGACGAGCGCGTCGCGGTCAACGTCGCCGGGCTGCTGCTGGGGTTCGTCGAGAACGCCGCCGGTTCCATGACGAACCTGGTGTCCCTGCTCCTCGGGCGGCCCGAACTGCAGGCGGAGGCCGCCGCGGCAGCCGACTCCCCCGAGCGTTTCGACCCCTATGTCTGGGAGGCGCTGCGGTTCGATCCCTTCCTGAAGATGATCGTCCGCCAGTGCGCGCGCGACCACACGCTGCCCGGCGGGACGACCATCCCGGCCGGGCGGCTGGTCCTGGCCGCGGTCGCGTCCGCCATGTTCGACGACGCCGCCGTCGAGGACCCCGACACCTTCCGGACCGACCGGCCAGAGGACGCCTACATGCACTTCGGCCACGGCCCGCACGCCTGCCTGGGCGTGCATCCGGGCCGGGTCGTCATCGCCGAGACCGTCCGCCGGGTCATGCTGAGACCCGGCCTGCGCGCCGGAGGAGAGGTGCGCCGGGACCGGGACGTGTTCCCCGACGGCTTCCCCCTCCGCTTCGACGCCCCGGCACGCGAAGGGGCGTGATCGTGACACAGACCTATCCGAGCGCCCGCGGTTTCGGGTCCGACGGCGTCAGCAACCGGTTGCGCTTCCTCGCGCTCACCCGCGGGCGGCCGCTGTGGCGGCTCGCGGAGAGCTCCACCGCGCTGCGCCGCCGCATCAACTCCACCGTGATCGACCAGGCCGTCCGGGAGATGCCGCCGCGTCCCGAACCGCTGAGCACCATGGCCCCCTACACGTCCTGGGCGTCGCTGACCGACCGCACCTACAGCGGCCGCCACCTGCCACCCGTCCCCGACCAGGAGACCGGCCGCCCGCCGGTGGAGCAGGCCGCGGACCTGTTCATGCGCGACGCCGCGATGACGCCCTGCCCGCGCTCCACCGTCCTGTTCGCCTACTTCGCCCAGTGGTTCACCGACGGTTTCCTGCGCGGGGAGTCCAGCGAACCTCGCGATCCCCGCCGCAGCACGTCCAACCACGAGATCGACCTCAACCCCCTGTACGGGCTGGACGCCGAGGCGACCGACGCCGTCCGCGCGCACGAGGGCGGGCTGCTCAAGAGCCAGCTCATCAACGGCGGCGAGTTCCCGCCGTATCTCTGCGAGGACGGCAAGGTCAAAGCGGAGTTCTCCGCGCTGACGGCGGTCCGCATGGAGCGGCTCACCGACGCGCAGCGCGACACCCTGTTCGCGATCGGCGGGGACCGCGGCAACGTCCAGGTCGGCTTCACGATGATGACGGTCCTGTTCCTGCGCGAGCACAACCGGGTCGCCAGGACGCTCG
The DNA here is from genome assembly GCF_004348665.1 of Actinomadura sp. GC306. Taxonomy (GTDB): domain Bacteria; phylum Actinomycetota; class Actinomycetes; order Streptosporangiales; family Streptosporangiaceae; genus Spirillospora. The sequence goes on along the minus strand of NZ_SMKM01000242.1, from coordinate 867 downwards.
CCGCGGAGAACCCCGGCTGGGACGACGAGCGGCTCTTCCAGACCGCCCGCAACATCGTCATCGTCGAGGTCATCCGGCTCGTGATCGAGGAGTACATCAACCACATCACGCCGTACCACTTCCGGTTCCTGCTCGACCCGCGGCTCGGGCGGACGCTGCAGCGCGCGCCGTGGCACCGGCAGAACTGGGCGTCGGTCGAGTTCAACCTGGTGTACCGCTGGCACAGCCTCGTCCCGTCCAACCTGGTCGTCGGGGACACCGAGCTGCCCGTGGCCCGGACGTTGTTCGGGGGCGCGCTGATCCCCGGTCCGGGGCTCGGCCGGCTGTTCGAGGACGCCTCCGAGCAGCGCGCCGGACGCATCGGCCTGTTCAACACCGACCCGCTCCTGCGCGAGGTCGAACTGTCCTCGATCGCGGACGGCCGCACGCTGCAACTCGCGTCCTACAACGACTACCGCGCCCACTGCCGCTTCCCCCGGGCGCGGGACTTCTCCCAGGTCTCGGGCGACCCGCGCGTGCAGGACGCCCTGGCCGGCCGGTACCGGAGCGTCGACGACCTGGAGCTGTACGTCGGCCTGTTCGCCGAGGAGCCCGGGTCGGCCGCGGCCGTCCTGCCCCCGCTCCTTACCAAGATCATCGCGATCGACGCGTTCTCGCAGGCGCTCACCAACCCGCTGCTGGCCCCGCGGGTGCTGACCGCCGACACCTTCACCCGCACCGGCCTGCGGATCATCGCCGAGACCCGCAGCCTCGGCGACGTGCTCGCCCGCAACACCCCCGAAGACCCGCGCCCGCGATTCGTGAGCATGACATGGCGAGGAGCGCTGCTATGACCGGGGGCGCCGGACCCGACGAGCCAGACACCAC
>NZ_SMKM01000241.1 GCF_004348665.1 Actinomadura sp. GC306 | reverse complement strand
ATCTTGAGGCGACGGCCGCCGCGGACGCGCGGCGGCGGATCGCGCGGACGGACGTGCTGCTCGCCGACCCGGGCCTCGCCGAGGCGGCGGGGCGGCTCGGGCGCGGGGTGGTGAAGGCGGCCGTCGTCGCCGCGCAGCGGCGGGCCAGGGCGGGCGAGCTCCCGCCGGACGCGGTGGCCGCCGCGGCGCTGGCCGCGCTGCCGCCGACCGCCTCCGGGCTGCGCCCGGTGCTCAACGCGACCGGCGTCCTGCTGCACACCAACCTCGGGCGGGCGCCGCTGTCGGACGCCGCGCGGGAGGCGGTGGCCGTGGCGTCGGGGGCGACCGACGTCGAACTCGACCTGGCGACCGGCCGGCGGGCGCGGCGGGGGCGGTCCGTCCTGGCGGCCCTGCTGGAGCGGGTCCCGCAGGCGGAGGCGGCGCACGTCGTCAACAACGGGGCGGCGGCGCTCGTGCTCGCCGCGACCGCGCTCGCCGGTGACCGGGAGATCGTGATCAGCCGCGGCGAGATGGTGGAGATCGGGGACGGCTTCCGCATCCCCGAGCTGCTGGCCGCGACGGGCGCGCGGCTGCGGGAGGTCGGGACGACCAACCGCACCACGCCGGACGACTACGCGGCGGCGGTCGGCGAGGACACCGGCTTCATCCTGAAGGTGCATCCGTCGAACTTCCGCATCACCGGCTTCACCCGCGGCGCCGGCGTCGCCGAACTGGCCGGGCTCGGCGTCCCGGTCGTCGCCGACATCGGCTCCGGGCTGCTCGCGCACGAGCCGCTCCTGCCGGACGAGCCCGACGCGGCGTCCATGCTCAAGGCGGGCGCGCACCTGGTCACCGCCAGCGGCGACAAGCTCCTCGGCGGGCCGCAGTGCGGGCTCGTCCTCGGCCACGAGGACCTGGTGCGGCGCCTGGCCCGCCATCCGCTGGCCCGCGCGCTGCGCGTCGACAAGATGACGCTCGCCGCGCTGGAGGCCACCGTCCGCGGCCCGCGAACCCCGACCGAGGCGGCCCTGCACGCCGGCGCGGCGGCGCTGCTGGAGCGGGCCGAACGGCTCGCCGCGCGCCTGCGGGACGCCGGCGTGGACGCCATCGCCGTCGCCAGCGAGGCGGCGGTCGGCGGCGGCGGCGCGCCCGGTGTCGCGCTGCCGAGCGCGGCCGTGTCGGTGCCCGGCGAGTACGCCGCGCGGCTGCGGCAGGGGACCACGGCGGTGATGGGACGGGTCGAGGACGGCCGCTGCCTCCTGGACCTGCGCTCGGTCCCCCCGGACCGCGACGACGATCTCGCCGGAGCCGTCCGGGCGGCCGCGCCATGATGCACGTCGTCGCGACCGCGGGGCATGTGGACCACGGCAAGTCGACGCTCGTCCGCGCCCTCACCGGGATGGAGCCCGACCGGCTGGAGGAGGAGCGGCGGCGCGGCCTGACGATCGAGCTGGGCTTCGCCTGGACGGCGCTGCCCGGCGGCGGGCGGCTCGCGTTCGTGGACGTCCCCGGGCACGAGCGCCTCGTCGCGACGATGCTGGCCGGGGTGGGGCCCGTCCCGGCGGTAATGTTCGTCGTCGCGGCGGACCAGGGCTGGCAGCGGCAGTCGGAGGAGCACCTGGCGGTCCTGGACGCGCTCGGCGTCCGGCACGGGCTGCTCGCCGTGACGCGCCGCGACCTCGCGGGCGAGGCGGCCGCGAACCGGGTCCGGGACGAGGCGCTCGCCCACATCTCCGCCACGTCGCTCGGCGAGGTCGAGTCGTTCCTGGTCAGCGGCGCCACGGGCGAGGGCGTGGCGGGCCTGCGCGCCGGGCTGGAGCGGCTCGCCGGCGCGCTGCCCCGCCCCGACACGGACGCCGACGTCCGCCTGTGGGTCGACCGGGTCTTCACCATCCGGGGGAGGGGCACGGTCGTGACCGGCACCCTCGGCGCCGGGACGATCCGCGTCGGCGACCGGCTCGCGGCCGGCGGAGGGCTCGCCCGCGTCCGCGGCCTGCAGAGCCTGAAGGAGGACCACGCCGAGGTCGGCGCCGTCGCGCGCGTCGCCGTGAACCTGCACGGCGGGCCGGCGGAGATCGGCCGGGGCGAGGCCCTGCTCACGCCGGACCGCTGGCTCACCGCCGACGTGATCGACGTGCGGCTGCGCGGCGACCCCGCGGGGGAGCTGCCCCGCGAGCTGGTCTTCCATCTCGGCACGGCGGCGGTCCCGGTGCACGTCCGCCCGCTCGGCGACGACACCGCGCGGCTCTCGCTGCGGCGGCCGCTGCCGCTGCGGGCCGGCGACACCGCGCTGCTGCGCGACCCGGGGCGGCACCGCGTCCCCGCCGGGGTGACGGTGCTCGACGTGCGGCCGGAGCCGTTCACCAGGCGGGGCGCCGCCGCGGCACGGGCGGCGGAGCTCGCCGCGCTGACCGGGCGCCCCGACGGCGCCGCCGAACTGCGCCGCCGCGGCCTGATCAGGCGGGCGGAGCTGGTCGCGATGGGCTTCCCCGTCCCGTGCGAACCCGTCGCCGGGGACTGGCTCGCCGACCCCGGCCACTGGGCCGAGCTCCGCGAACGCCTCGGCACGGCCGTCGACGCGCACGCCGCCGCCGACCCCGCCGACCCCGGGCTCCCCGCCGACGCGGCGCGCCGCGCGCTCGGCCTGCCCGACCGCGCGCTCGTGGTCGCGCTCGCCGACGGGCTGCTGTGGCGCGACGGGCGCATCTACGGCCGGGCCATCGCGCCGGAACTGCCGCCGGACGTGCGGCGGGCGGTCGACGCCGTCCGCCGCGACCTGGCCGAGCACCCGTTCCAGGCACCCGACGCGAACCGGCTCGCCGAACTCGGCCTCACCCCGAAGATGATCGCCGCCGCGGCCAAGGCGGGCGCGCTGCTGCGGGTCGGCGACGGGATCGTCCTGCTGCCCGGCGACGACGCCCGCGCCGCCGAGATCCTCGCCGGGCTCGGCGAGACCTTCACGCTGAGCGAGGCGCGCCGCGCGCTCGGCACCACCCGCCGCGTCGCCGTCCCGCTGCTGGAGCACCTGGACGAGACGGGCCACACGGCCAGGGTGGACGACCTCCGGCGGCGCTGCACCGAAAGGACGAGATGACGCAGGGGACGATGGACACGGCGACCGGCAAGCGGCTGACCGGGTACGCGCACGGCGGGGGCTGCGCCTGCAAGATCCCGCCCGGTGAGCTGGAGGAGGTCGTCGCCGGCCTGAACGCGGTCCCCGCGTCCCCGAACGGCGAGCTGGTCGTCGGCCTCGACACCGGCGACGACGCCGCGGTGGTCCGGCTCCCCGGCTCCCCGGACGGCCTCGCCGCCGTCGCCACCGCCGACTTCTTCACCCCGGTCGTCGACGACCCCTACGACTGGGGCCGCATCGCCGCCGCCAACGCGCTGTCGGACGTCTACGCGGTCGGCGGCCGTCCCCTCGTCGCGGTGAACCTGCTCGCCTGGCCCCGCGACGTCCTCCCGTTCGACCTCGCGCGGGAGGTCCTCCGCGGCGGCCTGGACGTCGCGTCCAAGGCGGGCTGCCACGTCGGCGGCGGGCACAGCGTGGACGACCCCGAACCCAAGTACGGCATGGCCGTCACCGGGGTCGCCGACCCCGCCCGCCTGCTCCGCAACGACACCGGCAGGCCGGGCGTGCCGCTGACCCTGACCAAGCCGCTCGGCCTCGGCATCCTCAACAACCGGCACAAGGCGACCGGCGAGGTCTTCGAGCACGCCGTCGCCGCCATGACCGAGCTGAACGCGGACGCGTCCGCCGCCGCCCTGGCCGCGGGCGCCGTCTGCGCCACCGACGTCACCGGCTTCGGGCTGCTCGGCCACCTCTACAAGATGGCCCGCGCGTCCGGCGTCACCGCCGTGGTCGACGCCGCCGCCGTCCCCTACCTGGACGGCGCCCGCGAGTCCCTGCGCGCCGGGTACGTCAGCGGCGGCACCCGCCGCAACCTCGACTGGGTCGCCCCGCACACCGACTTCGGCGGGACCGGCGAGGAGGAGCGCCTCCTCCTCGCCGACGCGCAGACCTCCGGCGGCCTCCTCATCGCCGGTGAGATCCCCGGCGCGCCGGTCATCGGCGAGCTGGTCCCCGCCGCCGAGCACCCGCTGGTCGTCCGCTAGATCTCGGTGCCCGTCTCGTCGGTGATGCCGGCGCGCTCGCGGTACTCGCGCACCAGCGCCACCGTCGCCGGCCCGCGCGGGCGCCGCCCCGGCCGGATGTCGACCGACCACGCCTTGGTCTCCTGGATGTGGGAGTTCGGGTCCAGGGCGAGGTGGATCAGCTCGTTCGCGGCGTCGCCCGTGCTGTAGCCGTTCGGGCCCCAGTGGTAGGGCAGGCCGACCTGGTGCACGACCCGCCCGTCGATGTCGAGGGACGGGATCCGCTCGGTCACCAGGACCCGCGCCTCCACGACGTTGCGCGCGCTGACGATCGTCGCCCAGCCGCCGTGCTCCAGGCCGCGCTCCGCCGCCAGCTCGGGCGACACCTCGCAGAAGAACTCCGGCTGCAGCTCGGCGAGGTAGGGCTGCCAGCGCGACATCCCGCCCGCCGTGTGGTGCTCGGTGAGCCGGTACGTGGTCGCGACGTACGGGTACACGTCCGCGCCCGGCGCGTCGCCGCTCGGCGCGTACCGGTTGTCGGGATGCGGCGGCAGCAGGTACCGGACGGGGTTCCGCTGCTGCTTGTACAGCGGGTTCGGGAACGGCGACTCCTGCGACTCGTAGTGCGCGGGGAGCGGGCCGTCGGTCAGCCCCGACGGCACGAACAGCCACGCCTTGCCGTCCGCCTGCATGATGAACGGGTCGTCGCCGGCGAGCGCGTCCGGGCCGGTCGCGTCGTGCGGCGGCTTGTAGTCCGGCGCGCGGTCGGCGATGAAGTCGGGCACGTCGTGGCCCGTCCAGGTGCCCCGCTCGGCGTCCCACCAGACGAGGGCCTTGCGGTCGCTCCAGGGCTTGCCGTCCTTGTCGGCGGACGCCCGGTTGTACAGCACGCGGCGGTTCAGCGGCCACGCCCAGCCCCACTCGGGCGCGACCCAGTTCTGGTCCTTGCCCGGCTTGCGGCGCGCGGTCTGGTTGACGCCGTCGGCGTAGCAGCCGCAGTAGATCCAGCAGCCGCACGAGGTGGACCCGTCGTTCTTGAGCTGCGTGTAGGACGACAGCGGGTTCCCGTCGGCGTCGAAGCCGTTGATCTCCGCGAGGACGGCCTCGGCGTCCGGCTCCCGCATCTCGCCCATCGTCGGGTAGTCCCAGGTGAGGTCCAGGACGGGGCGGTCCATCTCGTCGGCCGAGCCGGCGAGCTTCTCCCGGATGATGCGGCCCAGGTGGTAGATGAACCACAGGTCGCTGCGGGCGTCCCCGGCGGGCTCCACGGCGCGGTAGTGCCACTGCAGCATCCGCTGGGTGTTGGTGAAGCTGCCGTCCTTCTCGGTGTGCGTGGCGGCGGGCAGGAAGAACACCTCGGTGCCGATGTCCTCGGTCCGCATCTCGCCCGACTCGATCTCCGGGCCGTCCTTCCACCACGTCGCGGACTCGATCTGCGAGAAGTCGCGGACGACCAGCCAGTCCAGGTTCGCCATCCCGAGCCGCTGGATCTTCGCGTTGGCCGAGCCCACGGCCGGGTTCTCGCCCATCAGGAAGTAGCCCTTGCACGTCCCTTCGATCTGCGCCATCGCCGTGTCGTAGGTGTTGTGCGTGCCGGTCAGGCGCGGCAGGTAGTCGAAGCAGTAGTCGGTCTCGGCCGTCGCGGCGTCGCCCCAGTACGCCTTCATGAGGCTCACCATGTAGGCGCTCATGTTGCCCCAGAAGCCCTTGCGCGCCGACTCGCCCTTGACGAACGCGTTGAGGTCCTGCTCGGGGTGCGCGTGCGGCATCGGGATGTAGCCCGGCAGCAGGTTGTACAGGGTCGGGATGTCCGTCGAGCCCTGGATGGACGCGTGGCCGCGCAGCGCCAGGATGCCGCCGCCCGGACGCCCGATGTTGCCGAGCAGGGTCTGCAGGATCGACGCCGTCCGGATGTACTGGACGCCGACCGTGTGCTGCGTCCAGCCCACCGCGTACGCGAACGCGGTCGTCCGGTCGCGGCCCGAGTTCTGCGCGATCGTCTCGCAGATCCGCAGGAACAGCTCGCGCGGGACGCCGCAGATCCGCTCCACCATCTCGGGCGTGTAGCGCGCGTAGTGCCGCTTGAGCACCTGGAACACGCACCTCGGGTGCTGCAGCGTCGGGTCGCGGTCCGGGTCGCCGACGCCGATCGGCGGCCCGCCGGACCCGGCCGCCTCGCCGTGCCCCGACTCGTCGGCGTCCCCGACGGTGTCGTCGTAGGCCATGTCCCGCAGGCCGGACGCGGCCTGGACCGTCATGCCCTCGTACTGCCACGTCCGGTGGTCGTAGCTGCGCTGCTCCGGGTCGAGGCCGGAGAACACGCCGTCCAGGTCCTCAGGGCCGCGGTAGTCCTCGCCGAGGATCACCGGCGCGTTGGTGTAGTCCACGACGTAGTCACGGAAGTACTTCTCGTTCTCCAGGACGTAGTTGACGATCCCGCCCAGGAACGCGATGTCGGTGCCCGCACGCAGCGGCACATGGGCGTCGGAGACCGCGCTCGTCCGCGTGTACCGCGGATCCACGTGGATCAGCTTCGCCCCGCGCGCCTTCGCCTCCATCACCCACTGGAACCCGACCGGATGGCACTCGGCCATGTTCGAGCCCTGGATGACGATGCAGTCCGCGTTCTGCAGATCCTGCTGGAAGGTGGTCGCGCCGCCGCGTCCGAACGAGGTTCCCAGACTGGGAACGGTGGAGGAGTGTCAAATACGGGCCTGATTCTCGATCTGCACCGCGCCGAGCGCGGTGAACAGCTTCTTGATCAGGTAGTTCTCCTCGTTGTCGAGCGTGGCGCCGCCGAGGTGCGCGAAGCCCATCGTGCGCCGCACCCGCAGCCCGTCGTCGGTCTCCCACTGCCAGCCCTGCCGGCGCGCCTCGATCACCCGGTCGGCGATCATGTCCATCGCCGTGTCGAGGTCGAGCGCCTCCCAGTCGGTGCCGTGCGGGCGCCGGTAGAGGATCTGGTGCTCGCGGGCGGAGCCCGTGGTGAGCTGGAGGCTCGCCGACCCCTTCGGGCACAGCCTGCCCCGGCTGACCGGCGAGTCGGGGTCGCCCTCGATGTGGGTGACCTTGCCGTCCTTGACGTACACGTCCTGCCCGCAGCCGACCGCGCAGTACGGGCAGACGGACTTCACGACCTTGTCGGCCGTGCTCACCCTCGCCTGCAGCCGCTCGCTGCCCGCGCTCTTGGCGGCCGCGCCGCGGCCGAGGGGGTCGCCGTCGGTGAACTGGCGGTAGACGGGCCACGACTCGATCCACTTGCGAACGCCCACGTCCACCCCCTCGTCACCTCGTTGCGGCGCCACCTACCCGGCGCCCGGCCCGCAAAACACGGGCCGGGCGCGCGGACGGCGGGGGGCCGGGGCCGGGTCAGCCGGTGGCGAAGGCCGCGAGGTTCGTCGAGATCGGCTCGGGCCGCCCGTCGTTCTGCACCGCCGAGGCGGTCAGGACGTCGATGTGCTGGTAGCCGGCCGCGATGATGTCGCCGGGCTGCGGATCGCCGAACCCGAGGCCGTCGCCCGCCTGCAGGTTGATGACCGGGTTCGCGGCGATCCCGCCCTCGTGGACGGCGTCGTCCGCGATGCCGGGGGCGTCCGCCAGCGCGATGTCGGTGATCAGCTTCGTCGGGAAGTAGTGCTCGGTGAAGTCGAGCGGGTGCTCCGACAGGCTCCGCGCCAGCTCGGCGATGTCGGTGACCTCCTTGCCCGCGGACGTGAACGGGGTGCCGTCCTTGGACCTGTGGACCGGGTCGTCGGGGGCGCCGACGCGATCGTAGTTCCGCCACGTGAAGAGGGGGCCGCCCGGCTCGTCCGGGATCGCCTTCTTCTCCGTGCCGAGCAGCCGCGTCAGGCCGCCGAGCCCGATCTCCTCCAGGTTGTTCGGCGCCGGGAACTCCTTGTCGGCGATCGTGCCGCCGTCCCAGAAGCCGACGCTGGCCTGCATGAAGGCGAGCGGCTGGGAGTGGTCGTCCAGGAGCCCGGCGAGCGCCGCCGCGTTGCTGAACCGGAAGTCCTTGACCGTCGGCGAGCCCTTGATGAACGTCGGGTAGTCCTTGGAGAACAGCAGCCGGTACGTCATGTCCTGGTTGAAGCCGGACGGGATGTACGTCGACAGGTCGGACTCGGCGTCCGGGGCGATGTTGGCGGCCAGGCCCGCGATCGCCAGCAGGTTCATCGTCTCGGTGTTCACCACGGCCGGGGCCGACAGCGCCCGCGGGACGATGCCCGCGTCGAGCCCGGCCTGCACGGCGCCCGCGCCGAACTCGACGATCGGCACCCAGTCGGCCGGGACCTGCCCGCCCATGCCCGGCAGCCCCTTCTCGATCCGGGTGTCGAGCGCGAAGTAGCCGGAGCACTGGTTGTGGCCCGCGTCGGCGGTGGTGGCGTGGTTCCCGTCGAAGTCCCACTCGGCGAAGTAGGCCGTCAGGACGCCGCCGAGCGAGTGCCCGCCGCAGAGCATCTTCTCCTTGCGCGCCCGCTGGTCCGGGAGCTCCCTGGCCATCAGGTCGTACTGGTCGCGGACGGTCTGCTCAAGGCCGACGTGCTGCAGCCACTTCACCTGGTCGTTCGTCTGGTACCCGGCGAACTTCCGCCCGTCGATCTCCTTCTGCCGGTAGTAGTAGTCGACCGCGAGGTGGACGTCCCGGGCCGCCAGGCCGGCCTGGACGCCGGTGGGGTCCTCCAGGCAGTTGGAGCGCCGGTCCAGCGCCCAGAACTCGATGTGGCTGCCGCTCTCGGCCGCCGCCGCGACCGTGTTGCGCGCGACGCTGTCGAACGCGCCCGCGCCCTCCAGGATGCCGGGCTGGGCGACGAGGATCCGGTCCGCGTCCGCCGACTCGGCCGGGCCGTCCACGTGCCGGAAGCGCAGGTAGGAGAGCCAGTCGCACGCTTCCGGACGCGGTCCGGCCGACGCGGGCAGCGGCACCTTGACCCGCACCACCGACTCGCTGACCTCGGTGACCGGCGAACCGGACGTGACGGGCACCTCGGTCCGGCCGGCCTCGCGCGCGCTCACCGGCACGGCCGCCGCCGCGCCCGCGGCGAGCGCGGACGCGGCCAGCACCGAGACGGTGAGCATGGGGACCGTGCGCCGGGAACCGGTGCGCGAGGGGCCCGCGGGGAGGGGGAGTCGCCCCATCGCCTGCTCCTTCCGGAGGGGGTCGGTTACGGGGCAACAATGGACCCTGCCGGTTTCCTGGCGACAGTCGCCTGTTTGCAGTATTTTCGCGCGGCTCTTGTCCCCGGGTGACAACGCCGCCGCCGGGCCTGCGCCAACGGGCCCTCAGCCGAGGACGGCCTTGCCCGTCTTCACGACCAGGTCCGCGAACTCGGCGCGCTCGGCGGGCGACAGGGCCCGCTCGTACACGGCGGCGGAGAGCCGGTCGGTGATCTCCTCGGCCTCCTCCCACCGGGGCCTCAGGTGGCCGCAGTCGGGGAACTCGCCCTGCCAGCCGAGGAACTGCGCCCGCTCCGGCGGGTTCACGGCGAGGACGGCCTCCAGCGGCGCGAGCCCGACCGCGGTCGTCCCGACCAGGTGCAGCCCGCCCCGCAGCTCCCGCAGTACGTGCAGGACGTGCGTCAGGCGCGCCGGCCCGTCCTCGGGCAGCGGGTGGGCGCGCCAGCCGGCGAACAGCGGCAGGCCCGACGCCTCGGCGGCGTCCACGACCCGCTCGGCCAGCTCGCACAGGCGCGGGTCGTCCGGGACGTGGGCGCGGCCCCAGTCGGCGCACGCCAGCGCGTACCGCCGCGCGGCCTCCTTCGGCCCGGCGATCGCGACGCCCTCCTCCCACATGGCGCGGACGACGCCGGGCGCGAACCAGCCCAGTGCCGCGTACACGACATCGGCGTCCACGTCGCCCAGCACGCCGCACCGCCCGGCGAAGTAGTGCGCGAAGGGGTTGTCGAAGCCGTTCCGCTTCCCGTGCTCCCACGTCTCCTGGTCGAGCATCCACTTCGCCCCGACGTCGTGAATGACCTTGTCCGCGGCGCGTACGGTCTCGATCGCGCTCAGCTCGCCCATGGGGGGACCTCCTCGGCTCTTGAGTAAGGCGTACGTTACTTGCGGGTCGCGGCCGGGGCCTGCCGGGGGCGGGAG
>NZ_SMKM01000240.1 GCF_004348665.1 Actinomadura sp. GC306 | reverse complement strand
CCCCGGGGCCGCGTCCGACCACCGGTCCCCGTCTCACAGCGTGTGGCGGTACCAGCCGCCGTTGGAGCCGACGGTCAGCCACGAGCGGTCTCCGAGGGGCATGACGTCGTTCCGCGAGAAGAATTCGGAGGGCATCGGCCCGAGCACCCGGCCCGTCCGGACGTCGACCAGCTGGTTGTGGTGGAAGTCCAGGTCCTGGGCCTCCTCGTCGTCCTCGTCCTCGGCCAGTTCGCCGTGGACGGAGACGATCGCGGTGTCCGCGTCGAGGTAGCCCACGATGTAGCCGATGAAGAACGTCTCGTACCTGTCCTCGTCGTATCCGAGCGCCTCGGCCGAGACGACGACGTCCTCCCGCCCTTCGGGGAACGTGCGGATGACGAGCTCCTCCAGCAGACCTCCCCGCACTTCCCGGACCGTCATCACGCGGCCGCCGTCGGGGGACAGGTCGAACAGCGTCGCGTCCCACACGTATTCGCTGACGACGATTCCCGTGTCGTCCAGTCGGGCGCGGTAGACGCGCGCTCCGTCCTGTCCCTGGCCGACGTTCAAGAGGATCTGCTCGCCGTCCGGGTGGACGAAGTGATACGCGCCGTGCCCGGTGCTGCCCAGGTCGACCTGTCCGAGCACGGCGCCCGTGGCCGCGTCGAAGGCCAGCCACTGGTCGGTATGCCCGGGCCCCTTCATCGCCAGGTCGGGCCGGTAGAGCCACACAACGTCGCCCCTCAGCGAGAACGCGCAGGCGGCGGCGCCGTTCATGTACCGCTCGGGCGCCGCATCGAAGTCGCTCCGCCACCGGATCCCGCCGTCACGCCCGACGCAGATGAGAGCGTCGTCGGTCGTGTAGGCAGCGCACTCCAGATCGGGCGCCGCGGCGTGGTCGCAGGGGCTGGCCTCGGAGGGGAACACCGCCGCCCGTTCCATCAGGGATCCGTTGCGGATCAGACGGGAGAGGTCGTAAGCGGCGATGGCGGTGTGCGTCGCCTTTGTCAGGACGCGCCGGCTCATGATCACGCGTCCACAGGCTAACCGCCCGGCCCGGCACTCGGTGCGGAATGCCCGAATCTTCCGAGCGCGATCCGGGAACACGCCATCCGGGAACACCGCGCCGGGAGCCGGCCAGCCCGGCCGCATGGCCGACGGAAGCCGTACCGTCGCGGCTCCGCCCGCCGCGCGGCGGTCACCGCCCGGCCGCACGACCGGAACGGCGTGCGGCCCGGCGGGCGAAAGGTCCGGGTCAGCGGACCTCGGTGATCTCGGGGCCGCGCTCGAAGGGGTTGAAGTTCTCCTCGCCCTCCGCGGCCTCCGCGTCCTCCTGGCCGGCCTCGCTGAACTCCTTCGGGATCCGCAGCTCCAGCAGGTCGCGCGGCGGCATCGGCGCGTCGCCTCGGTGGACGACCACGCCGCGCAGCACGTCCTCCAGCATCTGCCACTGCTCCTCGTCCTCGATCGCGGCGCCCTGCACCACGGCCTGGAGGAACCAGCGGGGGCCGTCCACCCCGAGGAAGCGGATGATCTGCGGCGCCCACCCCTGCTCGATGAACTCGGCGGGGATCTGCTCGCGGACCTCCTGCGGCATCTCGGCGAGGACCTCCTCGGTCAGCGCCGCGGGCACCATCGCCAGCAGTTCGGGGCCGAACGGGCCCTCGCCCTCCTGGATCTGGCCCTTCGCCTCCTCCTGGATGTCCCTGGCGGTCTCCCGGCGCACCTCGTCCCAGATGCCGCTGCGCTTCGGCGCCGCGAACACCTGGAGCTGCATGGCGCTCTCCTCGTACTGCACGAGCACCGCCACGGGCCGCCCGTCGGTCGGGTTGCCCTCAGCGTCCACCTGGGTCGGCTCGATGTTCACCTGGAACCCGAGCCCGGGGGCCACGGGCACCTGCATGGCTCCGAAATCGAGGCGCTGCATCTCGGGGAAGGAGTCCTCGGAGTCCCACGGACCGCCTTCGGGGGACTCCGCCTTGGCGGGAGCCTCCTCGGCGGTCTCCGCCGGCTCCGCTTGCGCCTCGGTCCCCTTCTCGGGCTCCTCGGCCTGCCGGCGACGTCCAAAAGCCACGACTCACGCTCCTTCTCGACTGTGCTCATTGTCCCCGGAGGCGGGTGCGGGTCCGGATTCGCCCGGGGAGCCGAATCCGCCCGTGGAACCGAAGCCGTTCGCACCGCGCGCCGATCCCGGAAGCTCGGCGACCTCGTGGAAGACCGCCCGCTCCACCCGCTGCACGACCATCTGCGCGATCCGGTCTCCGCGCCGCAGTCGCACGGTGGCGCGGGGGTCGGTGTTCAGCAGGGTCACCTTGATCTCACCCCGATAGCCGGCGTCGACCGTTCCGGGTGCGTTCACTATGGTCACCCCCAACCTAGCGCCCAAACCGGACCGGGGGTGAATGAAAGCGGCGTAGCCGTCCGGGAGTGCGATCGCCGTCCCGGTCGGGACCACGGCGCGCTCCCCCGGCGGGAGCTCGACGTCCACGGCGGCGACCAGATCGGCGCCCGCGTCGCCCGCGTGGGCGTACCTGGGCGGCGGCAGCCCGGGATCAAGCCGCCGGAACAGCACATCGACCTCGCCCATGGATCCACCTCTTACGCGCGCCTGCCGGAGAACCCCACGACCCTACCCAGGGCCCGTCGCCCGGCCGGCGCTGAAACGCCGCGCCGCGCGGGTCCGGCAGTCGACCCTATCCCGCCCCGGGGGGTGACCACTTCCGGAAGGTTTGCCGCCAAAGCGAGAGATCACGCGTAGCGTCACCTCTGTTACCCGCGGTACTTCTGTGGGGGTTGCGTCCCCGCAGGAAGGGGACGGTATGAGCGCACCCGGAAAGTACGTCACCCACCGGTCGCTGGACGGCGTGCGCGTCCGGCTCTCCGGCGCCCAGGACCTCCGGCGGCCCTGCACCTCGGTGGCGCGGATCGCCGACGGCGGGCGGCTCCACGAGATCTCCAGCGGCACCCGCACGGACGCCCTGGCCTGGGCCGAGGACATCGGGCTCGACCGGTTCGAGCAGGAGTTCCGGATGCAGGGCGGGCGGCTCCGGGTGGGCCGGACGGCGGCCCGCGACGCCGAGACGGGGGTGCGCGACCCCGTCCTCGCGGCGGTGTGGGAGGGCCGTCGGCACGCGGTGTTCACGCACCTGTACCACGCGCGTCCCGCGGACGCCGTGGCGTTCTTCGGCACGCTGCGGCTGACCGAGCACCCCGACGGGGTCACCGCCGTCCCGCGCGGCCGGGCCCGGCGCCCCGAGCCCGCCGAGATGGTCAAGGAGGTCCCGGGCCTCGGGCTGCTGGAGATCACCGCGCTGAACCAGCGGACGCGCCGGCGGCTGCCCGCGTGGCGCGGCGCGCCGGTCGCGGGCGGCGAGCTGTTCCAGGACGTGATCGAGGGCCAGGGGCCGTACTTCCTGCTCGCGCTGCGGTCGCTGCTGGTGACCGTCCTGCCCGAGGAGGACCGGGTGCGGGAGGTCCCGCGGCGCCTGGCCGGCCTGTCGGTGGCGGCGATCCGGTGACCGGGACGCTCGCGGGGATCGCGGCGGTCGCGGTCCCGCTCGTGCTGCTGCTGTCGGCGGCCGGGCAGGTGCGCGCGCCCGGCGGGCTCGCGGCGGCGCTGCGGGCGCACGGCACGCTCCCCCGCGCCGTCACCGGCCCCGTCGCCGCCGCCGTGATCGCGGCGGAGGCCGGCACCGGGGCGTGCGGCGCGGTGGCACTGCTGCTCTGGACGGACGTACCCATGCGCGCCGCGTCCGCCGTGGCGGCCGTCCTGCTCGGCCTGTACGCGGGCTACGGCGCGTACGTGGCGCGGACCCGGCGCGGCGTCCCGTGCGGCTGCGCGGGCCGCGACACCCCCATGACCGGCTGGGTCGCGGGACGGGCCGCCGCCCTCGCCGCGCTCGCCCTCGCCGGCGCCCTGCACGGCCTGCCCGCGGGCCCCGCCCCCTTCGAGCTGACCGTCACCATCACGGCGGGGCTGGCGTTCGCGGTGCTGCTGTGGACGCTCCCGCACGCCATGACCGAGGAGAGGAGACCGGCCGGATGAGCTTCCAGAACAGCGCACTGCTGCTCTCGTGGGTGGCGATCCTGCTGCTCGCACTGGTGGTCGCCGGGCTCGTCCGGCAGGTGCACGCGCTGAGCCGGGGAGCCCCGCCCCCGCACCGGACCGGGCTCGGGCCCGCGCCCGGCACGGCCGCGCCCGCGTTCGACCGGCTCGGGCCGGGCCTCGTGCTCTTCCTGGACCGCGACTGCGGCGTGTGCACCGAGGTCCTTTCCGCCGCCGCGGCGCCGGACGGCCCGGTCCCGGACGGCCCGCTGCACGCGGTCTTCGCGGGCCCGCCCGCCGGCGGCGTCCCGCCCGGCGCACGCGTGCTCACCGGGGAGCAGGACGGCCTGTTCGCCGAGTACGGCGTCCCCGCGACCCCGTTCGCCGTGCTCGTCGGCGAGGACGGGCGGGTGCGGGCCGCCGAGCCCGTGGGCTCCGCCGAGGCCCTCCGCGAGCTGACCCTGGAGGCGACCCGATGACCGAACGAACGACCGACCCGGCGATCGAACCGATGGGCGAGCCGCCGGTGGTCGAGCTGGCGGACATCCCGCCGCTGCGCGGCCCGCGGCCCGCCGGTGCCCGGCGCGCACGCCGGCGTCCCGTCCCGTCCGACGCGCCGACGCTCCGGCCCGTGCGGCGCAGCGTCCTCACCGGCCTCTTCGCCGCCGGCGCCACCGCCGGGCTGAAGGCCCTCGGGGTCTTCCCGCCCGCCCGGGAGGCGGTCGCGTCGGGGTTCCAGCTGGTCGGCTACTACGACATCTATCCGCGCTGCCCGTCGTACGCGGCGGACCACAACTGCTCGCCGGGGTGCGGGCCGAGCTACGCGTGCAGCTGGTGCTGCCGGACGAGCGGCAAGTACAAGGGCTTCCACAAGTCGGGCGCCTCGCATCCGGGCTGGTACAAGCTGCGTCCGAGCCAGTGCTACAGCGGCGGCTACGACGGGTGGCTGTGGGCGTACGCCAAGAGCTGCGGCAAGTGCAAGAAGGGCGTCACCTGGCGCTGCCACGACGGATGGAAGAAGTCCAAGCAGGGCAACTGGTACAAGACCATCTGCCGCAAAGCGGTGACGTGCAAGAACTGAGCGCCGGGCGCGTGCGGCGGGGCCTGGCCGACCCGCTGCCGCCCGCCGCGGCCCTGGCGCTGCTGGCCGTCGCCGCGGCCGCGCTCGACGCGTCGGTGCTGTGCTGGGCGTCGATCGGGGCGCTGGCGGGCTTCTCGCTGTCCGGCAGCGTTTGAACGCGCAACAGCGAATCGGTGCTGTTCTCGCCAGGCTGGCGGGCTCACGTACGGCAGGGCGAGGTCCTGGCCGTCTTCACCCTCGGGCTGCTGGCCGGGGGCACGCTCAGCGCGGCGGTGATCTGGCTGCTGTCCGGTCTCGCCGCGCCGCTGCCGCCGGCCGTGCGCGCGGCGGCGATCGTGGGCGTGGCCGTCCTCGGCGCGGCCCGCGAACTCGGCGTGCTCCGCGTCCCGCTGCCGCAGAACGCCCGGCAGATTCCGCCCGAGGTCCTGCAGGCCCGGCTGCGCCTCGGCTCCCTGCAGTTCGGGTTCGAGCTCGGCACGGGCGTGCGGACCTACGTCTCCGCCAGCAGCCCCTACGTCCTGGCGCCGGCGCTTCTGCTCAGCCACCCGGGGCTCGGCGCCGCACTTCTCACCGGCGCGGCCTTCGGTGCAGGGCGCGCGCTGAGCGCCGTCCTCACCTATCTGGCCCGGGACGAGCACCGGGGCACCGTCCTCGCCGCCCGGATGCCGGCCGTGCAGACCACCGCCGCCCTGGCGATCCTGGCCGCTCTCACCCTCCTTGTTCTGTGACTCCCGCTACCGGCGGATCGCCCGGTTCGCCTTGACGTCCTCATTGGACCCCGATTCGATAGAAACCGAACGGGATTCTGAGTACGGCTGCGAAGGTGGGTGCCCGGCATGACGACCACGGCGGGGGAGAAGGTCGACGGCAACCTGTCGAACCTGAAGTTCTGGGCGCTGCCCCCCGATCGGCGCATGGACGCGTTCGCGCGGCTGCGGCAGCTGGACCACCCGGCGTTCTTCCCGGAGCTGAAGCTCCCGTTCGTCAAGACCGGGCCCGGCTTCTACGCGCTGGCCAGGCACGCCGACGTCGTCGAGGCCAGCCGCACCCCGGAGGTCTTCAGCAGCGAGCCCTGCTCCAACAGCATCGCCGACATGCCGGGCTACCTCGCCCGCTACTTCGGCTCGATGATCAACATGGACGACCCCCGGCACGCCAAGATCCGGCGGATCGTGTCGCGGGCGTTCACCCCGCGCATCCTGGCGAAGATGGAGACCGACCTCCAGGCGACCGCGACCCGGATCGTGGACGACCTGATCGAGAAGGGGTCCGGGGACTTCGTCACCGACGTCGCGGCCCGGCTCCCCCTCCAGGTCATCTGCGACATGATGGGCATCCCGGAGAGCGCCCGCCCGATGGTGTACGACCGGACGAACACCATCCTCGGCCTCGGCGACCCCGAGTACAGCGGCGGCCGGGACTACACCCGCGACGGCATCACCCGCCTCGGCGCGCTGTACGGGCTCCTCAAGGTGATGGTCGCCGGGTACGAGCTCAACCACCTGGCGATGAAGCTCGCCCGCAAGCGGCGCCGGCAGCCGGGGGACGACCTCGTCTCCGCGCTGGTCGCCGCGGAGGTCGACGGCGAGCGGCTGACCGACCAGGAGATCGGCTCGTTCTTCATCCTGCTGGTCGTCGCCGGGAACGAGACGACGCGCAACGCCATGTCCCACGGCCTCAAGCTGCTCACCGACAACCCGGAGCAGCGCGCCCTGCTGCTGGAGGACTTCGACGCCCACATGCCCGGCGCCGTGGAGGAGATCGTCCGGATGTCCACGCCGGTCATCCAGTTCCGCCGGACGGTGACCCGCGAGTACGAGATGAACGGGCACCGGTACAAGACCGGCGACAAGGTCCTGCTCTTCTACAACTCCGCCAACCGGGACGAGACGGTGTTCGACCGGCCCGACGTCTTCGACATCACCCGCTCCCCCAACCCCCACGTGGGGTTCGGGGGCCCCGGCCCGCACTTCTGCATGGGCGCCAACCTGGCCCGCCGGGAGATCACGGTGATGTTCCGGGAGCTGTTCACGCGCGTCCCGGAAATCCGCGCCACCGGGGAGCCCGACCGGCTGTTCTCCAGCTTCATCAACGGGATCAAGCACCTGCCCTGCGAGGTCTGACCCGCCGGCCCCGGCCCGCGTCCCCGCCCGCCGCGTCCCCGCCCGCCGCGTGCGCGGCGGCCGGGGGCGGCGGTCACGGGGCGAGCACCACGTCGACGGTCAGGTCGGCGGGGGCGTCCTCCAGCGTCAGGTCGGCGATCCGGCCGGCCGCGGCCAGGTCCGGGCGCGCGATCCGCAGCACCTCGGCGCCGCGGACGACGGCGCGCGAGACGTCCGCGCGCATCGACGCCTTCGCCTCCGACTTGGCCTTGCGGACCTGCCGCAGCGCCTCACCGGTCGCGGCGAGCACGGCCGGGTCGCCGCCCGGCGGCAGCTCGGCCTGCGTCGGCCACGGCGCCGTGTGCACCGACCCCCGCCGCCACCACGACCAGACCTCCTCGGTCACGAACGGCAGGATCGGCGCGAACAGCCGCAGCAGGACCGACAGCGCCGTGCGCAGCGCCGCCCGCGCCGACTCCGCCTCCGGCCCGTCCCCGTAGGCGCGGGTCTTGACGAGCTCCAGGTAGTCGTCGCAGAACTCCCAGAAGAACCGCTCGGTGCGTTCCAGGGCCCGGGTGTAGTCGTAGCCCTCGAACGCCTCCGTCGCCTCCCGGACGACGTTGGACAGCGCCGCCAGCATCGCCTTGTCCAGCGGCTGCGCGACCGGCGCCTCCGCCCGCACCTCGCCGAGGCCCAGCACGAACTTCGAGGCGTTCAGGATCTTGATGGCGAGCCGCCGGCCGATCTTGATCTGGCCGGTGTCGAACGCGGTGTCGGTCCCCGGGCGCCCGTTGGCCGCCCAGTAGCGGACGGCGTCGGAGCCGTACTCACGCAGCAGGTCGATCGGCGTGACGACGTTGCCCTTGGACTTCGACATCTTCTTGCGGTCGGGGTCGAGGATCCACCCCGACAGCGCGGCCGCCTTCCACGGCAGCGACCCGTGCTCCAGGTGCGCGCGGACGACCGTGGCGAACAGCCACGTCCGGATGATGTCGTGCGCCTGGGGCCGCAGGTCGAAGGGGAACACCCGGCCGAACAGGTCCGCGTCGCGCTCCCAGCCGCCCGCGATCTGCGGGGTCAGCGACGACGTCGCCCAGGTGTCCATCACGTCGGGATCGCCCGCGAAGCCGCCCGGCTTCCCGCGCTGGTCCTCGGTGTAACCCGGCGGGACGTCGGAGGACGGGTCGACCGGCAGCGCGTCCTCCGCCGGCGTGATCGGCTCGTCGTAGCGGGGCTCGCCGGCCTCGTCCAGCGGGTACCAGACGGGGATCGGCACGCCGAAGAACCGCTGCCGGGAGATCAGCCAGTCGCCGTTGAGGCCCTCGACCCAGTTCTCGTAGCGGGCCCGCATGTAGCCGGGGTGCCAGGCCAGCTCGCGGCCCCGCGCGAGCATCTCGGCGCGCAGGTCCGCGTCCCGGCCGCCGTTGCGGATGTACCACTGCCGGGTCGTGACGATCTCCAGGGGCTTGCTGCCCTTCTCGTAGAACTTCACCGGCCGGCTGATCGCGCGGGGCTCGCCGTCCAGGTCGCCGGACTCGCGCAGCAGCTCGGCGACGCGCTCCTTGGCGGAGAACACCGTCTTGCCGGCCAGCTCGGCGTAGGGCCCGGCGGGGACGCCCTGCGGCGGGTCGGCGGCGAGCCGGCCGTCCCAGCCGATGACCGCGCGGGTCGGCAGGTCGAGCTCGCGCCACCAGGTGACGTCGGTGACGTCGCCGAACGTGCAGATCATCGCGATGCCGGAGCCCTTGTCGGGCTCGGCGAGCCGGTGCGCGAGGACCGGGACCTCGACGCCGAACAGCGGCGTGCGGACGGTCGTCCCGAACAGCTCCCGGTACCGCTCGTCGTCGGGGTGGGCGACCAGCGCGACGCACGCGGGCAGCAGCTCCGGGCGGGTCGTCTCGATGTAGACCGGCCGCTCGTCCCCGTGGAACCGGAGCCGGTAGAACGCGCCGGGCTGCTCGCGGTCCTCCAGCTCGGCCTGGGCGACGGCGGTGCGGAACGTGACGTCCCACAGCGTCGGCGCCTCCGACACGTACGCCTCGCCGCGGGCGAGGTTGCGCAGGAACGCGCGCTGGGACGCCGTCCGGGCGGTGGCCCCGATCGTCGTGTAGAGCTGCCCCCAGTCGACCGACAGGCCGACGCGGCGCCACAGCTCCTCGAACGCCTTCTCGTCGACCTCGGTGAGCCGCTCGCACAGCTCGATGAAGTTGCGCCGCGACACCGGGAGCTGCCGTTTCGGGTCGGGCTTGGCCGGCGGCTCGAAACCGGGGTCGTACGGGAGGGACGGGTCGCACCGGACACCGAAGTGGTTCTGGACGCGGCGCTCGGTCGGCAGCCCGTTATCGTCCCATCCCATGGGGTAGAAGACCGCCCGACCGCGCATGCGGTGGAACCGCGCGACGGCGTCGGTATGGGTGTAGGAGAAGACGTGGCCGACATGGAGCGAACCGCTCACGGTGGGCGGCGGGGTGTCGATCGAGAAGACCTCCCCGCGCGGCCGCGTGCGGTCGAACCGGTAGACGCCTTCGTCCTCCCAGGCGCGTACCCACTTGTCCTCCAGGCCGTCCAGTGAGGGCTTGGAAGGGATGTGCGGAGTACGCGGCTGCTCTGTCATGGGCCAATGGTATTGACATCGGGCGCCTCCGCATGACGATTACCCGCGCCGACGCGGCGATCGCCTCGCCCCCGGTGGCGGGCGGTTCCGGTAGCGTCGCGAGACACCGACCGAGTGGAGGACGACAATGGCGGACAAAGGCGATATCGGCTGGAAGGTGATGGCCGGTGCCGCGGCCTTCGCCGGCGGCTTCGTCGCGAGGAAAGTGATCACGGCGGCGTGGAAGAAGACCACCGGCAAGGAACCGCCGACCAACCCCGAGTCCCCGGACGTGGACCTGATGGAGGCGCTCGGCTGGGCCGTGGTGATGGGCGTCGGCATGGAGATCTCCCGCGTCCTCGCCACCCGCGCCGTGGCCAACCAGTGGGTCAAGGGCACCGGCGAGCTCCCGGCCCACCTGAGGGCCAAGGTCTGAAAC
>NZ_SMKM01000023.1 GCF_004348665.1 Actinomadura sp. GC306 | reverse complement strand
TATAAGAGACAGGATCAGGAGGGCGGCTCCGCCGGCCATCACCAGCGCTGAGGCGATCATGGCGTAGGTGGGCAGACCGTCCGGGCTGCCGGTGTTCGGCAGGTCACCGCCACCGGTAGTGCCGCCACCGGTCAATGCCCGCCTTCACCGGCTTGTCGCTCGTACTCGTCCCACAGCTCAAGCGCCTCGATCAGCACCTCTTCCACGTGCTCGGCCGCCGCCCGGTACGCCTGCGCCCGTCCGGCACACACCCCCGCGTCCCACACCCGGCCATGCCCCAGCCACACGCGCGCCCGCGTCGCCTCCATCTCCGCCAGTGCCCGCCATGCCCCGGCCTCTCGTGGGAAAAGCTCCAAAGCCTTGCGCGCCCCCGGCCCCGATCCACCGAACAGGAACACCGCCCGGGGGTACGGCTCTGGGAACAGGTCATCGGGCCATTGGCGATCAGGTCCTTCCCCTCCGGACTCACGATGCCCCCCGCTCCGCCGCGCCCGCTTGGCCCATCGACCCCGCAGCACCCGTACCGCTGATTCCTTCCTGCTCATCGCGTCACCTCGAACCACACCGTGAACCGGCCGTCGCCGCCCGGCAGCGTCCCCCACCGGTCCGCCAGCCCGTTCACCACGAGCAGCCCCCGCCCATGCTCGTCCCAGCCCGCACCCTGTGCCGGGATTCGCGGACGCCCCGCCGAGCCGCCATCGTCCTGGATCTCCACTCGTAGGCGTTCGCGCGAGACCAGCACCGTCACCCATACCCCGCCGCCGCGCCTGCCGCTGGCGCTATGGCGGACCGCATTCGTGGCGATCTCGCTGACCATCAGGTCCACGTCGTCCAGGTCGAAGCCGTCCACGCTGCCCGCGAGCGCACCGGTCAGGGTCCGCTGCACCCGCGCCCGGACCTCCCGCACGTCCAGGACCCCGCCTGAGCACATGCGCTCGGTGTGCACTCCGTCCCAGACGATCACCGGTCCACCGACGCGATCTGCCGCGCCGCGATGAGCGTGCCGTCCGCCGCGGCCTTCTGGCCGCCGTCCCACAGGTACGACCAGCCGCCGCCGTCCTGCACGCCCAGAACCGCCATCTGGCGGGCGCCCGAACGGACCCGGACGTACAGAACCGGTTCTCCCGTGACCGGAAGAGCCAGCCAAGACCCACGCCCGAGCGCGCGCAAGTCCGTCATCAGCCGGACGAGAATCCTCAGCCGCTCCAGCTTCCCCTCGGCCGCGGCGTCCGCCCCCGCCGCCGGCGGTGTCCCGCCGTGAACCTCAGCCCGAAGACCCGGCCGCGCATGCTCCGCCGCCAACGCTTCCAAGGGGTTGCCCGTACCATCTGTCATTGGTCCGACTCCTTCCAGTCGGGCTAGGCCCCGGATTCCCCGACGTTCCAGCGTCGGTCCGGGGCCGCTTGCTCTCCCGCGTCACCCGTCCTCGCGTCGAGACGCTGCGTCAGACAGCATGCACTCATTGCGACTGTCGTGCAATATGCTCACGAAGAACAAATTGCTGATTGGAGTGATCGTGGCCGGGTCTCCGACCATGAGGCGACGCCGTCTTGCGGCGGAACTGCGACGAATACGGACAGATGCCCAGATGTCGATCACGGACGTGGTCGCTCAACTGGGCTGGCAAGGCTCAAAGCTGTCTCGAATCGAAAATCGGCAGATCGGGATCAGTACCACCGACGTCCGCAGGCTTCTCGACCTCTACGGCGTGGACGACCCGCAGCAGATACACCGCCTGGTGGAGATGGCCCGCAGGGCAAAGGAACGAGGTTGGTGGGAGTCGTACAGCGCATCGCTGCCGACCGAAACCCGGACCATGATCGGCATCGAGACCGACGCCTCGCTGATCCGCACCTACCAGCAGGCGCTCATCCCGGGCCTGCTCCAGACACATGACTACGCACGCGCCGTGATCCGCGCGGCCCGCCCTACCGACCCTCAGGAGGTCATCGACGAGCGGGTGGAGGTACGGCTTGCTCGTCAGGCACTCCTCAAAGAGAGGGAGGCCCCGCAACTGTGGGTCGTGGTCAACGAAGGAGCGATCCGGCAAGTAGTGGGGAGCCACGCGATCATGGCTGCACAACTGGAAAGCCTGATCGAAGAGCGAGACAGACTCAACGTGGTGGTGCAGGTCCTCCCGTTCGCCGCCGGAGAGCATCCGGCCATGGTCGGCTCCTTCTCGCTGTACAGCTTCCCGGCCGAGGAGCAGACGGGAGCGGTCTACATCGAGACCATGAACAGCGCATTGATCCTGGAAACGTCGCACGAGTTGGAGACCTACGCAGACGCCTTCGACCGCCTCCGCGCGGCGGCGCTGTCCCCCAGAGACAGTCAGGACCTCATACGCGCTCTTGCGGCAGATACGATTTAGCCGCAGGAAGGAGCGCGCATGCGACCAAACCCGACCACGGTGAAGTGGCGGACAAGCAGCTACAGCGGGGGGACTGGAGACTGCGTCGAGGTAGCCGACCTGATGGCGAACGTCGCAGTGCGCGACAGCAAGGACCCGGACGCCGGGCACCTCACCTTCACCGTGCGCACCTGGACGGCGTTCATGGCCGAGGTACGGGACGGCCGGTTCAACCTCCCGTGAGCTAGCCGGCCAGGGAGCCCACCCCCGCACGCCTCCGCTCAACCTTGTCGTCGGCGGGGGGACCGTTGACTTGCGGCGTGTTGTTGTTATCCGGCTCGTCATAACAACAACACGCCGCAAGTCAACGAACTCGGGGGCGGGTCAGGAGTGGTCGCGGCGGCGGCGGGGGATGATCAGCAGGGCTGCGCCGCCGGCCATCACCAGTGCTGAGGCGATCATGGCGTAGGTGGGCAGGCCGTCCGGGCTGCCGGTGTTCGGGAGGTCGCCGCCGCCGGTGGTGCCGCCGCCACCGCCGCCCGAGCCGGTGCCGTCGCCCGTGCCGCCGCCGGAGCCGTCATCGTCGCCGCCACCGCCACCGCCGCCTCCGCCGCCGGTGAAGGTGAGCGGGATCTCGGCGGTGTTCGGGCCCTGGTTGCCGGGGGCGGTGACGGCCAGGACGCAGGCGCCGGCCTTGGCGGTGCAGTCGGCGCCGCCCGCCTCGGCGACGAGCTTGATCTTGGCGTCCTTGGAGCCGTCCTTGGTCACGAAGTTGCCCTGGGCGTCGGTGGCCCCGAGGATCGCGCCCCCGGTGTCCTGCCCCGCGCAGTCGTTGGGGAGCTTGGGTCCGGGCTTGCACTGGCCCAGCGTCACGAAGGTCTCGTTGGGGCTCATGCCGGTCACCTGGACGGTGATCGTGTCGCCGACCTTGAGCCCGGTGGTCTTGCTCGCGTTGATCTGCGGTGCGGCCAGCGCGGGCGGCGCGAACGCCAGGACGCAGGCCCCGGCCAGCGCGGCCACGGCGCCGGCACGCCTCCCGAATCCGGCGGAGCCGGTCCGGGGGGTGCGGGGGGTCGCCCCCCCTCGGATGATTCTGTCTCCGGTCACGGCTTGCTCCTTATAGTTGTCTGCTGCGGCGTTGGACTACGGTGACGACTCCCCCGGCGAGGACGAGGAGCGCGACGGTGGCGGCCCAGAGCGGTGTCGAGGGGCCTCCGGTGCCCGGCTCGTCCGCGGCGGCGGGCGCCGCGGAGGTCCGCACGGCGGTGCCGCCCTTGAACGACGAGCCCTTGAAGCCCACGTGGACGACCGCGGTGTTGGTGTCGTAGACGGCGTCCGGCACGGTGCCCGGCAGCGGCCCGGCGCCGATGACGCACTGGCGGGTCATGCAGTCGATGCCGCTGAACTCGGGACGGGCCTTGAGCGTGACCTTGGGCAGCGCCCCGTGCGCGTCGATGTTGACGAAGGTCGCGCCGCCACCGAGGTCGCAGTCCTTGAGCCCGTTGGTGTAGCCCTCCCGGCAGAGCCCGACGGCGACCGCCTTCAGGCCGGGCCGGAACCCGGTCCCGGTAACGGTGATCGTCTCGCCGGGGGTGAGGTCGGCGGAGCGGCTGACGTGCAGCTCGGGCGCGGGCGGCGCGGCCGTCCCGGCCGGGGCGGCCGGGGCGGCCGGGACGAGCGCCAGCGCGGCGAGCACGATGCGGATCACGGGACGGGACCTCCGGTGCTGGCGGCCACGGCCGGCGGGTGCGGTTCGTCGTGCGCCGGGACGGGGACCTCCGCGACGCGGCCGGGCTCGACGGTGTAGGCGCGGTGGACGAGCGCGAGGATCTCCGGGGTGGCCGGTCCGGCGACGACCACGGCGGTGCCGGCGGCGGCGAGCCGGCGCAGCACGGCGTGCGCGGCGGTGGCGCCCGGGCCGCCCGCGATGCCGTCCAGCAGCAGGAGCCGGGGCCGGGTGAGCAGCGCCTCGGCGAGCGAGAGCAGCGCCTTCGGCGCGGCGGGAAGCGTCCCCGCGGGTTCACCGCCCAGTTTGCGGAGCGAGGGGAAGACGTCCAGGACGGAGTGCGCGGCGGCCTCGGGGTCGGTGTGGCCCATCGCGCGGGCGTGCCCGGCCAGCCCCGCCGCGACCGGCGCCTCCCCGGGAGCACGCGGTTCGGGGCCCGCGTGGTGGCACAGGCCCAGCGCCATGCGCTGCCCGGCGTCGAGCGCGGTCAGGTCGGCGCCGCCCAGCACGATCCTGCCCTTGCAGGGCGTCCCGCCGGCGAGGGCGGCGGCGAGCGTGCCCGCGCCGGGGCCGGACAGCGCGACGATCTCGCCCGCCGCCATCCGCAGCCGCACCCGGCTCAGCCGGACCGGGCCGCGGGTGACCGACAGGTCCCGGACGTCGAGGAACGGCGGCGGCTGCGCGCTGCCGGGGCCGCGCACGCGCAGCGCCAGCAGCGCGCCGAGGATCGGCGGCAGTGCCGTCAGCGTCAGCGCGGACCCTTCGGCGAGCAGCCCGCGCAGGATCGCCGCGCAGCCGAGACCGGCGAGACCGCCGACCGCCGCCGCGATCCCGGTGAGACCGGCCGCTGCCAGAAGGCGCGGTTCTGGCAGCGGCCGGAGCACTGCGGCGTCGAGGGCGGCGACGGCCAGGCACGCGGCGGGCAGGGCGACGGCGAACCCGGCCGCGAGCGCGGCCGGGCCGGGGGCGCTCGCCATCAGGACCGGCGCGGCTGCGCCCGCGAGCAGCAGCCACGGGACGGTCTGCGGCGTCCCGGCCGTGCGGCGGCCGAGGACGACGAGCGCGACGGCCGGGAGCAGCGCCCACGCCAGGTGCCGGACGGGTTCGTCCCCGATCAGGTTCCAGCGGAAGGTGAGCAGGTGCAGCCCGCCCATGAGCGGCGCCCCCACCACCCAGCCGGCGAGCAGGTACACGGGGAGGGACGCCTTGACCTCGGGGAGGCGGGCCACGTCCCGTACCCGCGCGACGGGCCGGCCGGCCTCCGCGGGCGCCTCGCGCAGGAGCAGGGCGGCCGCGGCGGCGAGCGCGGCGGCGCAGCAGCCCGCGATCAGCAGCGCCGACCCGGGCTCGGCGGACCGGAACACCGCGATCCAGGCCGCGGCGGCGAGGCCCGCGAGCGCGGCGGCCTGCCCGAGCGCGGGCCGACCGGCCGACCGGGCGGCGTGCGCCCTCGGCACGGCGAGCAGCGGCCCCGCGAGGGCGCCCGCCACCATCAGCGCGGTGGCGAAGACGGGGACGGCCGGGACGAGCCCCGCCAGCGCGACGGTGAGCCCGGCCAGCGCGCCGCACACCGCCGCCGCCCGGCCGGGGCGCCGCCGCCCGGCCGTCCACAGCAGCGGGAAAAGCGCCGCGCAGGCGAGCAGCAGGCCCGTGAGCGCCATGTAGGTGACCACGTCGCCGGGGACCTTCACCACGCCGCCGAGCGCGTCGGTGAGCAGCAGCACCGTCCCGCCCGCCAGTGGTCCGGCGACGGCCAGCACGATCGGCCCGGCGACGCGGGGAGGGGCGGGGTCGGTGACGGGCGGGAGCGGGAGCGTCATACCGCCTCTCCCCTCGGCGGGGCGAGGAACCGGTCCAGCGCCTCGGCGTCGACGGGTTCGAGGACCTCGCCGCTGCGCCGTTCCAGGTAGCCGATCAGCTCGGCGCGGTCGACCACGTACGCGCCGCTCGGCGACGGCGCCACCGAGTCCAGGTAGCCGAGCACGTCGGTGAGCTCCACCGCCGGGGCGGCGCTCGGCGCCACCGGGTGGTGGACGGGCGCCGCCGCCGCGCGGCGGCGCCTGCGGCGGCGCTCCGCCGCCCAGCGGCCGAGCGCCAGCCGGATGCCGAACAGCAGGAGCAGCGCGGCCAGCAGGTTCGCGCCGAGCAGGCCCCAGGGGTAGGTGCTGAACGTCGTCTCGAACGGGACGGACCCGGCGTACCGCCCGCCGACCACGAACTGCCCGAAGGCCGCCGGCGGCAGCTCCACCGGGATCCGGTACGTGGCGGTCTGGCCGGGTTGCAGGGTACCGGTCCGCGGCGCGTCGAGCGGGCTGTCGGGGGTGTCCTCGGCGCCCCAGCCGACGACCAGCGGGGCGTTCTCGATGGGTTCGGCGCCCGAGTTGCGGATCCGGAGCAGCAGGGTCCGGCGCGGCCTGCCGCCGAACAGCTCGGCGCGGTCCCCGCCGCCGACGACGTCCAGGCCGACGACGTCGGCGCGGACGGGCACGACGTCCCGGACGATCCGCTCGACGGGGTGCCCCTCGACGGTGAACCGCGCCGTCGCGGTCGCGGCCGGGCCCGTCCCGCCGGGCAGGGTGCCGACCCGGACGACGCAGGGGCACGCGACGGGCGGCGCGCCCACGGTGAGGCCCGCCTCGAACGTCCCGGCCGGGGCGACCATCGCGGTGACGGCGCGCTCGGTGTCGCAGTCGGCCGAGCCGTGCACCGCGTTCGCGCCGCAGACCTGGACCTGCACGGTCGCGCCCGGCGTCCAGGAGCTGCCGCGCACCAGGGCGGTCGTGCCCGCGGCGGCGGCGCCGGGCTCCACGCTCACCCCGGGCTCGGCCGCACGGGCGGGCGCGGCCGAGGCGGGCGCGGCCGAGACAGGCGCGGACACCGCGGGCTGGACGGCCACCGCCGCGGCGGCGGCGAGCAGCACGGCGATCGTTCGGAGCCTCACATGAACACCCCCGTCTCACCGGAGGTCAGCCCCGCCCGTTCCCGCCAGCGGCGGATCAGCCGGGGCAGGACGGACCACACCACGAACACGGTGCCCGCGAGGACGAGCAGCGCCGCCCAGGGCACCGCCGTGAACCGGGTCTGCGTGCGGACGTCGATGCCGCCCGCGGCGGTCAGCTCGACCCGCACGGTGACCCGGTCGAGGGCGGGCGGGCCGTCCCAGGGCAGCGTGATCTCGGTCCGCTCGCCGGGCAGGATCTCCGGGATGCGCCGGTCGGGCCACCGCTTGACCTCGCGGCCGAACACGCCGGTGGCCCGGACGCGGGCGGTCGGGGAGATCCGCTGGTTGCCGGTGTTGACGATGGTGTAGCGGACCGTCCCGCGCCCGCTCCGCACGAACGGGACGAGCGGCTCGGTGCGGGCGACGCCGAGCCCGTCGGCGCGCATGCCGGGCGTCAGCGGGCCGGTGACCCGCAGGTACACGCGGGCGCCGACGGCGCGCCGGATGCCGACGCGGGCGCCGCCGCTCTCCTGGACGCTCTCGACGGCCGTGTTCAGCGCGACGATCCCGCCGATGTGCTCGCCGGGCGTCGCGTTGCCGGGGACCTTCAGCGTGAAGGGGATCTCCCTGGCCTTACCGCCGGGGATCTTCGGCGACGCGGCCTTCAGCGAGATCCAGGCGCCGACGTCGCTGGACGTCTCCTCGGCCGAGCGCAGCGCGAACCCGGCGTCGCGGGGGGTGTTGTAGGCGTCGGTCCCGTACACCTTGAAGGAGATGGGCGCCTCGGTGAGGTTGGTGATGCGGACGACGTCCCGGACGGTGGCGCCGGCGGGGGCCTCGAACGAGAAGAAGGGGCGTGCCGCCGGGGCGGCGCTGCGGTTCGCGGGTCCCACCGACCATGCGCCGTTCCCCGTCGCGGGGCCGGGCGCCGCGGCGGCGGCGCCGGGCACGGCGGTCACCGCGGCCAGGCCCGCCGCCGCCGCGGCGGCGGCGATCCGGAGCAGGGGACTCATCGATCACCTCGTGCGGCCGGGCGGTCAGGACAGGGTGAGGGTGAGGACGGCGGTGTAGCGCCCGGCGCCCGTGAGCGGCGGGACGGTGAGGTTGAGGCCGGCCCCTGCGGAGAACGTCCCGCCGACGACCTGGCCGGTGCCGCCGGGCGCGGTGCACAGCGTCGCGGCGGTGGTGGTGTCGAGCGGTCCCGCGCTGCCGGGGGTGACGGCGCTGGCGCCGGGCGCGGCGGTGCAGGCCGGCGTCCAGGAGAGGTTCCCGGCCGGGATCTTCGTGCCGGCGGACGAGGTGAAGTCGGTGAGGGTGCCGGTGAGCGACCAGCCGGCGGTGCCGCCGCGCGCGTCGATGACCTCGACCCGCTTGAGCGAGCCGGTGGCGGACTGCTCGGTGCCGTTCAGGGTGACCGGGGTGAGCTCCACCTCGCCCGCCTCGCGGGACATGGTGAGCGGGCCGCCGTTGACGGTGAGGTTGATCTGCTGCTCGCCGCACCGGTCCGGGTCCTCGTCCGCGCACGCGCCGGTCGGCGGCGGCGTCTTCTCGGTGACGGTCAGCGGCACGCGCGTGCTCGCCTCGCCCTGCGCGACGACGATCGTGCGGGGGCCCGGCGCGGCGGCCTCGGCGATGGTCACTGAGCCGGTGAGCTTCCCGGCGGCATCGGCGGACGCGGTCACGGCGGTCAGGTCGTCCGGCATGCACGCGGCCCCGGCGGCGTCGCAGAGCGCCACCTCTACAGCGCCCGGCTGCCAGCCCGAGCCGGTAAGGGTGACGGTGCCGCCCTGGACGACGTTCGGGGGGCTGACCGACGCGCCCGGCCCGCCCGCGGTGACGTCGATCGTCGCGAGGTGCCCGGGGGTGCTCTTGGGCGTGCAGGCGATGGTGGCCTGCGCCCCGGCCTCGGCGACGACCGTCAGCCCGGCGGGGGCGATCCGCACCTGGCCGGAGCCGGTGAGGGTGAGTTCGCCGGAGACCTTGCCGATCGGGAGCTCGCCGTAGGCGGGGATCGGCCCGGTCCGCTTCGGCGCGCTGATCGGCACGGACCCGGACTGCGCGCCGGAGACGGCGAGCGTGCCGGACGTGACCCAGGAGTTGACCGGCAGCGGCGCCACACCGGGCATGTCGGAGAAGTCGGCCTCGACGGTCACCGTGTCCCCGGCGCCGGCCGAGGCGGGCGCGGTGATCGTCACGGTCGCGTCGTAGTCGAACACGGAACCGAAGATCTGGCACTGGTAGGGGACCTGTCCGGTGGCGGCGTACGCGGTGCCCGCCTGCATCGCGGGAGCCGCGACGGCGCCCGCCGCGGTGATCACCGCCGCGGCTCCGCGCAGGGCCGTGCGTGTGCGTCTCATCTGCCGCTGCTCCTCACTCCCGGCCATGCGCAGCTTTGTTTCTCATCGGGAAACAAAGTTTCGCAGGACGGACATAGCGAAACCGCACCGGAGCGGCGCTGTCAAGGCCCGTGAGCGGGCGGCAACCCAATCGTTTCACTGAGGGGATCGCCGTTTCCCTACCGAAGGGTTACGGTTTCCGACCATGCGCACGGTGCTGCGGAGCCTGGCGGAGCTGTCGATGACGGCCGGCCTCGTCCTCGCCATGTTCGTCGGCTACCTGGCCTGGGGCACCGGCCAGTACACCCACCGGGAGCAGGGCGACCTGCACAGCGAGCTGGAACGGCGCTGGAACGCGACCCAGACGCGCAGGCTCGCGGCGGCCGGGCCGCAGCGCGTGGGCGGGGGCGCGAGCGCGGCCGCCGCGCCCGCCGCCGGGGAGGCGTACGCGCTGATCCGCGTCCCGAAGTTCGGGCCGTCCTACCGGTACGCGGTGGTGGAGGGCGTGGGGACGGCCGACCTGCGCCGGGGCCCCGGGCACTACCCGGGGACGGCCGAGCCGGGCCAGGTCGGCAACATGGCGATCGCGGGCCACCGCACCACCTACGGCGGGCCGTTCGAGCGCAACGGCGAGCTGGCCCGCGGCGACGAGATCCTCATCGACACCGCCGCCACGACGTTCGTCTACCGCGTGACGCGGCGCATCGTGGTGCGGCCGAGCCGGACCGACGTGACCGCGCCGGTGCCGGGCAAGCCGGGGCGCAGGCCGCGCAAGGCGATGCTCACGCTCACCACCTGCCATCCGAAGTTCTCCGCCGCCTACCGCCTCGTCGTCTTCGCCGAGCTGGCGGGCCGCCGGGCGCGCACCGCGGCGGCCTGATCCGCCGTTCCACCTCTCGTGTTACCGTTCCCCACGTTGAAACAGTGTTTCCATATGGGGAGGTGCCGTGGGAGCGCACGCGCACGGCTGGTGGATCCTGCTGCACCTGGTGCTCTTCGTCTTCTGGCTGGGCGGTGACCTCGGCGTCTTCTACTCCAGCCGGTACGTCCTCAAGCCCGACCTGACCCCCGCCGCCCGCGCCACCGCGCTCAGCGTGATGAGCGGGCTCGACCTCGGCCCGAAGATCTGCCTCGTGCTGTTCCTGCCGAGCGGCGTCACGCTCATGGCGCTGGACCCGCACGGCGCCGAGCTGTTCGGCATGCCCCTCTTCGGCTGGTGGCAGGTCGTGCTCGTCTGGCTGCTGGCCCTGGGCTGGCTCGCCGCCACGATCGCCGACCACCGCACGCACGGGCGCTTCCCGTGGGTGCGCCGCGCCGACTGGGCGGTCCGGATCGGGCTGGTCGCCGCGCTCGCCGCCGTGTCCGCCTACACGCTGCTCGCCGACCGGCCGTTCGGCGTCACCACCGACCCGCGCTGGCTCGGCGGCAAGATCGCCCTCTACACCGCCGCCATCGCCTGCGGGCTCGGCATCCGGCTCACGCTGCGCCCCTTCGGGCCCGCGTTCGGCGCGCTGATGAGCGGCGGCTCCACCCCGGAAGTGGAGCGGACGCTGAAGCGCGCCGTGGACGGCTGCCTGCCGTACGTGTTCGGCATCTGGGCGTCGGTCCTGGGCGCCGCCGTCCTCGGCGTGCTCAAGCCCGGCGCCGACCTGTGACGCGGGGCCGGCCCGCGAGGTGAGCGGCGGGTCAGCCGCCGCCGTGGCCGAGCTTCCCGGAGACGCGCGCCGCGGCCTCCATCACCGGCGGCGCGCACTCGGCCAGCCGGGGCCGGAACCGGGTCTGCGGGCCGGCCACGGAGAGCGCCGCGATCACCCGGCCGTCGTGGTCGAAGACCGGCGCGGCGACCGAGGCCGTGCCCTCCTGGCGCTCGCCCTGGGACGAGGCGTAGCCGCGCTTGCGGATCGCGGCGAGCTCCTTGCGCAGGCGGTCCTCGTCCACGATCGTCCGGTCGGTCAGCGCCTCCAGCCCGTGCCGGCCGAGCAGCGCGCCGACCTCGGCCTCGTCCAGGAAGGCCAGGATCGCCTTGGACGAGCTGCCCGCGTGCAGCGGGTACGGGATGCCGAGGCTGACCTCGACCCGGAGCTCGTGCGGCGGCACGACCTGGTCCACGTAGAGCCGGGTGTCGCCGCGGCGGATCGACAGGGTGGCGGTCTCCCCGAGCTGCTGGGCGAGGCGGCGCAGCTCCGGCGCCGCGAGGGCGCGCAGGTCCATCCGGGCGAGGTAGGCGCGGCCGAGCGCGATCGCGGCGTGCCCGAGCGCGTACCGGCGGGTCACCGGGTCGACGGCGATCAAGTCGCGGCTGCGCAGCGCGGTGAGGATGCGGTGCACGGCGGCCTTGGTCAGCCCGAGCTCGGTGGCGATCTCGGTCACCCCGAGGTCCGGCCGGCCGCTGCGGCCGAACAGCAGCAGGACGTCCATCGCGCGCTCGACGGCGGCGATCGACCGGCTCTGCCCCTCGCCCTCCTCGGCGGCGGGCGCGGAGACGCTCCGGGAGGTCGCGTTACGCGACACGGCGGTTCCTTCCGACGGGGTGGGTTCAGCCGAAGTCTAGGCCATCGCGTTTCCCTTGCCGGAACACTTGTCACCGCCGGGGGCGTTGACACCCGCTCCGCACCGTCGTTACCGTGAGTGGGACGGTGTTTCCGTTAGCGAAACGAAGGGCACGGTGCCGTGGCGGTCGACGCACAGACCTTCCGTTCGGTGCTCGGCCAGTGGCCGACCGGCGTCGCCGTGGTCACCACCACCTCCGGGGACGGCTGGCACGGCATGACCGCCGGCTCGTTCTGCAGCGTCAGCCTCGACCCGCCCCTCGTCCTGGTCTGCCTGGCCCGCGACATCCACACGCACGCGCTCGTCGAGCGCAGCGGCGTCTTCGCGGTCAGCGTCCTCGGCAAGGACCAGGCGCACATCGGCCACCGGTTCGCCGGGCGCGAGACCGGCGACCGGTTCGCGCGCGGCACCTGGACCCCCGCCCCCGGCGGCGCGCCCGTGCTGGCGGAGGCGCTCGCCTGGCTCGACTGCCGGGTGGCCCACGCGTACCCGGGCGGCGACCACACCATCTTCGTCGGCGAGGTGCTCACCGCCGAGACGCGGCGGCGCACAGCACCGCTGCTGTTCCACTCCCGCGCCTGGGGCCAGCTGGCCGACCCGCTGCCGGACGAGGTGACGATCGCCGACACCGGGCTCGCCGCCGCGCTGCACCGCCGGCTCACCGCCTCCGGCAGCGCACCCGCCCGCGTCACCCGGGCCGGCGCCGCCCGGCTGCTGGAGTCGGTCCGCGCGGCGGGCGTCCGCGTCCGCACTCCGGTGCCGCCCGGCCCGCACCTCAACGGCGCGGCGGACTCCGGCCGGTCCTGGTCGACCCTGGTCGAGGACGCGGCGGCCCTCGCGCACGTCCCCCGCGACTCGCCGGTGACGGCCGAGATCGTGGACGGGCCGGCCGCGCCCCGGCTGATCGAGGCGGCCCGCGCCCGCGGCCTGGCGGTGGTCGGCCGGGTGAGCGACGTCTTCGCCCCCGCCCGCGAGGCCGCCGTGCTCGCCGCGGTCGACCGGCTCGCCGCCGCCGGATGCGCCGAGATCGCGCTCGACGAGGGCGCGACGGCCGCCTCGCCGCTGCTCGTCCGCCACGTGCTGCAGGAGGCGGTGGCGCGGGCCCGGCCGGTGCCGCTGCGGGTGCGGCTGCGCGAGGCGTACGGGCTCGGCCTCGCCAACGCGCTGACCGCGATGAAGAGCGGCGTGCGGAGCTTCGACGTGACGCTCGGCGGTATCGACGGCGGCCTGTGCGCCGAGGACCTGCTGTACCTGGCCGGCCGGCTCGACGTCGCCACCCCGATCGACAGGGCCGCCCTGGTGGCCGCCGCCGCGGACCTGGAGGCGCTGTGGGGGTCGGCCCTGCCGGGCCGCACCTACCGGGCCGCCTCCTGACCAGTTGGAAGGGAATGCAGCCGATGACCCAGCCGAGGACGCCGACCGGCGCACGGCTCGTGGAGCAGATGACCGACGCCGAGCGGGAGCGGGCGGAGCGCGTGGAGGCCGTGCTGCCGCGGCTGCGCGAGGCCGCCGCGGCGGCGGACGCCGCCGCCGAGTTCCCGTCCGGGCACGTGGCGCTGCTGCGCGACGCCGGGCTGCTCGGCCTCGTGGTGCCCGCCGAGTACGGCGGGCTCGGCGGCGGCCTGCGCGACCTGGCCGCCGCCACCTACGCGATGGGCACGGCCTGCCCGTCCACCGCGCTGTCGTACTTCTTCCACAACACCAGCGCCTCGCGCGGGCTGCTGCCGCTGGAGGCCATCGACGCCGGGCTGTTCGAGGGCGACGAGGTCAAGCCCGTGCGGGCGTTCGCCGAGAAGGTGCTGAACCGGATGGCCACCGGGACGTGGATGGCGAACTTCGCGAGCGAGGAGGTCAAGTCCTCCAGCGCCAACATCGCGATCGCGACCACCGCGTCCCCCGCCGAGGGCGGCTGGCTGCTCAACGGCGTGAAGTCGTTCGGCTGCGCGACCGGCGTCGCCGACACCTACCTGGTGACCGCCCGGCTCGACGGCACCACCGACGCGGACGGGCTGGCGCTGTTCCTGGTGCCGCGCGAGGCGCCCGGCGTCGTCTCCCGCGAGCCGTGGAACGGTCTCGGGATGCGGGCCTCCAACAACCACGGCGTGACGCTCACCGACGTGTTCATCCCGGCGGAGGAGGCGCTGACCGTCCCCGGCGCGTTCGTGCGGATGCTGCGGATGAGCCGCGGCAGCTTCGTCGGCAACCAGCTCGCCATCGCGGCCTGCTACCTGGGCGCGACGCAGAACGCCTACGACTTCGCCGTGGAGCGGCTCACCCGGCGGACCTTCGCCGACTCCGGCCGGCCGATCGCGTCCTCGCCGATGCACCAGGTGATCATCGGGGACATGACCGAGCGGCTGGAGACGGCCTACCTGTGGATCCGCCGGCAGCTGGAGCTGGAGACCTCCGAGCCGCCGCTGCTGCCGAAGAGCGATGTCTACCGGCAGTGGCGGATCGCCAAGGGCGACATCACCGAGGCGTGCTTCCAGGTCGTCATGGGCGCGTTCAAGGCGTGCGGCACCTCCGCCGCCACGATGGACGGGGTGATCGGGCGCGCGATGCGCGACCTCGCGATGGGGCTGGTGATGACCTTCCCGGCCGAGCGCGGCCGGCTCGAAGCGGCGCAGGTCATCACGGAGCACAAGGAGAACGAGCTGTTCGCGAGCGTCCAGCGGTGACCGCCCCGCAACGAGCCCCGCACCGGGATCTGGTGGCCGGGCTGTGGGCCGCCGCGCCCGGTGCCGGGCCCGTCCTGGAGGACCCGGCGACCGGCGCGGAGCTCGGACCCGCCCCCGTCACCGGCGGCGAGCGGGTGGAGCGGGCGCTGGCCGCGGCCGGCGAGGCGGCGGACGGCTGGGCCGCGCGCCCCGCCGCCGAGCGCGCCGACCTGCTGGACGCCGTCGCCGCCGCACTCGAACCGGTGACCGGCGAGATCGCCGCCCTGGAGGCGGCGGCCACCGGCGTCCCGATCCGGCAGGCGGCCCCGCTCGGCGTCATCGTGTCCGGGTCGTTCCGGCTGGCGGCCGAGCAGCTGCGCGGCGGCGGGCTGGCGACGTCCTTCACCCGCGAGGACGGCCGGGCGGCCGAGGTGCGGCGGCTGCCGTGGGGGCCGGCGCTGTGCCTGGTCCCGTGGAACGCGCCCGCGCCGATGGCCGCGCACAAGGTGGCCAACGCGCTCGCCGCGGGCTGCCCCGCCGTCCTCAAGCCCAGCGAGTACGCGCCGTACGGGGCGCAGCGGTTCGCCGAGGTCGCCGCCGCCGTCCTCGCGGACGGGGGCGTGCCCGGCGGGGTCTTCCAGCTCGTCCACGGCACCGGGGAGACCGGCGCGCGGCTGACCGCCGACCCGCGGATCCGCGCGGTGTCGTTCACCGGCGGCGCCGCGGGCGGCCGGGCGGTCGCCGCCGCCTGCGCCGCCGGGATCAAGCCCGTCCAGCTGGAGCTCGGCGGCGACAATCCGCTGATCGTCATGCCGGACGCCGACATCGGCCGCGCCGCGCGGACCGCCGTGGACCTGCTCACCACGCTCAACGGCCAGTGGTGCCGGGCGCTCGGCAGGCTCATCGTGCCCGAGGCGCTGCGGGACGCGCTGCTGGACGCGATCGGCGAGCGGCTCGCGGCGCTGCGCGCGGGCCCGCCGCTGGACGAGGCCACCGACCTCGGCCCGCTGGTGCACTCGCGGCACCGCGACCTGGTCGCCGGCCGGCGGGACGCGCTCGGCGGGCGGATCCTGTCCACCACCAAGGTGCCGGACGAGGGCAACTACCTGGCGCCCGCGCTCGTCACGGGCGTGGACCCCGGCGACGCCACCGAGGAGATCTTCGGTCCCGTCGCCACCGTCCACCCCTACCGGACGCTGGACGAGGCCGTTGCCCTGGCCAACGGCACCGCGTACGGGCTGGAAGGGTACGTGGCCGGCACCGACGAGGACGCGGCGCTCGCCGTGGCGCGGCGCGTCCGCGCCGGGGAGGTGAAGGTCAACGGGTCCAGCGTGCTGAGCCTGCACCTGTTCGCGCCCCGTCCCGCGTGGGGCGCGTCCGGGCTGGGCGAGGAGGGCACGGCGGAGACCCTGCGGTTCTTCACCAACCCGCGGGTCGTCGGCGTGGAGGACGGGTTCGCCCTGCACTCCCGGGAGCCGTGATGGAGCCCGTGCTGGAGCCTGTGCTGGTGGCCGGGGCCGGGCCGGTCGGGCTCACCGCGGCACTCGCGCTGGCACGCCGCGGCGTCCCGGTCACCGTGCTGGAGGCGGAGCCGGAACTCGCCGCGGAGTCGCGTGCGTCCACCTTCCATCCGCCGTCGCTGGAGATGCTGGACGGGCTCGGCGTCCTCGGCCCGCTGCTGGAGCGCGGCCTCGTCTCCCGGACCTTCCAGTACCGGGAGCGGCGCGGCGGCGTCGTCGCCGAGCTGGACCTGTCGGTGCTGGCGGGCGACACGCCGTACCCGTTCCGCGTCCAGTGCGAGCAGGGCAAGCTCACCCCGATCCTGCGCGACCACCTCGTCCAGGCGGGCGGCGAGGTGCGGTTCGGCGCGGCCGTGCGCACGGTCGAGCCGGAACCCGGCGGCGTGACGGTGACGACGTCCGCCGGCGAGCGGGTGCGCGGCGGCTGGCTGATCGGCGCGGACGGCGCCGGCTCGGCGGTGCGGCAGGATCTCGGCATCGCCTTCGAGGGCATGACCTACCCGGAGCGGTTCCTGGTCGCCTCCACCCGGACCGCCGTCGAGGACCTGCTGCCCGGCATCGCCGCGGTGAACTACGTCTTCGACCCCGGCGAGTGGCTGGTGCTGCTGCGCACCCCGGACCACTGGCGGGTCCTGTTCCCCACCCCGGAGGGCACCCCCGACGCCGAGGAGCTGGCGCGGCTCCCCGAGCGGCTGCGCGGGGTCGCCGACGCCCCCTGGGACGTCGCGCACGCCAGCCTGTACCGCGTCCACCAGCGCATCGCCGCGACGTTCCGGACGGGCCGGGTGCTGCTGGCCGGGGACGCGGCGCACGTCAACAATCCGCTCGGCGGCATGGGCATGAACAGCGGCATCCACGACGCCGTCCTGCTGGCGGGCGCGCTCGCGGACGTCCTGGCGGGCGGGCCGGAGTCCGCGCTCGACGCCGCCGCCGAGGCGCGCCGCGACGTCGCGCGGTCGTTCGTCGGCCGGCTGACCCACGCCAACTGGGAGCGGATGCGCGACCCGGACGGGTACCGGGACGAGCTGCGCCGGCTGGCCGCAGACCCCGCCGAGGCGCGCCGGTACCTGCTGCGCACGTCGATGATCGCCTCCCTGCGGGACGTCGCTTGACGGCCGGTGAGATCGTCCGGGAGAACCCGGCCCGCGCGGACGAGATCGTCGGCCGGGTCCCGGTCTCGGACGAGGCCGAGGTCGACCGGGTCGTGCGGGCGGCCGAGTCCGCGCAGCGCGACTGGAGCCGCGTCCCGGCCGCGGACCGGGCCGCCGCGCTGCTGACGGCCGCCGACGCGCTCGACGCGATGCCCGGCGTCGCGGAGCTGCTGGCCCGCGAGTCCGGCAAGCCGCGCGCCGACTGCGCCGGGGAGCTGCGGTTCGCCGCCGCCTACCTGCGCTGGGCGGCGGAGCGGGCGCCCGCGGTGTTCGCGGACCGCGAGACCGACGACGCCGCCGGGCGGCTCGTCCTGCGGCACCGGCCCTACGGGGTCGTCGCGGCCATCACCCCGTGGAACGCGCCCGTCATCCTCACCCTGCTGAAGGTCGGTCCCGCGCTGGCGGCGGGCAACACGGTGGTGGTCAAGCCGTCGCCGCTCGCGCCGCTGGCGGTCACCCAGGCCATGGGGGCGTTCCCGCGTGGGCTCGTGCGGGTCGTGCACGGCCATGCCGGGACGGCGCGGGCGCTCGCCGGCCACCCCCGCGTGCACCGCGTCGCGTTCACCGGCGGCGCCGAGGCGGGCCGCGCCATCGGGACGGCCGCCGCCAAGGCGATCACGCCGACGCTGCTCGAACTCGGCGGCAACGACCCGGTCGTGCTGCTCGACGACGCGGACCTCTCGGACGCGGCGATGGACCGGCTGGTGATGGCGTCGTTCGCCACCGCGGGCCAGGTCTGCATGGCCGCCAAGCGCCTCTACGTCCCGCGGCCGCGGCTGGCCGAGTTCCGCGCCGCCTACCTGGCGGCGGCCGGGCGGACGCTCGTGCTCGGCGATCCCCTCGACGCCGCGACCACGGTCGGCCCGGTCATCTCGGGCGCGGCGGCGGACCGCGTCCGGGCGCTGGTCTCCGACGCGCGGCGGTGCGGCGGCACCGTCACCGAGCTGGGCGCCGTCGCGGCCGACCTGGACCGCGGCTACTTCGTCCGGCCCGCCCTGGTCACGGACGTGGCCGACGACGCGCGGGTGGTCGCCGACGAGCAGTTCGGCCCGGTCGTGCCGCTGCTGGCCTACGACGACGAGGACGAGGTGGTCGCGCGCGCCAACGCGGGCGACCTCGGCCTCGGCGCGTCGGTCTGGTCCGCCGACGAGGACCGGGCGTTCGCGTTCGCCCGCCGCTTCGACGCGGGCTTCACCTTCGTCAACACCCACAACCGCACCGGGATGGCGCTGCGCGCGCCGTTCGGCGGAGTGAAGCGCAGCGGGCACGGCCGCGAGTACGGCACCGAGGGCCTGCTGGAGTACGCGCAGACGTGCGCGATCCACGCCCCGGCCGCGTTCCGCGCGGGCGGCGCCGGAATGGGCGCGGGCGCCTACCCCTCCTGACCTCCGCCGGGGAGCCGCGCCGCCGATTCGCGGCACCGGGCCATTGCCTTCGCCCGTCCCGGCGTGCTTAATGGAGAGGTCCATAATGGAAACTCTGTTTCGGTGTCCGAAACAGACCCCCGCCCCCTCGGAGACTGCATGCGCCCCGTACGTGTCGTCCGGACCCTGGCCGCGGCCGGCGCCGCCGCCCTCGCCTTGACCGCCCTCGGCCCCGTGGCCCCCGCACAGGCCGCGGTCACCCGCGTCCAGACCACCGTCGAGATCCGCTGCGCGTTCACGACACTGAACCAGAACGCCGACTGGTACTTCCCCTCCGGCTCCCCGCAGGGCCTCGTGTGGCTGCAGCACGGCTTCGCCCGCTCCAACGGGAACGTCGCCGACCTCGCGTCCAAGTACGCGACGGCCGGGTACCTGGTCTTCGCGCCGAGCCTGCCCAGCGCCAACCTGTTCGGCTGCACGCTGCAGAACATCGGCAACAACACCGACTTCCTCGGCAACGTCGCCGACCTGTTCGCCAAGATGGGCGACCCGAACGACAAGCTCGGCCGCAGCTTCACCAAGGCCAAGACGCAGGCGGGACGGCCCGGCCTCACGCTACCCGGCTCCCTCGTCCTCTCCGGGCATTCGGCGGGCGGCGAGGCCGTCAGCTACGTGGCCGGGCGCCTGCGCACCGACAGCGCGGCGGGGTGGGCCCGGGTGCGCGGCCTCGTCCTGCTCGACCCGGTGAAGTCGTTCCTCGGAAGCAACCTCGACACCGGACTGCGGGCGGTCGACGGCACCGGCCGCATGGTCCGCACGATCTCCGCGCCGGACGGCACCTGCAACAACAGCGGCAGCGGCACCGACGCGGTGCAGGCCAGGATGCACGCGCCGTTCGTCGGCGTCCGGCTGACCGGCGGCGCGCACACCGACGCCGAGGGCGCGAGCACCGACACCGTGGGAACGATCGCCTGCGGGACGCCGAAGGCGGAGAACATCGCGGTCCTGCAGACGTTCGCGGTCGCCTGGGCCACGGACGCCTTCCGGGGCACGCAGACCGCCGCGTACCTGCCCGGCGGCTCCTACTACCAGGCGCAACTGGGCGCGGGCCGGATCCAGACCCTCACCGGCGCCTCCTAAGCCCGGTCACCGGTAGGGGGCCGACCCCCCACACCCCCCGGAACGGCCCCTTACCAGCGACCGCCAGGGCCCGTGAGCGGGAAGTTTCCGCCCGCGGGCTCTGGCGGTCCCGGGACCGCGATTGTAGTGTCATGGAAACAGCGTTTCGCTAGAGGAACCGGGAGGCCGGATGGGTCCGGTCCGCGTGGCCGCCGTGCAGTTCGCGACCGGCCGGGACGTGCCCGGCAACCTCGCCGCCTGCCTGCGCCTGATCGACCGCGCCGCGGCCGAGGGTGCGAGCATCATCGTGCTGCCGGAGTTCTGCAACCGGCTGTCCTGGTACGCGGACAAAGCGGAAGCCGTCCGGTACGCCTGCACCCCGGACGGGCCGTTCCTCACCGCGATCCGGGAGCGGGCCGTCGCGCACCGCGCGCACATCAAGGTCAACGTCACCCTGACCGAGGGCGGCCGGGTCACCGTGGGCAACCTGCTCTACGGGCCGGACGGCGCCCTGCTCGGCCGCTCCGACAAGCTCACGCTGATGGGCGCCGAGGGCGACCACCTCGACCCCGGCACCGCCGCCGGGCCCGTGATCGCCACCCCGCACGGCCGGCTCGGCATGTACGCGTGCATGGAGGGCGTCACCAGCGACGTCCCCCGCGACCTGGCCGTGCGCGGGACGCAGGTGCTGCTGAACAGCCTCAACTCGTTCGCCACCGATGAGGCCGCGCTGCACGTCCCCGTCCGCGCGGCCGAGAACAAGGCGTGGGTGGTGGCGGCCAACAAGGTCGGCCCGCTGCTGCCGGCCGAGCTGCTGCCCGCCATCGCCGAACGGCTCGGCGTCCCGGCCGGACTGCTGGACGGGGCGGGCGAGAGCCAGATCGTCGCCCCGGACGGCACGGTCGTCGCGAAGGGGCCGCGGACCGGCGAGGCCGTCGTCGTCGCCGACATCGACCCCGCGCTCGCCGACGACAAGACCCGCCCGGACGGCACCGACCTGTTCGCCGCCCGCAGGCCGCGGCTGTACGCGCCGATCGTCGCGGCGCCGCGCCCCCGCGCAGCGCCGCCCGGCGACGCGAAGGTGGCCGCCGCCGTCGTCCGCTCACCCGGTGCGGTGCGCGACGCGGCGCTCGCGGGCGCAGAGCTGATCGTCCTCCCGGAGCTGGCGTTCGGCGCGGACGCCGACCCCGGCGCCGTCGTCTCCGCCCTCGCCGCCGCGCTCGCCGGCACCACCGCGCACGCGGTGACCAGCGTGCGTGCGGGCGCCGCGCACACCGCCTACCTGGTGAACGCCGGCGGCCTCGCCGGGAGCCAACCCCAGCTGCACGCCTGCGTCCGGCACTCCGGCTGGGCCGCCGAGTACGGCGAGCGGCTCGCCGTCTTCACCCTCCCCTGGGGCCGGCTCGCGCTCGTCACCGGCGACGACGCCCTCTACCCCGAGGTGTTCCGGCTCGCGGCCATCGCCGACGCCGACGCCGTCGCGGTCCCGTTCACCCCCGCCGAGGAGTGGGAGATCGCGCTCGGCCTGCCGGAGCGCGCCGCCGAGAACCGGCTGAACATCGTCGCCGCCGGGCCGGACGACGGCGTGATCCTCGCGCTGCCCGCCGACTTCACCCTGTGGACGTCCTGGACGGGCCCCTTCGAGGGCCGCATCAGCCACCCCCTGGTCACCCGCGCGACCGGGCCGGTCACCGTGGCCGCCGTCCATCCCGCGCAGGCCGTGAACCGGCTCGTGTCCAAGAACACCGACCTGGTCGGCGGGCGCCCCGCGCACGCGGTCGCCGCACTGGCCGAAGAAGCGAGCGGAGAACGCCGTTGAAGGAGACCCAGCCGTTGAAGGAGACCCTGCAGCACGTCGAGCAGATGGTGGACGAGTCCCCCACCGTCGACGTCACCGACACCTTCCACCGGTTCGGCGCCATCCTGGACCGGCTCAAGGCCCGGATCGACGCGCGGTTCGAGCTGGCGCGCGACCCGTCCACCGAGGACCTGGAGTCGTACGGGAACCCGCCGGAGAGCCCCGGCGGGCGCCTGGCCGCCTACAGCGGGCCCGAGGTCGACTGGATGGTCCACTCGTGGCTCGGCAACCCGACCGCCGGGTTCGCCAACCTGCACCTGACGGTGTGGCTCGGCCCGCAGATCCGGGTGCCGCACCTCGGCATCGCGCTGCTGGTGTGGCCGGAGGGCTGGTTCTACGTCGATTCGGTGCCCCGCACCAACCTGCTCGCGGACGGCGCGTACTACGACGCCTACTACGAGCCCCTCAACGAGGACTGGCTGACGGTCCGGGAGCAGAACCCGCAGCTCGAATGGTTCACGAGCCGCGCGGGGTTCATCCGGGCGAGCCTGTCGCCCACCGCCCACTGCCACTCCTTCCCTCGCGAGGAGGAGAACATCGACCTGGTGGAGCGGCTGCTCACCGAGCACGTGGACCGCTGGCTCGGCTGGGTGGACGAGGCCGAGCCCGTCCCCGCCGCCGAACGCGACGCGCTCGCCGCCACCGACCTCGCGACCCGCCGCAACATCGCCGAGCGCGACCCGGCGAACGTGATGGGCGTCCGGTACTTCGGCCCGGAGATGACCGACCGCCTCGTCCGCGCCCTGTGGGGCGGCGACCGGAAGCTGCCCCGGCCATGACCACCGCCCCGGAGAAGCCCCCGGCCACGGGCACGATGGTCCGGTCGCTGTGGTGGTCGGCGGACACCGGCGGCCCCGCGCCGTTCGGCACCGCGCACCTCAAGGTGTACTACCCGGCCCGCGCGGAGGGCACCGACGCCGAGCGGCTGTCGGGCGAGTTCCCGGCCGACCCGAGCGGCGCGCCCTACCCGGTGGTCGTGTTCTGCTCCGGGGTGAACGTCGAGCAGGCCGCCTACCGCCCGCTGGCCGCCGCCATCGCGGAGGCCGGGTTCGTCGTCGTGACGTTCGACCGGGTCGCCGAGCTGTTCGGCGGCCGGTACGGCCTCACCCCCGGCGTCGACCTGGACGCCGCCCGGCCCGACGCCTACGGCACGCGGCCGACCTGCCCCGCCATACCCGCCGTCCTGGCCGCGCTGAACGAGATCGAGCTGCTCAAGGGGTCGCTCGACCCGACCCGCATCGCGCTCGGCGGGCACTCGGCGGGCGGCACCGTGGTGCTGCAGTCCGCCCGGTTCGTCCCCGGCGTCCGGGCCTGCTTCGCCTACGGGACGCACACCATGGTCGCCACCATGCTCGGCTGGCCCGCCGGGACCGTCCTGCCGGCGCAGGCCGACTGCCCGGTGCTGCTCGGCGTCGGCACGCGCGACGGCGTCATCCTGGGCAGCTCCGACCGGTACGGGCAGGACGCGCCGTCCGACCCCGTCACCCGCACCTTCACCGAGGCGCTGCGCGATCCGCGCGACCTGCTCGCCGTCGTGCGGGGCGCCA
Source organism: Actinomadura sp. GC306 (assembly GCF_004348665.1). GTDB lineage: Bacteria > Actinomycetota > Actinomycetes > Streptosporangiales > Streptosporangiaceae > Spirillospora. Next base: position 19,830 of record NZ_SMKM01000023.1, on the reverse strand, counting down.
ACCACTTCGCCGTCGCGGACCCGGTCGACCCGACCGCGGCCCGCGCGTTCCTCGACCTGCCGCCCGAGACCGACCCCGCCGAGGCACGCCGCGCCTTCACGGACCTGGTCGTCGCCTTCCTGCGCGCCCACGTGCGCGGGGAGGACGCGGCACCCTCCGCCGACCCGGCGCTGATCGACCTGCGGCGACGATAGGGAGAGCCCGTCATGCTCAAGAACTTCTGGTACGCGGTCGAGTTCGCGCACGCGGTCACCCGGGCCCCGAAGCGGGTGACCTGCCTCGGCCAGGACTTCGTCCTCTACCGCAAACGCGACGGAAGCGTGGTCTGCCTGTCCGACCTGTGCGCGCACCGGGGCGCGGCGCTGTCGGGCGGCACCCTCATCGAGGACCGGATCGCCTGCCCGTACCACGGCTGGCAGTACGAGGCGGACGGCGCGTGCAGCAAGATCCCCGCCAACCCGGAGGGCCGCGGCATCCCGAAGCGGGCGCGCGTCGACTCCTATCCCGTCCGGGAGGAGTACGGGATGGTCTGGGCGTTCCTCGGCGACCTGCCCGAGGACGAGCGCCCGCCGCTCCCGCACTTCCCCGAGCACGACGACCCCGCGTTCCGCACCGTGTACGTCGAGATGGTCATCGAGGCGAACTACGAGCGGACGTTCGAGAACGTCGTGGACGCCGCGCACACGCCGTTCGTCCACGGCACCCGGTTCGGCAACCCGGACAAGCCGGAGATCCCCGACTACGACGTCACCGAGGACGAGTGGTCCGCGACCGCCGACATCCGGCTCAGCCCGCCGCCCGCGGGCGGCCTGTGGAAGCGGCTGTACAAGGGGCGGCCGGAGGAGGTGATCGTCACCAACGGCTGGTACCTGCCGAACATCGTGAAACTGCACGTCCGGCTGCCGTTCGGGGACATGATCCTCTACGACCACAACGTCCCGCTCGACCGGCACCGCACCCTCGTCAAGATCGTCGGCTACCGGAACTTCTTCACCGGCAAGTGGGCCGACAACGACGCCCGCAAGCGGATCCGCAGCATCCTGCTGCAGGACAAGGTCGTCGTGGAGACCCAGCGGCCCGAGCTGCTGCCCTACGACCTGCCCGACGAGCTGCACCTGCGCTCCGACGCCCTCCAGGTCGCCTACCGGCGGCGCCGGCAGAAGCTCATGGCCGACGGCTGGTGGCTCGGCGAGGACGAGGAACTGCCGGTCAACGGCAAGCGCGGCAGCGCGACCGTCATCCCCTCCCCCGCCCGCCGGGAGAACCCGGAACTGGCCCGCGCCTGGCAGCACCGCCCCCGCGGCGGCACCCCGGTGCCCCTCGACACGTCCGCCGGCAAAGGAGAGAGCAAGTGAGCGTGTCCGCCCCCAAGGCGCTGAACGACCGGACGCTGGCGGCCCTGGCCGGCGTCGAGCCGCTGACGACGGTCCGCGAGAAGGTGCTCACGAGCGTCATGTCCCCGGAACCGGCCGGCACGCTGACGGTCCTGCGCGGTGAGCGGATCGCCAAGGTCGTCTGCATCGGGCTGACCGTCGAGCGGATCGGCATGGACAGCCACATGATCTTCGCGTTCACCGGCGCGGACTCGGCCGTCCCGCACTTCACGCTGGACTCGGTGCTGGCGGGCGGGCAGCTCGCGTACCACATCGACCTCGTCCCGCGGGTCGACCTCGGCGCGCACCTGCCGTACCTGAACGCGGTGTTCCAGCCGCTCACGCCGGTGTACGAGGAGGTCAAGGAGCGGTTCGGGCCGTCCACCGCGGCGATCGGCCCGCGCCAGCACGCCATGATGTCGCCCTGGATGCTCGTCAACCGCGCCGACGACGAGCACTTCGCGCAGATCGGCGCCTATCTCGACCGCTACTTCGAGCACTGGCGCGAACTGCTGGTCAAGGGCGTCCCCGATGACGTCCTCGGCACGCTGACCCCTGCCGACCTCGCCGAGCGCGACGCCCGCAACCGCGCCGCGCTGTTCAGCCCGGAGGTCGACCCGGTGTGGGCGAACGTGGCCCGGCTGCTCGGCGACGAGCAGGCCGAGGAGCTGCGCGCCGAGCTGCTCAGCAACGATCTGCGGGGCGGAAGCGGCGCCGATGGCTGAACCGAGCGAGTGGCAGCGCCGCATCGAGGGCGAGTGGCACGGCCGCCCGTCCCTGTTCGACGCCGCCGGCACCTGGCAGGGCTACGAGGACATCCGCCGCTCCTCGGTCTTCGAGGACGGCGTCACCACCTACTACATGGACGGCGGGCTCGAAGGCGGCGGTCCCCTGGCGGGCCGGTTCCGGCTCGGCGCGCCGTTCGCGTTCGGGGTGGTCGACTCCGACGGCGACCGCGTCTACACCGGGCCCGACTTCCACGGCACCGGGCAGCCCTACGGCGGGTTCGTCGACGCGAACTACTACGGGCCCGGCTGGCAGGTGGACCTCAACACCTGGAACCACGTGCTGCCGGACGGTGAAACGCAGGTGTACTCGTCCACGCTGTACCAGGGATGGGCGGTCGTGGGCTGCTTCAACGGCGTCTACAAGCGCACCACCGACTACGACACCAACCCCGCGACCAGGGACGTGATCGAGCGGTTCCTCGCGGACGAGACCCGGCACGGCCCGATCCCGTTCATCCTGCCGACCAAGCAGCGCGGCGCCTACAGCGGCACGTGCGAGCTGTGGGGCGCCGACCAGAAACCGGCCGGCGAGGTCACGGTGTCGATCGGGCTGGAGCCCATCGACCTCCTGCGCACCCGCCACCACGTCACCTGGACCGGCGCCCTCGACCGCGCCTACACCGTCGAGGCCCGCCGGGACGGGACCCGCGCCTTCTACGAGGGCCCGGACGCCTGGGGCAACGCGCAGGCGTTCGGCCGGGCCAACTACCCCGTCCTGCACTTCTCCGGCGACGTGTGGAAGGTCAAGGGACGCGAGTTCATGATCGACGCGACCCCCGGAATGACCGCGGGCGAGACCCTCACCGTCGTGTACGAGCTGTTCCGGGGGAACGTCCTGCATTCCGTTCTGCACGGCGTCCTGACCTGGGAGGCGGGCGTATGACCGGGCAGGCGGTCGTGATCACCGGCGGGACCCGCGGCATCGGGTACGGCCTCGCCGCGGAGTTCCTCGCGCGCGGCGTGCGCGTCGCGATCTGCGGCCGCTCCGACGAGTCGGTCGGCAAGGCCCTCGCCGAACTCGGCGAGGGCGCGATCGGCATGGTCTGCGACATGGCCGACCGGGACCAGGTGCAGGCCCTCTGGGACGCGGCGGCCGACGCGTTCGGGCACATCGACCACTGGATCAACAACGCCGGGGTGTCCACCTCCCGCCGCCCGCTCACCGAGCTGCCGCCCGGCCAGCTCGAAACCGTGGTGTCGGCGAACCTGCTCGGCGTGATGCACGGCAGCGCCGTCGCGGTGCGGGGCATGACCGCCCAGGGCGGCGGCACCGTGTGGAACATGGCGGGGCTCGGCAGCGACGGCCGCACCGTCCCCGGCCTCATCGCCTACGGCGCCACCAAGCGCGGCACCGACTACCTCACCACCGGCCTGGCCAAGGAGGTCAAGGGCGGCCCGGTCAAGGTGGCGCACCTGTCGCCCGGCATGGTCGTCACCGACCTGCTGCTCCGCGACTACTCCCCCGACGAGCTGGCCAAGGCCAAGAAGATCTTCAACATCCTCGCCGACCGGGTCGAGACGGTGACGCCCTGGCTGGCCGCGAAGATCCTCGCCGGGACGAAGAACGGCGGCACGGTCGCCTGGCTCACCACCCCCAAGATCATGACCCGGTTCATGCTGGCCCGGTTCCGCAGGCGCGACCTGTTCGGCGCGGACGCATGACCGACTACCCGGTCGCGCTCGCCGCCGAGGACTTCGTGCCGGTGGCGCTGACCGCGCTGGGCATGGCGATGCTGCGGCACCGGCACCCGCTGGTGCCCGCGGCGGCCGCCCTGGTCGTCGCGGGCGGGTTCGGCAAGGCCATTTGGAAGCTGATCGTCGCGCTCGGCGGCCCGGACCTGCCCTGGCTGCGCGGCGCCCTGTTCCCGCTGCTGGCGATCGGCTTCACGGCGTTCGCGTACGCGCTGTCCCGGGAGTCGCGCCGCCCGCCGCATCCAGCCGTGCTCGCGGTCCCGCTGCTCGCCGCACTGGCCCTGTCGGCCGTCCTGCGCGACACCTGGCCCGCGCTGCTGTGGACGATCGTCGCGGTGACGGTGGCCGCCGTCCTGCTGGCGCGGACCGCCGCGCGGGCGGGCGACCCGCTCGCGGCGACGCTCTTCGGACTCTGGCTGGCAGGGCAGTACCTGCTCGGCCCGCTGGCGGCACGCGCCGAGCAGTCGATCTCCCTCCAGTGGGTGGAGCAGTCCTGCAACACCTTCGCCCAGGCGGCCTTCGCGTTCGCCGCCTGGCACCTCACCAGAACGGCACGGACCCCGGACGAACGGGACGAGGAAAGGGCGGCGGCGTGACGGACGCACTCGGCTGGCGGCGCAAGTTCGGCGTGATCGCGCCGTCCACCAACACCATCGTCGAACCCGACTTCTACCGGATGGGCGTCCCCGGCGTGACGTCCCACTTCTCCCGCATCCACATCCGCGACCAGGACATGGCCGGGGACGAGGGCATGGAGCGGCTGCTGGCGCAGATCCGCGACGAGATCGGCGCGGCCTGCGAGCGGGTTCTGACCTGCGAGCCGGACTACATGGTGATGGGCATGTCCGCCGAGACGTTCTGGGGCGGCATCGAGGGCAACAAGCAGTTCGTCAAGCAGATCACCGACATCACGGGGCTGCGGGTCGCGACCGGCGCCGAGGCGTGCGAGCGGGCGCTGAAGCTGTTCGGCGCGCGGCGCATCGGGGTCGTCACCCCGTACCAGCCGGTCGGCGACGCCAACGTCCGGCGGTTCTTCACCGAGCTCGGCTTCGAGGTGGACCGCATCATCGGCCTGAAGTGCCCGACCGCCGTCTCGATCGCGCACGTCACCGACGCCGAGCTGCGCGCGGCGCTGCGCGAGCTGGCCGCCGGGGAGGTCGACGCCCTGGTCCAGTGCGGCACCAACCTGTCGATGGTCGCCACGGCCGACGAGGCGGAACGCTGGCTCGGCCTGCCCGTCATCGCCATCAACGCGGCCACCTGGTGGATGGCCCTCCGCGACAACGGCATCGAGGACCGCGTGTACGGCGCGGGCAGCCTCCTGCGCGAGCACTGATGACGCGGGCAACGATGAGCAGGGGCTACGTCGACACCGAGTGGGGCCAGGTCCACTACCGCGCCAGCGGCGACTCCGGTCCCTGGATCGGCCTGTTCCACGAGTCTCCCTTGTCCTCCCGCGTCTACGAGGACGTCCTGCCCCTGCTCGGCCGCCGCGCCCGCGCCGTCGCCTTCGACACCCCCGGCTACGGCGCGTCCGACCCGCCTCCCGGTCCGGGCTGCGAGATCCCCGACTACGGCCGCGTGCTGGCGCAGGCCGCGGCCGGGGTCGGGATGGCGAAGCCCGTCCTCGCCGGCGTGCACAGCGGAGCGTCCCTCGCCCTCGCCGCCGCCGAGCACCTGCCGGCCGCCGGGCTGGTGCTGAGCGGCGTCCCGCTGTTCACCGCGGAGGAACGGGCCGGCTTCATCGCGAACTGGACGCCCGAAGTCCCGGTGGACGACCAGGGCTCCCAGTTCGCCTGGGCCGTCGAACGCTACCTGCGGAGCTGGGGCCCGGACGTCCCCCGCGACCTCCTCCACCTCGCCGTGGTCGAGATGATGCGGGTGGCGGAGCGCTACGACTGGGGCTACCAGGCGGCGTTCCGCTTCGACCCCTCGGACGCGCTCGCGGCGGCGGACGTCCCCGTCCTCCTTCTCAACGCCCAGTTCGACAGGCTCGCCTCCAAGGACGCCCAAGCCCTGGACCTGGCCCGCGACGCCCGCCTGATCGTCCTCCCGGACCTCCCCGGCCAACCCCACCTACGCGCCCCCACCGACTTCGCCACCACCCTCCTGGCCTTCACGCTGCAGATCCAAGCCTGACGGCCGGCCCCATGGCGAACGGCTAGGGCGTGGCCTCCTCCAGGACGGATTGGATTCGGCTCCAGGCGTGCTCCAGGTCGGTGTCAGGGGCCGGCTCGAAGACCAGCACGCCGTCGCCCAGGTCGATCGTGAGGACCGGGCGGCCCGACTCGGTGCGCATCGGGTCCCGTGCCTCCACGCCGTACGGTGCCTCCAGGACGCTCATCTCCGCGTCGCCGCGCGGGTCGAACATCAGGAGGCCGGACGCCACCCACAGGGCTCCGCGCTGGAGCACGTTCTCGTGTACGACGCCCTCGCCGTACGGGAGGGGGCCGCACAGCCGGCCGATCAGGCACAGGCGGGGGCGGCGCCCGGCCGTCAACTCGGCCACGATCTCGTCGGTGTCGCCCAGGCCGGGCGGGATGACGTAGAAGGCAAGGCCGGGGCGCGGGCCGGTCAGCTCGCGGCGGAACGACCGGAGCGAGGGGCGGCGCCGCAGCACCCGGTCCGCGGCCGGCCGGAGCAGCAGGCCGCCCGCGAACCCCAGCAGTACCGCGATGATCGCCATGACGATGGACACCCGCGTCACCCTAGCTTTCGGAGCTGACGCACGGGTGTCCGTCGTGCGTGGCTCGGCACGGCGGCTGTCATCCTGAAGGCATGCGGATCGTGGTCGTGGGAGCGGGAATCATCGGGGCCGCGCTGGCGGACCGGCTGGCCTCGGGCGGACGGGACGAGGTCACCGTCGTCGAGGCGGACGCGCCCGGCGCCGGGACCTCGGGCGCCAGCTACGCCTGGGTCAACGCCGCCGATCCCACCGATCCCGCCTACCACCGGCTGCGGACCGCGGCGATGGCGACCTGGCGGGACCTGGCCGCCGGGTTCGGCGACCCGCCCTGGTACCGGCCGGCGGGCAACACGACCTGGGCGGTCGATGAGGACGCCAAGGCCGCGCTGGCGGAGCGGATCGCGCGCCTTGCCGAGCTGGGCTACGCCGCCGAGCTGATCGACGTCGGGCGGCTGGGCGAGCTGGAGCCGCGGGTCCGGGTGCCGCAGGACGCCCTCATCGCGCACTGCCCTGGCGAGAGCTACGTGCACGGGGGCGCCGTGGCGCGGGCGCTGGCCGGCCGCGCCGAGGAGGCCGGGGTCGTGATCGTCACGGGGCACCGCGCCGACGGTCTGGCCACCGACGGCGACCGGGTCACCGGGGTGCGGCTGGACGACGGGCGGGTGCTGGACGCCGACCTGACGATCTGTGCCGCCGGGCGGCACAGTCCGGCGCTGCTCGCCACGGCCGGTGTCGCCCTTCCGCTCGTCGACCCGTCCGAACCGGGCTCGGCCGCGCCGTGCCTCATCGCCACCACCACGGCGGTGCCGGGCGTCATCAACGGGCTCGTCCACGCGCCCGGCCTGGCCGCCCGGCCCGCGCCGGAGGGAGGGCTCGTCCTGGAGGCCACGGACCTGGACGCCGGTGTCGACGAGTCCGCCTCCCCCGAGCTGATACGGACGGTCGGCGACGAGCTCCTCGCCCGGGCGCGGGCCGTCCTCCCGGGGGTCGAGATGGACATCGCCGAGGTCCGGCGGTGCGTGCGTCCGCTGCCGGTGGACGGGTATCCGCTCATCGGCTTCCAGCGGCCCGGCCTGTACACCGCCGTCACCCACAGCGGCATCACGCTCGGCCCCCACCTCGCGCTGCTGATCGAACGGGAGATCCGCGAAGAGGCGGCGCCGGAGCTGGCCCCGTACCGCCCCGATCGCGGCTGAGCGATCAGTCCGGGTCGTCGCGGGGCGGCGGGTCGAAGTCGACGTCGACGTTCTCGAAGCCCTTGTGGCGTTCGGTCTCGGCGTAGGAGGTGTAGGCGCGCCGGTCCGCGGAGGTCAGCTCGACGTTGTCGGTGAACGGCGTCAGCAGGCTGCGGGGCCACATCCGCCGCTCCCGGACGACGTTGATCTCGGCGCTCAGCACGAACGCGACCGCGCCCAGGTAGATCCACGCCAAGAGGCCCAGCACGATGCCGAACATGCCGTAGGTGGCGCTGGCGCCCTTGAGCCAGTTGCCGAGCAGGAAGGTGCCCGACCACTGCAGCAGCTGCCAGACGAGCGCCGCCACGATCGCCCCCGTCCGCACCTGGGCGATGGTGAGGGGCCGGGCGGTCAGCATCCGGAACGTCACCGTGAACAGCACGACGTTCAACGCGATCGCCGCCACGATCGCCGCCGCCCGCACGCCGGCGCCGAAGTCGTCGTCGGCCGTGCCGACCTGGGACAGCAGCGCCGTCCCCAGGATCACCGTGCCGCCGACCGCCAGCAGCGCCAGGCTGCGCACCCTGGCGAAGATGGGATTCGGACGCGAGTTGCGCGGCACGCCCCACATCTTGTTCAGGGCGTTCTGCGCGGCCTGCACGACGCCCAGGGCGCCGTACACGCTGCCCACGACGCCCGCGGCGAGCGCGAGCCGGCTGCCGCGGAACGATCCGATGTTGTCGCCGATCTGGTCGCCGATGACCGGGAACTGCGCGAGCGCCGACTCCAGGACGCGATCCTGCAGCCCCGGATTGCCCTCCAGCACGAAGCCCAGCACGGTCACGAACAGCAGGAGCAGCGGGAACAGCGACACGAACCCGTAGTAGGTGATCATCGCGGTGAGGTACGTGCCCTGGTCGTCCACGAACTTGTACACCACCGCCAGCGGAAAGCCCGCCCAGCGGTGCCGCCGCTGGAAGGCGTCCAGGCGGCCGACCATTCCCACACGGCCCTCTTGCCCTTTTCAGCGCGCTCCCAACGCGCCCGACACCCCGGGGCGGATCAGTCGGCGACGCCCGCGGCGAGCATCCGGTCGAGGGTGACGCCGGGGTACTCGCGTTCGAGGGCGCGCAGCCGCCACTTGTCCACGAACACCGCGATGAGCGCGCCGTCCAGCGACCGGGTGAGCACCTCGACGCCGCGCCGGCCGGCCAGCGTGTCGGCGGACTCCTTGTCGGTGACGCGGGCCGTGGTGTAGTCGAGCCGGTTCAGCACCACGGGCGCGCCGAACTCCTCGGCCATCCGGGCGGTGACCACGTCGAACTGCAGCGGCCCGACCGCGGCGAGCACCGGCGCCTGGTCACCGCGCAGGTCGCTGCGGAGCACCTGGACGACGCCCTCGCCGTCGAGCTGCTCGATGCCCCGGCGGAACTGCTTGGCCCGGCTGTTGTCGGTGGCCCGCGCCACCATGAAGTGCTCCGGGGCGAACGCCGGGATCGGCGGGAAGACCACCGGGTTCCTGGCGTAGAGGGTGTCGCCCACGGTCAGGCCCGCGGCGTTCGGCAGGCCGATGACGTCCCCGGGGTACGCGGCGTCCAGGGTGGAGCGGTCGCGGCCGAACACCGTCTGGGCGTACTTGGTCGCCAGCGGGCGCCCGGTCCGGGCGTGGGTCAGCGACATCCCCCGCTCGAAGCGGCCCGAGCAGACGCGGACGAACGCCAGCCGGTCCCGGTGCGCCTTGTCCATCCCGGCCTGCACCTTGAACACCTGCCCGGCGAACGGCGCCGACACCGGGCGCTCCCGGCCGGCGTCGTCGGGACGCGCGGACGGCGCGGGGGCCAGCCGGCACACCGTCTCCAGCAGCGCGCTCACGCCGAAGTTCGGCAGCGCCGCGCCGAACAGCACCGGCGTACACGTCCCGGCTTCGAAGGCGTCCATGTCGAGGGTCGCGCCGATCTCGTCCAACAACGCCAGCTCCTCGACCGCGGTGCCCCACGCCTCGCCCTCCTCCTCGGCGGCCTGCTCGGCGGGGACCTCCTCTGCGATCGCGCGCCTGGCGCCGCCGGGGGTGCGGCGGAACCGGGTGAACGCACCGCTCGCCCGGTCGAGCAGGCCGCGGAAGTCGCCCGCGACACCGACCGGCCAGTTCAGCGGCGCCGGACGCAGCCCGATGCGCTGCTCGACCTCGTCCAGCAGCTCCAGCGGCTCGCGGCCGGGCCGGTCCCACTTGTTGACGAACGTGATCACCGGGATGCCGCGGTGCCGGCAGACGTCGAACAGCTTGAGCGTCTGCGCCTCCAGGCCCTTGGCCGAGTCGAGCAGCATGATCGCGCCGTCCACCGCGGCCAGCACCCGGTAGGTGTCCTCGGAGAAGTCGGCGTGCCCGGGGGTGTCGAGCAGGTTCAGCAGCACGTCGCCGTACTCGAACCGCAGCACCGACGAGGTGATGGAGATGCCGCGCGCCTGCTCCATCTCCATCCAGTCGGACCGCACCCCGCGCCGCCCCGCCTTGCCGTGCACCGACCCCGCCTGCTCGATCGCCGCCGCGTGCAGGGCGAGCGCCTCGGTCAGCGTGGACTTGCCCGCGTCCGGGTGGCTGATCACCGCGAACGTCCGGCGCCGCGCCGCCTCCGCCGCCACGTCCGGCGACGCGCCCATGCCCCCGCTCACGCGTTCCCCTCTCGTGTCCGCGTTCCGGCCGATCAGCCTCACGCCACGTTAGGGTATTCGGCGCGAGGCCGCCGGATCACCGGCGACCGCCGGGTACGGGGGACGCATGGGCGCACTGTTCGAAGAACTCGACTGGCGGCCGACGCCGATGGGCGCCATCAGCCTGCGGCGACGCCGCGACCCCGCCACCCGCGCCGACGTTTACGAGATCAAGCTCGACGACGACTTCCTCATGTCGAGCCTGTGGACGGACGGCGAGGTCGAACTCGCCCGGCTCGGCCTGGCCGCGACGGCGGGCGACGGACTCGACGTCCTGGTCGGCGGGCTCGGGCTCGGGTACACCGCCGGCGCCGTCCTGGACGACCCCCGGGTGCGCTCGCTGATCGTGGTCGAGACGCTCACCGAGGTGATCGAGTGGCACCGGGCGAAGCTCGTCCCGCTCGGCGAGCGGCTGAGCGGCGACGACCGCTGCCGGCTCGTCCACGGCGACTTCTTCGCGATGGCCGCGACGGAGCCCGAGACCCGCTTCCACGCGGTGCTGCTCGACATCGACCACTCGCCGCGCCACGTCCTCAACCCGGCGCACGAGGCGTTCTACCGGCCCGAATCGCTGGGCCGGCTCGCCGGGCGCCTCCACCCCGGCGGCGTCTTCGCGCTGTGGTCGAACGACCCGCCCGACGACGACTTCACCGCCGTGCTCGACGGCGCCTTCGCCGAGGCGGCGGCGCACGTCGTCGAGTTCCCCAACGCCATCCAGGGCGGCACCTCGGCCAACACCGTGTACGTCGCCCGCACGTCCCCGGAGGTGGGCCATGGCCAGTGACGACCGGACCGAAGGCGACAGCGTCGTCGACGCTCCCGAACGCAGCCGGTACGAGATCGTCCGGGACGGCACCGTGCTCGGCTTCGCGGCCTACCAGAAGGCCAAGGACTTGATCGTCTTCACCCACACGGAGATCGACCCGGGCCACGAGGGCCAGGGCCTCGGCGGCCGGCTGGTGCGCGCGGCGCTCGACGACGTCCGCACCCAGGGCCTCCCCGTCCTGCCGACCTGCCCGTTCGTCCAGAGCTGGATGGCCAAGCACCCCGACTACGCCGACCTCGACTACCGCCGCCGCCCCCGGTGAGGGAGAACGAGTACCGCTGACCCGTGCGTCCCGTCCGGGGACCTTCGTCCGTTGTGCGCCTGGTGAACGGGGTAGTTCGCTGGGAGGAGAGGAAAGGACGAGGAGATGCGAGCGCTAAGGCTGCGGGAATGGAAGTCCGATCCGGTACTGGTCGAGGTGCCCGATCCCGAACCCCGCCCCGGGCAGGTCGTCATCCGGGTCGGCGGCGCGGGGGCGTGCCACTCCGACCTCCATCTCATGCGCGACTTCGAGGGCGGGCTGCTCCCCTGGGGGCCGCCGTTCACCCTCGGCCATGAGAACGCGGGATGGGTGCACGCCCTCGGGGACGGCGTGACCGGCCTCGAAACCGGGCAGCCGGTCGCCGTGCACGGGCCGTGGGGCTGCGGGACGTGCGCCCGCTGCCGCCTCGGCGCGGAGAACTACTGCGAGGACCCGGCGAACGCGCCAGTGCCGTCCGGCGGCGGCGGGCTCGGGCTCGACGGCGGCATGGCCGAGTACATGCTGGTCCCCGACGCGCGGCTCCTCGTCCCGCTGCCCGACGGCCTGGACCCGGTGGCCGCGGCGCCGCTCACCGACGCCGCCCTCACGCCCTACCACGCCGTCCGCCGGTCCTGGGGGAAGCTGCCGCCCGGCACGACCGCGGTCGTGATCGGCGCCGGCGGGCTCGGGCACCTGGCGATCCAGATCCTCAAGGCCACGACCGCCGCGTCCGTCATCGCCGTCGACACCCGGCCGGAGGCCCTCGAACTCGCGCTGCGGGAGGGCGCCGACGCCGCGCTCCCGTCCGACGAGGGCACGGCGGCGAGCATCCGCGCGGCCACCGGGGGACGCGGTGCCGACGTCGTCCTGGACGTCGTCGGCACCGACGCGACCCTCGCCATGGCGGCGGCCGCCGCCCGGACGCTCGGGGACGTGACGATCGTCGGCATCGGCGGCGGCACCCTCCCGGTGTCCTTCTTCTCCGTCCCCTACGAGGTGTCGCTGCAGACGACCTACTGGGGCACCCGGCCCGAGCTGATCGAGGTGCTCGACCTCGCCGCACGCGGGCTGCTGCGGCCCGACATCGTCGAGTTCCCCTTGGAGCGGGCAGTGGACGCCTACCGGCAGCTGGAGTCCGGAAAGCTCACCGGGCGGGCGGTGGTCGTCCCCTCCTCGGCCGGGTGACCGGCGCCGCGGGCTCTTCGGCCGCCGAAAAGGCCGAAGGTCCCGCGATCGCGGGACCGCCGCCTCTGACCTGCGCGGCCGCCGCGAGAGAGGCTGGAAGTGGCCCGGGGAGGACGCGGACCGCGGGGCGATCCTCCAGCACCGCGTCACCCGGGAGCCGCGACGACGACCCACGAGGAGAAGACCATGAAGCGCCGCACGGTCCAGGACATCATGACCAAGGACGTTGTGACGGTGACCGAGCAGACCCCGTTCGCCGAGATCGCCGAGCTGCTGACCGAGCATCGCGTCAGCGGCATGCCGGTCGTGGACGACGCGGGCCGCGTCATCGGCATCGTCACCGAGTCGGACCTGCTGCACAAGCAGGAGTACAAGGACCACACCGAGGGCCGGTCGCTGCGGGCCCTACTGCGGCGCAACGCCCAGGCCGAGGCCAAGGCCGCGGCCGTCGACGCCGGCGGGCTGATGAGCGCCCCGGTCGTCTCCGCCGCCCCGGGCACCTCGACCACCGAGGCGGCCCGGCTGCTGAACGCGCACGGGTACCGGGCCCTGCCCGTCGCCGACGAGGACGGGCGTCTCGTAGGGATCGTCGCGCGCCGCGACCTGCTGGGCGTGTACCGGCGGCCCGACGCGGAGATCCGGGAGGAGATCATCAAGGACGTCCTGGTCAAGAAGCTCTGGCACGACCCGGACATGCTCGACGTCCGGGTGGGGGACGGGATCGTCCACCTGTCCGGCCGCGTCGAGACCAAGAGCCTCGTCCCGATCGTCGCCCGCATGATCGGCCGCGTGGAGGGCGTCGTGGACGTCGTGAACGACCTCGGATACGCCCTCGACGACACCGCCGCCCGCAAGTACACGAGAATCTGAGCCCGCTGACCCCGTTCACCGGCGCTCCTGGTTTGCGTTCCGCCGCAAAAGGCTAATGATCAGTACAACCTGGTCAGCTGCCGACGATGGAGACCGCGTGGACCCCGACTTCCCGCTCTGGCTGCGCAGCACCCACCTGCTCAACTTCGTGCTCATGGGCATCGTCCTGCGCAGCGGGTGGGAGATCATCTCCTCGCTGCCGCGGTTCTGGTGGCGCAACGACTGCAAGCCGGGCACCGAGTGGATCAAGTTCACGCGGCGCAGGCTGCCGCAGGAGGAGGGCGTCTACACGTCCCTGATGGACGAGCGCACCGCCAGCCCGCTGCTCACCCTGCCGGGCCGGAAGAACATCGGCCTCGGCCGGCACTGGCACGGGCTGGGCGTGACGCTGTGGCTCGTCAACGGATTCGTGTACGTGGTCCTGCTCTTCGCCACCGGACTCTGGCGCCGGATCGTGCCGACGTCGTGGGACGTGTTCGGCGAGGCGTTCGACTCGCTCAAGGTCTACCTCGGTTTCGGCGTCCCGTCGATCGAGCACTTCCAGCCCTACGACGCGCTGCAGATGCTCATGTACACAGCGGTCGTCTTCCTGCTCGCGCCCTTCCTGATCCTGACGGGGATCGCCATGTCCCCGGCCGTCCGCTCCCGCTTCCCCCGGTACGTCAAGTTCTGGGGCGGCCACCAGGGGGCACGCTCGCTGCACTTCATCGGCATGGTGCTGATGACGGCGTTCATCGTCATGCACGTCGGGCTGGTCTTCATCGTCCACCCCGAGTACAACCTGCCGCACATCGTGTTCGGGGTGACGGACACGTCCCGGTACGCCCAGGCGTTCACCATCGCGATCATCACGATCGTCGCCGTGATCGGTTTCTGGATCGCGCTGAGCTACGCCACGCTGGCGGACCGGGCGCGCTCCCAGCGGGTCCTCGTCGCGCTGACCGAGCCCATCCGCAAGCTCACCCTGAACTGGATGAAGCCCCGCATGGGCCGGCAGAACGTCTACACCGAAAAGGACATCTCCGAGTTCCACTGGACCAACGGACTGCCGCCGACGGAGGACGAGTCCACCGAGTGGCTCGCGCACCGGGATTCCGGGTTCCGCGACTGGCGCCTGGAAGTCGGCGGTGAGCTGAGCGGGAAGACGCTGCACCTCGGGCTGGCGGAACTGCGGCGGCTGCCCAAGACCGAGTACGTCGCCGTCCACACCTGCATGCAGGGCTGGTCGGCCACGTCGAAATGGGGCGGGGTGCGCCTGCGCGACCTCCTGGAGGTCCTCGGCCCTCGCCCCGAGGGCGCGAACTACGTGATGGTGACCTCCTACGGGCTGGCCCAGGAGATGTACGACCACCGGCCGCGCGAGCCGTTCTACGCCGTCCTCGACCTGGAGATGGTCGAAGAGGACGACACGATCCTGGCCTACGAGCGCAACGGCCGCCCGCTGGAGGTCCACCTGGGTGCGCCGCTGCGGCTGCGGGTGGAATCCAACCACGGCTACAAGATGGTCAAATGGGTCAGATCCGTCGAGTGGATCACCGACTTCGCGGACCACGGCGACGGGCGCGGCGGCACCCGCGAGGACGCCGCGCTGCAGGCGTTCAACGGCCGGATCTGACCCGCGCCCGATCCGAACGGGAGGCTTCATGATCAGCACGACGTTCCGGATCGCCGGGATGACCACCGCGGCCGACGCGCGCGCCGTCAAGGACCGGCTCAGCGCCGTGCCGGACATCGGCGCGGTGGCCACGGAACTCGTCCCCGGCGGCGACGCGCTGGTGATCCTCAAGCACAAGGACGACGTCGTCCTGGACCGCGCCGCCCTGCAGGCCGCCCTACGCGACGCAGGCGACTACACGCTCTCCTAGCCGGTCTCCACCAAGTGCGCTGACTTGCGGCGGCGACCGGGCTAGGTGGGGTCTGCTTCGGTGAAGGTTCCGTGGCGGCCTTCGCCCGCCACGAAACGGGAGGCGCCCGCCGCACCCTCGCGCGCCACGATCGGGACGCCCGCGGCGCCTTCCGCGCGCAGCGCCTCGGCGAGCGGCAGGTCGAGGCCGGCGTAGGTGGAGGCCCGGTCGGTCAGGACGCACTCGAACGGGAAGGCCGCGATCCGGTCGGCCAGTTCGCGGGCGGCGTCCACCGCCTCGCCGGGTTCCACGACCCGGTTGGCCAGGCCCATCGCGAGCGCCTCGTCGGCCGCGACGGGACGGCCCGTCATGATCAGGTCCAGAGCGCGGCCGAGGCCGATGATTCGCGGGAGCCGGACGGTGCCGCCGTCGATGAGCGGCACGCCCCAGCGGCGGCAGAAGACGCCCATCACCGCGTCGCGCTCCACGATCCGCAGGTCCGCGAGCAGGGCGAGCTCCAGGCCGCCCGCCACGGCGTGGCCGGCGACGGCCGCGATGAGCGGCTTGCCGAGCGCCATCCGCGTCGGGCCCATGGGGCCGCCGCCACCGCCCTCGGGGTCGAGTTCGTTGCGGCGAGCCGGGTCGGCCACCGCGGTGAGGTCGGCTCCGGCGCAGAACGTCCCGCCGGCTCCGGCGAGCACCGCCACCCGCTGTCCCGGATCGGCCTCGAACTCCGCGAAGGCCGCCCGCAGCTCGGCGGCCATCGGCCGGTCGACGGCGTTGCGCCGGTCGGGGCGGTTCATCCAGATCGTGGTGGTCGTGCCCGTCTTCTCGACTCGCACGTCGGCCATCGTCACCTCCGCGTTCGCGCCGGCGCCGGTCTCGGAACCCGTCGCACAACTGTCTCACATTTGTCTCAAATCTAGGCGGGCGGGGTGCGGTCGCCCAGGTGCCGGTAGAGGGTGGCGCGGGAGACGCCCAGCCGCTCGGCGATCTCGCCGACGGTGCCGGCGCCCTCCGCGTACATGCGGCGGGCGGCCTCGGCCTTCGCCTCGTCCAGCGCGCGGGGGCGGCCCGGCCGGCGGGCGGCGGTGCGGGCGGCCGACGGCTCCGGCTCGTCCCGCGCGACCAGGCCGGACGTGGCGGGGTCGTCCAGCAGCGCCCACGCGCCGCGCAGGATCTCCGCGCGCAGCCGGTCGACCGGGACGTCCCGGCACAGGAACACCGGGTCGCCCAGCGTCGCGAAGATCTGCACCGTGCGGACCTGGAGCGTGACGTCCGGGTACGGGCCGGTGAACTCGTCGTGGACCTGCTGGATCAGGTCGACGTAATGCTGGAAGGCGCGGTCGTGCGCCAGCGTCGTGAGGTCCTGCATGATCACGTACAGCAGCTTGCGGTTCTGGATGTAGACGTCCAGCGTGCCCTCGATGAGCTGCCGCCGGGCCGCCGCCCGGTCCGCGGTGAGGCGCGCGCGGGCGAGGACGTCCTCCAGGCCCTCGGAGAGCGGTTCGCACAGCGTCGCCAGGAGCACGGACTTGGCCGGGAAGTGGTAGAAGACGGCCGCCTTGGTGAGCTGCAGCCGGTCCGCGATCTCCCGCATGGAACCGGCCTGGTAGCCGCGCTCGGAGAACACGTCGAGCGCGGTCTCCAGGATCCGGGTCCGGGTGTCCGGCGGCTTCGACTCGTCCACCGCTTCAACCTAACCGGTTGGCCCGGCGCGGGCCTCCGGTCTACCATCGGTTACTGACCGGCGGTCAGTTCGCCGGGCCGGCGAGACGAGGGGACGGTGCGCATGACCGACGCGATCCGCGTGAGCGGACTGACCAAGACCTTCGGCGACGTGCGGGCGCTCGACCGGCTGCGGCTGACCGTCCGCACGGGCGAGGTGCACGGCTTCCTGGGCCCGAACGGCTCGGGGAAGTCGACCACGATCCGGGTGCTGCTGGGCCTGCTGCGCCGCGACTCCGGCGAGGTGGACCTGCTCGGCGGCGACCCGTGGCGGGACGCGGTCGAGCTCCACCGCCGGCTCGCCTACGTCCCGGGGGACGTCAGCCTGTGGGGCAACCTGTCCGGCGGGGAGGCGATCGACCTGTTCGGCTCCCTGCGCGGCGGGCTCGACCCCGCCCGCCGGGACGAGCTGGTCGCGCGCTTCCAGCTCGATCCGACGAAGCGGTGCCGCACCTACTCCAAGGGCAACCGGCAGAAGGTGGCCCTGGTGGCGGCGTTCGCGTCCGACGTGGAGCTGTACATCCTGGACGAGCCGACGTCCGGGCTCGACCCGCTGATGGAGGCGGTGTTCCAGGAGTGCGTCGCCGAGGCCAAGGCGCGCGGCCGCACCGTCCTGCTCTCCAGCCACATCCTCGCCGAGGTCGAGAAGCTGTGCGACGGCGTGTCGATCATCCGGGACGGCCGGACGGTCGAGTCCGGCACGCTGGCGGAGCTGCGGCACCTGACGCGGACCACGATGACCGTGCGGACCGCGCAGCCGCCCACCGGCCTGGACCGCTTCGAGGGCGTGCACGACTTGCGCCTCGACGGCGACGGCACCGGGGCGGCCTTCGAGGTGGAGACCGGGGCGCTGCCCGAGGTCCACCGGTACCTCGCGGAGTGCGGCGTGCTGGACCTGACCAGCCACCCGCCCACGCTCGAAGAGCTGTTCATGCGGCACTACGGCGACCGCGCCGCCGGGCTGGAGGGCGTCCGATGAGGCCGTCCGCGGGCCCGGCGACGTTCACCGGCACGATGCGGCTGACCCGGCTCGCGCTGCGCCGCGACCGCGTGCAGCTGCCGGTGTGGCTGCTCGGCCTGACCGCGGTGACCGGCACGGTGGCCTCCAGCGTCCTCGGCCTCTACGGCAGCGAGGAGGAGCAGGCCGCCTACGCCCGGTCGAGTGCGCTGAGCGCGGTCTCGCGGGTGTTCAACGGCGTCGTCCCGGAACCGGGCCTCGGCGCCATCGTCGTCGCGGAGTCCTACGGCCTCGTCGCCGTCCTCGCCGCGCTGATGAGCATCATGGCGGTGGTGCGGCACACCCGGCAGAGCGAGGAGACCGGGCGCGCGGAGATGATCGGCTCGATGGTCGTCGGACGGCACGCGATGCTGACGGCGGCGCTGCTGGTGGCGGTCGGCGCGAACGCCGTGCTGGCGGTGCTGGTGGCTGCCGTGCTGCCGGCCGCCGGGCTGCCCGCCGCCGGATCGCTGCTGCTGGGCGTCGCGATCGGCGCGTCCGGCGCGGCCTTCGCGGGTGTCGCCGCCGTCGCCGCGCAGATCACCGAGAGCGCCCGCGCCGCCAACGGCATCGCCGCCGCCGTGCTCGGCCTGGCGTTCCTGCTGCGCGGCCTCGGCGACGGCTTCGGCACGGCCGGCGCGGACGGCCTGCGGGTGACGAGCCTGTGGCCGTCCTGGCTGTCGCCGCTCGGATGGGGGCAGCGGACCGAGCCGTTCACCGCGGACCGGCCCTGGCCGCTGCTGCTGCATACCGCGCTGCTGATCGTGCTGGCCGGCACGGCGTACCGGCTCACCGACCACCGCGACGTGGGCACCGGGATGCTGCCGGTCCGCCGCGGCCCGGCCACCGCCCCGCGCGCCCTGCTCAGCCCGCTGGGGCTGGCCTGGCGGCTGCAGCGCGGCGTCCTCTACGGCTGGACGGCCGCGCTGCTGGTGGTGGGCGGGATGCTCGGCGCCCTCGGCGACCAGGCCGAGGAGCTGCTCGGCACCAGCGACGAGCTCGCCGAGGCGATGGCCAGGCTGGGCGGCACGGGCGATCCGGTGGACGTCTACTTCGCCGCGATGATGGGCTTCACCGGCGTCCTCGTCGCCGGGTACACCGTCCAGGCGCTGCTGCGGATGCGCGCCGAGGAGACCGGCCCGCTGGAGGCGGTGCTGGCCACGGCGGTCAGCAGGCCCCGGTGGATGGCGGCGCACATCACCTGCGCGGTGCTCGGGACCGCCGCCGTCCTCGCCGGCACCGGGCTGGCCAACGGCCTCGCGTACGCGGTCGCGGCAGGTTCGGCGGACCGGGTGCCCGCGCTGCTCGGCGCGGCGCTGGTGCAGCTGCCCGCGACGCTGGCGCTGGCCGGGTTCGTCGTCGCGGTGATCGGGCTGCTGCCGCGATGGTCGGTGGCGATCTCCTGGACCGCGCTGGCCGGCTGCCTGCTGATCGGACAGATCGGGCCGCTCCTGGAACTGCCGCGCTGGGCCGCCGACCTGTCCCCGTTCGGCCATACCCCCGCCCTGCCATCGGCCGACCTGACCGTGACACCCCTGGCCGCCCTGATCGCGTGCGCCGTCGCCCTGGGCGCAGCCGGCCTAACGGCCTTCCGCCGCCGGGACCTGTCCCTCTCCGCCTAGCCCTGAGGCGTTGACTTGCGGCGTGTTGTTGTTATCCGGCCTCCCATAACAACAACACGCCGCAAGTCAACGAATCGGGGGGCGGGGTTAGAGG
>NZ_SMKM01000239.1 GCF_004348665.1 Actinomadura sp. GC306 | reverse complement strand
GTCCAGGTTTCTCCGTCCCAGTAGCGTTCGCGGCCCATCCACTCTGGATCTGGGTACCACCCAGGTGGTGTGCTCACCGGAACCCTCCCGTCAGGATCGGTTCACAGGTTTGCGCACGCCACGACACAGCGTCAACGGGACGGTCACAGCTTCGGGGTGAATGGTCTCCGATGCCGGGGATCGTCCGGCTCGACCAGGCCGCGGAGGGCCGTCTCGACGAGTTCGACCGCCTGCAGGAGGGAGACGAGGCGGGCGCCTTCGCGGCGGTACGTCTCCAGGACGGATTCCACCCCGTGCGGCGGGACGACGTCCCCGAGGTCTACGCGGGCGGTGCGGAAACCCTCGCGGGCCGCCTCCACGGACGCGGCGGCGTGCTGGCGCGCCATCCGGGCGAGGGCGATGGGGTAGCGGCGCAGCACGCCGTACCGCCGGTACTCGGGCGGGACGAGTTCGAGCAGCCAGGTCACGGCGGTGTCCTCGAAGCGCTCGGTGCCCGGTGGGTGCACCTGCGCGGGCCAGCCGGGCGGGACGTAGGTGCTCACGCGGTCAGGATAACCCGACTTCGAACTTATGTTCGATAAAAATCGGACACGTTATTCCGGCGGCGGGGTCCGGCGGATGCGGATCCGGCCCGAGTCGAGGTCGTCGCGCGTCTTGCCGGAGCCGGTCTGCTCGTGGTCGTCCTGGCGCAGGATCTTCTGCCGCTCCTGCTCCTCGACCTTGACCTTCTTCGACCCCTCGAAGGCGGACGCGAGGTCCTCGAACATGCCGCCGCCGAACCCGGCGCCGGTCTCGCCGTCCCCGCGGATGGCCCCCATCAGGGACGACTTGCCCGTCCCGTCGCGGGGCCATTCGACGATCTCCTGCTCGGCCGGCTCCGGGCGGTTGCCCATGGCGCGGCCCTTGACGCGCTTGCGGCGGCGAAAGGGTGACTTCACACACTCTCCAACGCGATGGGTGGCCGGATTGATCCCGGCGGCGGCTCAGGTCGTGAAGGACCACCGGGTGGGAGAACCGGTGAAGTCCCCCTGGCGGAGCCCGAACGCCTGCTGCGGCCGTACCGCGACCGTCGCGTTGACCTCGGGGTCCAGGAAGTCCACACGATATCTGGTCGCGTACTTGGAGTTGACGAGGTCGATGAACCGCTGCAGGTCCTTCTGCTCGGTGAGCACCTCGGCGACCCCCTCGATGACGACCGGGTTCTCGGCCTCCTCGGTGGTGACCACGACCCGCGGGTTCGCCCGCAGGTTCACCATCTTGCGGGACGGGACGCTGCTGCTGAACAGCAGCGCCTCACCGGACCATGCGCCCCACACCGGCATGGCGTGCGGCCGTCCGTCCGGCCGGACCGTGCAGAGCCAGAAGTTGCGGGCCGCCCGCAGCCGCTCCACGGCCCAGGACCACGGCAGCAGGCCGCTCCCCTCCTCCGGGCCGACGATGCCGTAGCCCGGCATGTACGGCCGTTCGGCGGCCGGCTCCAAGGGATCGGTCGACTGGGTGGGCTCCGGTTCCGCCGCGGCGCCGGAAGCCGACATGGCGTTCTCCCCTCTTTCGGTTCTGTCCCTGTCTGGTTGTCCCGCGGCCTATCGTTTCAGACCTCCGGGCCCCGCGGTGACGCTCGGTGGCTCGTTGGGAGCGGCTCGGCGCGGTAGCCTGCGGGACGTGCGCCTATCCGATGTCATCACGGCCCTGGAGGAGCTCTATCCGCCCGCGTGGGCGGAGTCCTGGGACGCCGTCGGCCTCGTCTGCGGGGACCCCGACCAGGAGGTCCGGCGGGTGCTGTTCGCGGTCGACCCGGTGGCCGCCGTGATCGACGAGGCGCTGGAGTGGGGGGCCGACCTGGTGGTCACGCACCATCCGCTGCTGCTGCGCGGGGTGCACTCGGTCGCGGCGACGACGCCGAAGGGGCGGCTCGTCCACCGGATGATCCGGAACGGGGTGGCGCTGCACACCGCGCACACCAACGCGGACCGGGCCGATCCCGGCGTGTCCGACGCATTGGCGCGGGCGGTCGGCCTCACCGGCGAGCTGCGTCCGATGGTCCCCGCCGACGACGATCCCCGCCGCGGCCTCGGCCGGATCGGGGAGCTGGCCGAACCCGTCACGCTGCGGGAGTTCACCGGGCGGGTGGCGGCCGGGCTGCCGGCCACCGCCTGGGGGGTGCGGGCCGCGGGCGACCCGGACCGCACCGTCCGCACCGTCGCCGTGTGCGGGGGCGCCGGCGACTCCCTGCTCGGCACCGCGGCCGCCGCCGGTGTCGACGTCTACCTCACCGCCGACCTGCGGCACCACCCCGCCTCCGAGTTCGCCGAGCAGGGCGGCCCGGCCCTCGTGGACGCCGCGCACTGGGCGACCGAGTGGCCCTGGCTCGCCGACGCCGAGCGGCGGCTCGCGGCGGCCTCCCCGGAAGCGGGCAAGTTGGAGACCCGGGTGTCCGCGCTCGTCACCGACGCGTGGCGCCTCCACGACGAAGGAGCACATTGAAAGCCGCACCGCAAGCCCAGCTCCGCCTGCTCGACCTGCAGGAGCTCGACGCCTCGCTGGACCGGCTGGCCCACCGCCGGCGCACGCTGCCCGAGCTGGCGGAGATCGAGCGGCTGGAGGGACGCCTCACCGAACTGCGCGACGCGATCGTGGCGGCCGAGACGGAGGCCGGCGACCTGCAGCGGGAGCAGCGGAAGGCCGAGCAGGACGTCGAGCAGGTCCGCGCGCGGGCCGACCGCGACCAGAAGCGGCTCGACTCCGGGCAGGTCGCCTCGGCCAAGGACCTCAGCAACCTCCAGGCGGAGATCGGGTCGCTGCAGCGCCGCCAGTCCGACCTGGAGGAGGTCGTCCTGGAGATCATGGAGCGGTCGGAGGAGGCGGAGGGCCGGGTGTCCGCGCTGCGCGCCGACCAGGCCGCCGCGCAGGACGAGCTCGCCGCGCTGGTCGAGCGCCGCGACGCCGCCCGGCGGGAGCTCGACGACGAGGCCGGGACGACCAGCACCGCGCGCACGGCCGTCGCCAAGGACATCCCCGAGGACCTGCTGGCCCTCTACGAGAAGCTGCGCGGCCAGTTCGGCGGCGTCGGCGCCGCCAAGCTGTTCCGCGGCGCCTGCCAGGGCTGCCACCTGGCGCTCAACACGGTGGACCTGAACAGCATCCGGACCGCCGCCGAGGACGAGGTCGTCCGCTGCGAGGAGTGCCGCCGCATCCTGATCCGGACGCCCGAGTCGGGCCTGTGAGCGCCGGCCGGAAGCTGGTCGTCGAGGCGGACGGGGGATCGCGCGGCAACCCCGGCCCGGCCGGGTACGGGGCGCTCGTCCGCGACGCGCTGACCGGGGAGGTCCTGGCCGAGGTCGCCGAGGCGATCGGGGACGCGACCAACAACGTGGCGGAGTACCGGGGCCTGATCGCCGGGCTGGGCGCCGCGTCCGAGATCGACGCGGCCGCCCGCGTCGAGGTCCGGATGGACTCCAAGCTCGTCGTGGAGCAGATGTCCGGGCGCTGGAAGATCAAGCACCCGGACATGATCCCGCTGGCGCTGCGGGCCCGTGAGCTGGCCGAAGCCCTCGGGTCGGTCTCCTACACCTGGATTCCGCGGAACCGCAACGCGCACGCCGACCGCCTCGCCAACGAGGCCATGGACGCCGCGGCCCGCGGCGAGGAGTGGGTCCGCAAGGTCGACGAGGCGCCGGGGGAGCCGGAGCCGCCCCCGGTGCGGCCCTCGTCGGCCACGCCGCTGACCACGGTCCTGCTCCGGCACGGTGAGACGCCGCTGTCGGTCGAGAAGCGCTTCGCGGGGACGAGCGACGTCCCGCTCACCGCGGACGGCCTCGCCCAGGCCCGCGCCGCGGCCCTCGCCCTCAAGGACCGCGGGCTGGACGCGATCGTCACCTCGCCGCTGGCACGCTGCCGCGACACCGCCGCCGAGGTCGCCGCCGTCACCGGGCTCGACGTCCGCGTCGAGGACGGTTTCCGCGAGGCCGACTTCGGCGAGTGGGAGGGGCTCACGTTCGCCGAGGCCGGCAAGGGCTGGCCGGCCGAGCTCAAGGCGTGGCTGGCCGACCCGAAGGTCGCACCGCCCGGCGGGGAGAGCTTCGCGCAGGTCTCCCGCCGCGTCCGCACCGCCCTGGACAAGCTGAAGGTCCGCCACCGGGAGCAGACCGTCCTGGTCGTATCGCACGTCACGCCGATCAAGATGCTGGTGAAGGACGCCTTGGGTGCGCCCATGCCGGCCCTGTACCGGATGCATCTGGACGTGGCGGCGCTGTCGTCCATCGACTGGTACGCCGACGGTCCCGCGACCCTGCGCTCCTTCAACGACGTCCACCACCTTCCGGCCTGACCGGAACCGGTCTTCCGTAACGGCTCCTCGCGTGCTTACCTTCCACTGAAGGGCACCGTGACCTGGGGAGGAACCGTGACGACGAAGATCCTGCTGGACGAGTCGAGGCTCCCGAGCCGCTGGTACAACGTCGTCCCGGACCTGCCCGCGCCGCCGCCCCCGCCGCTGCATCCGGAGACGCGCGAACCGGTCGGCCCGGACGACCTCGCGCCGTTGTTCCCGATGGACCTCATCGCCCAGGAGGTCTCGGGCGAGCGCTACATCGACATCCCCGAGGAGGTCCGCGAGGTCTACCGGCTCTGGCGCCCCACACCCCTCATCCGGGCCCACCGCCTCGAACAGGCGCTCGGGACGCCCGCCCGCATCTACGTCAAGTACGAGGGCGTGTCCCCGGTCGGCTCCCACAAGCCGAACACGGCCGTCCCGCAGGCGTACTACAACGCGCGCCAGGGCATCAGGCGCCTGACCACGGAGACGGGCGCCGGCCAGTGGGGGAGCGCCCTCGCGTTCGCGTGCGCGCAGTTCGCCCTCGAATGCGAGATCTGGATGGTCCGGGCGTCCTACGACCAGAAGCCGTACCGCCGCTCGATGATGGAGCTGTTCGGGGCGCAGGTGCACGCCAGCCCGTCCCGGCTGACCGCGTCCGGCGCGAAGATCCTCGCGGCCGACCCCGAGTCGCCGGGCTCCCTCGGCATCGCCATCAGCGAGGCCGTCGAGTCGGCGTCCCCGGACGACACCCGGTACGCCCTGGGCAGCGTCCTGAACCACGTGCTCCTCCACCAGACGGTGATCGGCGAGGAGGCCCTCGAACAGCTCGCGCTCGTCGGCGACACCCCCGACCTGATCGTCGGCTGCACCGGCGGCGGCTCCAACTTCGCGGGCCTGTTCTTCCCGTTCCTCCGCGAGAAGCTGCAGGGCCGGATGAACCCGGCGATCCGGGCGGTGGAACCGGAGGCGTGCCCGTCCTTCACCCGCGGCCGCTACGCCTACGACTTCGGCGACACCGCCGGCTTCACGCCCCTCCTCAAGATGCACACGCTGGGGCACGACTTCGTTCCCGACCCCATCCACGCGGGCGGCCTCCGCTACCACGGCATGGCCCCGCTGCTCTCCCACATGTACGACCTGGGCGTCTTCGACGCCGAGGCCAAGGCCCAGCGCGAGTGCTTCGAGGCGGGAATCCTCTTCGCCCGCACGGAAGGCATCGTCCCGGCCCCCGAACCTACCCACGCCCTGGCCGCCGCCATCGCCGAGGCCCGCCACTGCGCCGAGACGGGCGAACCCAAGGTCATCCTCACCGCCCTCTGCGGCCACGGCCACCTGGACATGGCCGCCTACGACCGCTACCTGTCCGGCGAGATGAAAGACCACCCCCTCCCCCAATCCCGCCTGGACGAGGCCCTCACGACCCTCCCGTGAGGTCCATGGCGGGTGCGTGAGCGCCTCGCGCACCCGCTAGCCTTGGAGGCGGCGGACGAGCCGGCCGGACGGCCGCGTCGGGGAGCGATCCCCGTCGAGGAAAGTCCGGGCTCCACAGGGCAGGGTGGTCGGTAACGCCGACCCGGGGTGACCCGCGGGAAAGTGCCACAGAAAGCAGACCGCCACCGGTCCGCCGGTGGTAAGGGTGAAACGGTGAGGTAAGAGCTCACCAGCGCCCACGGTGACGTGGGCGGCTCGGTAAACCCCACCCGGAGCAAGGTCAAGAAGGGGCCCCGCAAGAGGCCCCGCGCAGGTGTCCGAGGGCGGCCCGCCCGAGCCTGCGGGTAGACCGCTGGAGGCCGCCGGCAACGGCGGCCCGAGATGGATGGCCGTCACCCGCCGTCCCGCAAGGGCCGGCAGGCACAAAACCCGGCTTACAGGCCGACTCGTCCGCCCCCATGCCGTCTGGCTCTCCCCGTGGTTGGGGGAGGGGCGTGCAACTCACAGGGTTCGGGTCATACGACACAGTGAGGTCGAAACGGGGCGCTTACCGTCAACGGTGAGAGCTGATCGCCTTGATCGGTGACGGCGGCGGGGCCGAGGTGCTGGGCCCCGTGGAAAGGAGCCTCGATGTTCATCATCATGTTCGTGGCCCTCGTCCTCGCGGGCGGACTGGCCGGCCTGGTCTACCTGTGGGACTTCTCGCGCGCCAGCCGGTACGACTCGCTGTTCCTGCCCGCGTGCGACCGGCGGGCGCGGCGGGCGCGGCGGGTGACGGGGATGTACGTGCGGGACTACACGCGCCACGACGATCTCGTGAGCCGCTGATCGCGGACCCGGCCTGAGGGCACACCGGCGCGCGGGCCGTCCTTGCGGGGGGACGGCCCGCGCTTGCGCGTCAGGTCACGGTGCGGGCCTGCGGGGCGTCGTCCGGGACGGGCATGAAGGCGCCCGTGGCCCGGTCGAGGATCTCGACGTTCGCGGACTGCAGGTCGAGGTAGAGGCCGACGAGCTCGATCTCGCCGGACTCGACGCGCGCGCGCAGCCACGGGTAGGTGAGCAGGTTGTCGAGCTGCTGCATCACGTTGATCTTGCAGAGCCGGGTGAGGGGCGGCTCGTCCGCGCCGGCCGGGTCGGTGGCGAGGAAGCGGGCGAGGCTGTGGTTGCCGTGCTTGAGCCACCGCGACAGCCCGGTGAGGTGCTCGACCTCGGCGCCGCCGGCGAGGAGCGCGGCCATCGCACCGCAGTTGGAGTGGCCGCAGACGGTGATCGTCCGGATGTCGAGGACGTTCGTCGCGTACTCGACGGTCGCCGCCACGGAGTCGTCGCGGGTGCGGGAGCCGTACCGCGGGATGAGCGCGCCCACGTTCCTGTTGATGAACAGGTCACCGGGTCCGCTGGCGGTGATGATGTTCGGGACGATGCGCGAGTCCACGCAGGTGATGAACAGATGCTGGGGCTTCTGCTCCATCGCCAGCTCGGCCATGATCGGCCGGACCAGCCGGGCGGTGCGGCCGTGGTACTCGCGGACGCCGTCCAGCAGCACGGCCGCGGGGGACACCTCGGGCGCGTCGAGTTCCTCCTCGGAACGCCGTCGACGATTTGCCCACGGTGCCCACCAGCGGGCAGAAGGGGGCGATTTGCGCGGCGAGGACATGTCACCTGTCACAGCTCTTTCATACCAAGCCTCGTGGACCTCGTCGATGTCGACCCTCCCCCCTTGGCGTTCGTGGGCGAGCCGCCACTGGTGGATGGCGTCGAACGCGGCGTGGTCCATGAAGTCGACGTTCAGGTCGAGATCGACGCTGGCGCCCTGCGGAACGTCCTGCAGGAAGCGCGTCACCTTGGGGACGCCGAGGAAGGTCAGCGTGCCCTCCACGACCACGTGGGTGCGGATCGGGACCGGGCCGTCCTCGGGTTCGGGGACGAGGTGCTCCGCGCGGACCGACAGCCGGGTCAGCCGCCGCAGCGCCAGCACCCCCATGACCGCGATCCCCGCCAGGACGCCCTCACCGAGCCCGAGGACGACGACGCCGACCAGGGTGGTGAAGTAGGCGGGCGCCTCGCGGTGGTGGCGCAGGTCGCGGATGCGGGCGATGTCGATGAGCCGGACGCCCAGCACCACCAGCAGCGCCGCGAGCGCCGGGAGCGGCACCTGCTCGATGGCCGGGCCGCACGAGAGGGCGAGGACCAGCACCCACACGCCGTGCAGGACGGTCGACGTCCGGGACCGGGCGCCGGCCTCCATGTTCGCGGTGCTGCGGACGATCACGCCCGCGATCGGCAGCCCGCCGAGGAACCCCGACACCGCGTTGCCCGCGCCCTGCCCGAGGAGGTCGCGGTCGAGGTCGGCGCGCGGCACCCCGGCGGGCCGCCGCCGGTCGACGGCGACGCTGCACAGCAGCGACTCGACGGCCGCGACGAGCGCGATGGAGACGACGGCGCCGGCGATGCCCGCCGGCGGGCCCTCCGGCAGGACGGGAGCGTCCCAGCCCCCGAACAGGGAGTCGGGGAGCTCGACGCGCCGGGCGTCCCAGCCGAGCGACCAGGCGGTCAGGGTGGCGAGGGCGATCGCGGGGAGGGGGCCGGGGACCAGCCGCAGCGGGCCGGTCTTCGGCAGCCGCGACCAGAGCAGCAGCACCAGGACGGTGAGCGCGCCGAGCAGGGCCGGATGGGTGTGCGGGGAGGCCAACTGGCCGGGGAGCTCGCTCAGGTTGGCCAGCGCCGACTGCTGCGGGCTGCCGCCGAGCAGGACGTGGACCTGCGCCAGGACGAGGACGACGCCGACGCCCGCGAGCATCCCGTGCACGACGGCGGGGGAGACGGCGAGAGCGGTCCGGGCGACCTTGCTGGCGCCGAGGGCGATCTGCAGCAGCCCGCCGAGGAGGGTGATGGTGCAGGTGGCGCGCCAGCCGTAGGTCTGCACCAGCTCGGCGACGATCACGGTGAGCCCGGCCGCGGGGCCGCTCACCTGCAGCGGCGACCCGCCGATCAGGCCCGCGACGACGCCGCCCACGACGGCGGCGATCAGCCCGGCCGCGACGGGCGCGCCCGAGGCGACCGCGATGCCGAGCGACAGCGGGATCGCGACGAGGAACACGACGAACGACGCGAGGACGTCCCGCTGCAGAGTGGATACGTTGAGTGGCTTTGAAGTCACTCAACGTATATAACCAGGATTAGAGCCGCTTTAGCGAGGCCATCTGCGAGAAGGCCGGTGCGCGCCGTCCCGCCGGGGGTTCGAAGGGGCGCGGACGCGAAAGAGGGCCGCCGGGAGTCGGCGGCCCTCTTTCGCGGTCGGATGGCCGGATGCGGCCACTCCGGATGCCTAGCGGCGGTAGTTCTCCCAGTCGTCGGCCGGCTGGCGGGAGCCGTACGGGGCGTTGTCGTTCGGCTGGCCGCCCTGCGGGTACCCGCCCTGCTGCTGCGAGCCGCCGTAGTAGCCGCCGCCCCCGCCGTACGCCTGGGTGGCGTTCGGGTCCTGGTAGCCGCCCTGGGCGTTCGGGTCGTGCGGCGCGGCGAGCGGGTCGGCGCCGCCGTTGTAGCTGCTGCCGCTGAAGTCGCCGTAGACGCCGGAGCCGCCGGAACCGCCCTCGCCGCCGAACCCGCCGAAGGACTCACGGCCGCCGCCGCTGAGCGGGTCGTCGTAGCGCGGGGAGTCGCCGTAGGCGGGCGCCGTCGGGTAGCCGTCGCTCTGCTGGCCCTGCCCGTACCCGGGCTGGGCGCCGGAGCCGAGCGCCGGGTCGTAGCCGCCGCCCTGCCCGCCGGAGGGCCCGCCGGACGCCCACGGGCCGGTGTTCCCGGTGCCGCCGGAGCCGCCGGTCGTCCCGAACGAGCCGGTGCTGAGCGGGTCGCACGAGCGGGGGTCGCCGCCGCGCGGGCCCGGGTCGGCCGGCATGTCGTAGCCGCCCGGCCGGCCGCCCAGCGGGTCGGAGCCGTACTCGCCGTAGGACGGCTCGGGGGAGCCGTACGGGGCCTGCTCGGGGTACCCCTGGTCCTGCCCGTGGCCGTACTGGTCCTGGCCGCCGTAGGACGGGTCACCGGGCCCGTAGTCGGCCGCGCCGTACGCGGGCTGGGGCTCCTGGCCGCCGTAGACCTGCTGGTCGGGGGCGCCGGGGCCGCCGTAGGGCGGCTGCCCGCCGTGCATGCCCGGACCGCCGGACGTGCCGGGCCCGGCGAGGTCGGCGGGGATCGGGTCGAGCGCCGTCGAGCCGGGGTCGTGCCCGGCGAACGGGGAGCCGCCCGGGAAACCGCCCGGCGCGGGCATCTGCTGGGGGCCGGTTCCGCCGCCCTGCGCGCCCATGCCGGTGAGCCCGGCGGCGTCGACGCCCGACGGGACGGGCTGGGTCAGGCTCGGCTGGGTCAGGCCGGGCTGCTCGGGCGGCGGCTGGTCGGCGGCGGCCTGTGCGTTCAGCGGGTCGGCGGCGAGGCCGGCGTCGGGGCGCTCGTCGTCGTGGTCGTGCTGCCACGGGAACCTGGGCTTGTCGAAGGTGATCGTCGCCCAGTAGTCGTC
>NZ_SMKM01000238.1 GCF_004348665.1 Actinomadura sp. GC306 | reverse complement strand
CCGCCGGGGTGGGGCGGGGCGGAGCGGCCGGAGAAGCGCGTGCAGGCCAGGTCGAGGGCGCCCCAGAACAGGTGGACCGGGCTGCACTTGCCGACGAAGCGGGCGCGGAACTCGCCCATGACGCGATTCGCCTGGAGGAGCTGGCGCCAGAACAGGTGGGCGGCCTCGGCGTCGTAGGTGTTGTGCTGGTGGTCCTCGGCGAACGGGATGGACGGGTCGACCTCGTTGGGTCGGGTCTGGAACCGGGCCGAGATTCCAAGGTCGTCCAGGGCGCCCATGGTCTGCGCGTAGAAGTCGGCCACGGATATCGGTTCCAGCTTCACCTGGCGGGACGCGCCGTCGCTGCCGCGGATGCGCAGGACGTGGTCGACGAAGTCGAACTCGATGTCGAAGGCCCCGGAGCCGTACGGGATGGCGGACGTGGTGAACCCGCGCGGGCTTATGTACAGCGTGACCTGCCACCAGTGGTTGAGCAGGGGCGCGTGCGCCAGCCGGATCTTGCCGACGATCTGCGTCCACATGTGCAGGGTGTCGCGTGTGTCGGTCCAGTCCGCGACGCGCAGCCGCGGCCACGCCTTCTGGTCGGTCATCCCGCCACCCCCCGCTCGATACCGCGTCCTCCCGCTTCCTCCCCCGGACTATCCAGTCGGAACCCCGCTGTTGACCTTGACGCGGGGGTCAAGGGTTAGCGTCGTAGCGGCCACGGACGAAGGAGGCCGGATGCGGATCGGGGAACTGGCGGCGCGCGCCGGGGTGAGCACCCGGACGCTGCGGTACTACGAGCAGCAGGGGCTGCTGCCGGCGCGGCGCGCGGCCAACGGGTACCGGCAGTACGAGGAGTCCGACCTGCGGCTCGTCCTGGAGATCCGGTCGCTGGCGGCGGCGGGGTTCACGCTGGACGACACGCGTCCCTTCGTGGACTGCCTGCGGGCCGGGCACCCGGACGGCGCCGCGTGTCCCGAGTCGGTCGCCGTCTACCGGCGCAAGCTCGCCGAGATCGACGCCGAGATACGGGTCCTGATCCGCCGCCGCGCGGGCGTGGCCGGCCAGCTGGCGCGCGCGACCGGGCCGGACGCCTGCCCGGGCTGCGCGCCGACCCCGGAGGGAACGGATGATCACACTGACGGCGGAGAACTTCGACGAGCTGGTGCTCCGCGCGGAAAGGCCCGTCCTGGTCGAGTTCTGGGCGGATTGGTGTCCCCCCTGCCGGATGATCGCGCCGATCCTTGAGCAGATCGAGGCGGAGTACGGCGACCGGCTCGCGGTCGCCAAGCTCAACGGCGACGACCACCCGGAGGTCGTGGCGCGGTACGGCGTCATGGGCTTCCCGACGATGAACCTGTACCGGGAGGGTGAGGTCGTCCGGCAGATCGTGGGGGCGAAGTCCAAGCGCGCTCTGCTCGCGGACCTCGCCGGGGAGTTCTGACGCCCGCCGGGTACGGCACCTTAGGATCTAAGTGATCTCTGGGGCTGGAGGCCGTGGTGCGGACGTTGCTGAACATTCTGTGGCTGGTGCTGGCGGGGTTCTGGCTGGCGCTGAGTTACGTGCTGGCCGGGATCATCTGCTGCGTCCTGATCATCACGATCCCGTTCGGCATCGCGTCGTTCCGCATCGCGGGGTTCGCGCTGTGGCCGTTCGGCCGCACCACGGTCCCGCGGCGGGACGCCGGCGCGGGCTCGCTGGTGGGCAACGTCATCTGGATCATCGTCGCGGGGTGGTGGCTCGCCCTCGGGCACCTCGCCACCGGCGTCCTGCTGTGCATCACGGTCATCGGCATCCCGTTCGGGATCGCCAACTTCAAGCTGATCCCGGTGTCGCTGGCGCCGCTCGGCCGCGACATCGTCGCGAGCGGGGACCGGACGGCCTTCTAGGACGTCCAGGTGCGGCCGGTGAGGCGTTCGTAGACCTCGATGTAGCGGGCGCGGGTGGCGTCCACGACGTCCTGGGGGATCTCGGGGCCGGGCGGGGTGCGGTCCCAGTCGAGGGTGCTGCTCCAGTCGCGGACGAACTGCTTGTCCAGCGCGTGCTGCGGGCGGCCCGGCTCCCACTGGTCGGCGGGCCAGAAACGGGAGGAGTCGGACGTCAGGACCTCGTCGCCGAGGGTGAGGGTGCCGTCGGCGGCGCGGCCGAACTCCAGTTTCGTGTCGGCGATGATGATGCCCCGCTCGGCGGCGATGGCCGCGCCGCGCCGGTAGATCTCCAGCGTGACGTCCTTGAGGTGAGCGGCGGTGTCGTCGCCGATCTCGCGCACGACGTCGGCGTAGGTGATGAACTCGTCGTGGCCCTCGGTGGCCTTCGTGGTGGGGGTGAAGATCGGCTCGGGCAGCCGGGACGCCTCGACCAGCCCGTCCGGCAGCGGGACGCCGGAGACGGTGCCGTCCTTCTCGTACTCCTTCAGCCCGAGGCCGGCGAGGTAGCCGCGGGCGATCCACTCCACGGGGAGCATGGTGAGGCGGCGGCAGCGGACGGCCCGTCCGGCCAGCTCCTCCGGCACGTCCGTGGCCGACAGGACGTGGTTCGGGACGATGTCGGCGAGCTGCTCGAACCACCACAGGGACAGCTGCGTGAGGATCTTCCCCTTGTCGGGGACGAGCGTCGGCAGGACGACGTCGTACACGCTGACCCGGTCGGACGCGACGAGGATCAGGTCGTCCCCGTCCGCATAGACGTCCCTGACCTTGCCGGAGTGGACGAGTTCCATTGCGCTCCCTCTGCTCGCTGCCCCTTGCGGGTGTCCTGCCCGCAGGAGTTTGTCACAAGCCCGAACCCCGGTTGCGGCCGAGCGGTCGCCGGGCGGCGAGGTGAATGGGCGCGCGGGTGCCGGGTAGGGCGGTCGGGGAAGCCGACAGGGAGTTACCGATGAATCAACGCATTCCGGCGGAGGCGGAGCTGGCCTGGGAGGACTTCCACCGGCTCGTCAACATGACCTCCGACGAGCTGCGGGTCTGGCTGCTCACCGACGCCTCCGGAGAGGACGCCTTCCCCTCGGGCCCGGGTCCGGGCGTCTCCGAACTCGGGGCCCGCGTCGTCGACGTGCTGCGCAAGCGGAAGGTCGACCTGACCGCCGGCGACGCCGAGGTGATGCAGGAGGTCGTGGACTTCGTGGAGGACCGGCTGGAGAACCGTCCACCGGACGCGGAACAGGACGAGGCGTGGCGGCACGCGCTCATGACCGTGGGGCACGACCCGCTGCGTCCCGATCCGTCGAGCGCTTAGGAGGCGACATCATGCCGAATCCGCAGCAGCCCGAGATGCGGCGGTCCGAGACCACGCAGGTGACGAACGAGCCGCCACCGGAGGCGGCGGATCCGAAGTCGACGGGGTCGAAGGGCCGCGCGCAGGGCACCGACAAGGGCGACAAGGGCGGCGGCGAGGGCGGCGGTGTCCCGCCCGACCAGCAGTCGCCGTACCCCTCCTGACAGGGGAGACGCGGAAGGGCCGCCCCGGTCTCGGGGCGGCCCTTCCGCGTCGGGGGCCCGGTCAGGGAACCTCGGTCTGGGGGCTGTAGCCGTCGTCCTCGCCGCCGGGGGTCTCGGCCTCGGCGATCGGCGGGTCCGTGGGGCCGGGCGTGTGCTCGCCCGCGAAGTCCTGGTCGGTCTCCTGGGGAGCGCCCGCCTCCGCGCGGCGGTCGGCGAGCGGCTTGTCCTCGTCACGCTTCTGTTCGCTCATCACCCCTCCTTTCGGTCTCCGCCCGCAATACCCCGAGGGAGGGCTTCAACCGCGCTCAGCGGCGGAGGAACTCGATGAGGCGGGGGACGTCGCCGGCCTCCAGCACGATGTCGAACAGGCCGGCCAGCACCTCGGGCAGTTCCTCGGGGGCGAGCGCGCGGGTCTCCACGGTGCCGTCCGGGAGGGTGGTGGTCAGGGTCGTCCCGTCCAGGACGTGGTGGACGCCGGGCAGGAACCGCTGGAGGAACGGCCGCATCGTGAACGGCGAGCGCGGGTTGGACGAGACGTAGTGGTTGAGCACGTCGAAGTCGATGCGGAACGTCTCGTTCAGCGCGAACGTCTGGCGCCGGACCCAGCCCGTGGGGAGCCGCTGGTAGAGGGCCCACTGGGCGGCTCCCTCGCCCCAGGTGGTCGGGGTGCCCTTCTCCTTCCGGAGCCGGAACCCCCAGCCGTCCTGCTCTGCGTCCTCGCCTTCCCGGAAGCGCAGCGGCTCCAGCGGCCCGCCGCCGAACCCCACGTCGCACAGCCAGCCGGGCTCGTCGCGCGGCGGCTCCGGTGGGCGGACGTGGAGCAGCACGTGCGAGCACGGCCGCAGGACCTGCCCGCCCATCATCACCCGCGAGGCCAGCGCGGTGATCTCGTAGCCGAGCCGCTCCAGGACGCCCGCGAACAGCCGGTTGTGCTCGAAGCAGTAGCCGCCGCGCGGCCGGTCGACGAGCTTCGCCTGGACGGCCTCCAGGGACAGCTCGACCGGCCGACCGACCATGATCTCCAGGTTCTCGAACGGGATGGACATGACGTGGGCGCGGTGCAGCGCGCGCAGTGTCCCGGCCGTCGGGGCCAGGTCACCGTCGTACCCGATCCGCTTCAGATAGGCGGGCAGGGCGATCATGTCGCCCTGCCACCCGTATCCGAGATCCTCGGTCATGTCGTCCTCTCCCGCGCCGCGACCACTGCGGTAGATAACAGCAGATACCGCCTGAATCCTCCCTGGCGGCGGCCGAGCAGGCGTCACCGGCCCCCGCGGGCGATCCGGGCGAGGGCGCGGTCGACGTCGCGGCGTTCGGCGGCGGGCAGCGCGCCGCCGGCCGATGCGCGGAGCTCGGCGGCCTCGGCGAGCAGCGCCCCGGCCTCGTCCAGCAGCGGGGCGGCCGCGGCCGGGCCCCCGGAGGCCGCCGCCTGCTCACCGGCGAGGGCGCGCGCACCCGCGAGCCCCTCCAGCGCGAGCGCGATGCCGCGCGGGTCGCCGACGGCGCGGGCGGCGGCGAGGCCCTCGGCGTGCCGGGCCAGCGCGGCGGCGGCGTCGCCGCGCTCCTCGGCGATGTAGCCGAGCTGGGCCTGCAGGAACGCGATGCCGGCCGTCCCGCCGATGCCGTGCAGCCAGCCGAGCCGGGCGCGCAGGTGGCTCTCGGCCGCGGCGAGGTCGCCGCGCGCCCTGGCGACGAGGCCGAGCCCCGTCTCGGCGAACTCCTCCGCCGACCGCGCGGCGTGCCGGACGGCCAGTTCCAAAGCCCGCTCGTGCAGGTCCCGGGCCGAATCGAGGTCGCCCTTGAGCAGCGCGACGCGGCCGAGGCCGGAGAGCCGGAACGACGCCTCGGGCCACATCCCCAGCTCTTCGGCGACGCGCAGGGCGTCGCGGAGGATCGCCGCGGCCCCGTCGTGGTCGCCGGTGATCTCGGCGTGCCGGGCGAGCGCGTCGGCGGCCTCCAGCCGTCCCCAGGGGTCCCCGAGGTCGTCGAAGACCGCGCGGCTTTCGGCGGCGTCCCGCGCCATCGCGGCGAGGTCGCCGCGGCCCATCGCGAACCTGGCGCGGGCGGCGAGCGCGGCGGCGGTGAACCAGCGGTCGCCGCGTGCGCGGAACACCGCGAGCGCGCGGCGGGTGCGGGCCTCGTTCGCGGCGAGGTCGCCGTACGCCCAGTGGACGTGGCTGAGCAGCCATTCGGCCTTCGCCTGGGCGAACGGGTCGCGGGGGTGGTCCAGGGCGTCCCGGCGCAGCTCCTCCGAGTCGGTGCCGGCACCGGCCAGCATGGTGAAGGCCGCCAGCCAGACCCCCGCTTCGAGGCGGGCCGGCGAGGGCGCGTCGTCCGGTGCCGCCAGCGCGGTCGTGCAGGCGCGCAGGGCCTCGTCGAACCGTCCGCGCAGGTACCAGTACCAGCCCAGGGCGTTCACCAGCCGGACGGCGTCGCCCCGGCCGAGGGCGGCCGCGAGGTTGGCGGCCTCCCGGTCGAGCCGGTCGAGCCACTCCCGCTGCTCCGGGCCGCGCAGCCGCTCCGCCGCCCGCTCGGCCAGGCCCGTGTAGTGGCGGGCGTGGCGGCGGCGGAACTCGTCCTCCTCTCCGGCCTCCCGGAGGCGTTCCAGGCCGTACGCGGCGATCGACTCCAGCAGCCGGTAGCGGCCGTCCCCGGTCCGGACGACGAGGGAGCGGTCGACAAGGCTCGCGAGCACGTCCACGCGGGTGCCGCCGACCTCCTCGGCGGCGCCGAGGGTGCAGCCGCCCGCGTGGACGGCGAGGCGGCGCAGCGCCGTCCGCTCCGGGCCGGTCAGCAGCTCCCAGCTCCAGTCGATCACCGCGCGGAGCGTCCGCTGCCGGGCGGGGCCGCCGCGCCGGCCGCCGGCGAGGACCCGGAACCGGTCGTCCAGCCGGGCCGCGAGCTCCCGCACCCCGAGCGCGCGGACCCGGGTCGCCGCGAGCTCCAGCGCGAGCGGGACGCCGTCCAGCCGCCGGCAGATCGCGGCGGCCCAGGGGGCGGTGTCCTCGTCCAGCGCGAACCCGGGCGAGGCCGCCGCCGCCCGAGCGGCGAACAGCCGCACCGCACCGGACCGCCGCAGCTCCGCCGGCGCGGCCTCCCGGCCCGGCAGGTCCAGCGGCGGGACGACCAGCAGCCGTTCGGCGGGCACGCCCAGCGGCTCCCGCGAGGTCGCGAGGATCCGCAGGCCGGGCGCGTCGCCGAGCAGCCGCTCCGCCAGCTCGGCGGCGGGTTCGGCGACGTGCTCGCAGTTGTCGAGGACGAGCAGCGCCCGCCGCCCGCGCAGCGCGGCCCCGAGCCGCTCCACCGGCCGCGCCGCGGACTCGTCGCGCAGCCCGAGGACGCGCGCGGCGTGCCCGGCCAGTTCGTCCGCCGTCGCGGGCCGCACCGCGGCGAGTTCGACCGCCCACACGCCGCCGGGATGGTCGGCCGCGGAGCGTGCGGCGGTCTCCAGCGCCAGCCGGGTCTTGCCGACGCCGCCGGTTCCGGTGAACGTCACCAGGCGGTGCGCCGCCAGCAGCGCGCGGGCGGCGCCGATCTCGCTCTCCCGCCCGACCAGCTCGTCCAGGGGGACGGGCAGCGGCGGAGCGGCAGGCGGGTCCCGGTCGAGCGACGGGTCCTGTTGGAGCATCGAGTGGTAGAGCGCGGCGAGCTCCGGGCTCGGGTCGACGCCCAGTTCACCGGCGAGCCGTTCCCGCAGGTCGTGGTAGCCGGCGAGGGCCTCGTTCTGGCGTCCGGCGCGGTAGAGGGCGCGCAGGTGCGCGGCGCGGAGCCGCTCCCGCAGCGGGTGCCGCGCCACCGCGGCGGCCAGCTCGGCGGCGACGGCCGCGTGCTCGCCCAGGTCGAGGCGTGCCTCCGCGTGCTCCTCCACGGCGGTGAGACGGTCCTCCTCAAGGGTCGTGGCCGGGGCGCGGGCGAACTCGGCGTCGGCGAAGCCCGCGTAGGCGGGGCCGCGCCAGAGGGCGAGCGCGTCCCCGAGGAGCCGTGCCCTCGCGAGGGGGTCGGCGGTGCCCTGGGCCAGGCGGAGCAGCGCCGTGAAGCGTCCGGCGTCCACCGTCTCCGGGGGCGTGCCGAGGACGTAGCCGGCCGGCCGGAACGCGATCAGGTCCCGGCCGCCGGGTTCCGCCGCGTCCAGGATCCCGCGGAGCTGGGAGACGCGGGCCTGGAGCGTCCCCCTCGGGTTGCGCGGCGGGTCGTCGCCCCAGAGGGCGTCGGTGAGCCGGTCGGACGAGACGGGACGCCCGGGGCCGGTCAGCAGCACGGCCAGCAGCGTCCGGACCTTCGCCTCGGGGACGTGCACGGGCGTTCCGTCATCCGTCCACACCGCGAGCGGGCCCAGCACCCCGAAGCGCACCACGCCAGCGTAACCGCCGCTACGGACGGACCCGCGGCCGATCCGTAGCGGCCCGGACGAGGGTGGAGGCGACCAAGGACGGGAGAACATCATGAACACATTGGTGACGATCATCGGCCTGGGGCCCATGGGCACGACGATGGCCAGGACCTTCCTCGCCGGCGGCCACCCCACGACGGTGTGGAACCGCACGGCGGCCAAGGCGGCTCCGCTCGTCGCGGAGGGGGCGGCCCTCGCCCCCACGGCCGCCGCCGCGGTCGCCGCGTCCGAACTGGTCGTCGTCAGCCAGACCGACTACCGGGCCATGTACGACTCGCTCGCCGGCGCGGACCTGGCGGGCCGCGTCATCGTCAACCTCAGCTCCGGCAGCCCGGACGAGCTGCGCCGCGCGGGGGAGTGGATGTCGGGGAAGGGCGGAACCCTGGTGACCGGTGGCGTGATGGTGCCTCCGCCGGGCATCGGGCAGCCGGGAGCGTACGTTTTCTACAGCGGCCCCGAAGAGCTCGTCGAGCGGCACCGGAAGACCCTGGAGGTGCTGGGGGACGTCACGTTCGTCGGTACCGACCCGGGCCTGTCGATGCTGTACTACCAGGCGCAGCTCTACCTGTTCTGGTCCACGCTGACCGCCTACATGCACGCCGTCGCGCTGGTGGGGTCGGCGGGGGTCTCCGCCCGGCGGTTCCTCCCGTTCGCCGCCACGACCGTGCGCGAACTCGCCGGGGACGGACCCATGGGCTTCCTGAAGGAGATGGCCGAGGCGATCGACGCGGACGTCCATCCGGGCGACGACAACAGCCTCCGCATGCAGGCGGTCGGTGCCGACCACGTCGTGGAGGCCGCCCGCGAGGCGGGCATCGACACCGCGGGGCCGCGGGCGCTCCGGGACCTGTTCTGGCGGGCCGTCGACGCGGGGCACGGTGCCGAGGACCTGAGCTGCGTCATCAGGGTGATCCGCGCTCCCGCATCCTGACGCGCAGCGGCACGGCACCGTTTCACGTGGCCGTGCCCTTGTCGGCCAGGGGGAGGCGCAGGACGAAGCGGGCGCCGCGGGGGCTGTCGGCGATGCGGAGGGAGCCGCCGTAGATCTCGGCGATCTCGCGGGCGATGGGCAGGCCGAGCCCGGTGCCCTGCGGGTCGCGGGCCCGGGAGTCAGGCAGGCGGGAGAACCGCTCGAAAACCCGTTCCCGCGATTCCTCCGGGACGCCGGCGCCGTCGTCCAGCACTTCGAGGACGGCGTCGGCGCCGCTGCGCGCGACGGTCACCTCGACGCGCGACTCCGCATGCCGTTTCGCGTTGTTCAGCAGGTTGTTCAGCACCCGGGTCAGCCGCACGGGGTTCGCCCGGACGGTGACGCCGGGCTCCAGCCGGGCCTCGATCGGGACGCGGGGCGACCGGCGCCCGATCTCCCGGCGGGCGATCTCGGCGAGGTCGACCGTCTCCACCGCGGCGGGGGCGCGGGAGTCGAGCCTGGACAGCTCCAGCAGGTCGTTGACGATGTCGTCCAGGCGCCGCGCGTCGCGCAGGGCCGAGTCGACCATCGGCCTCCAGCCGGCGCCGTCCGGCTCGTCGAGCGCGAGCTCCAGCTGCATCTGCAGGCCGGCGATCGGGTTGCGCAGGTCGTGCGAGGCGTCGGAGACGAAGCGCCGCTCCCGGACCCTCGCGTCCTCCAGCTGGTCGAGCGTGGCGTTGACGGCCTCGGTGAGGGACCGGACCGGGCCGCTCGCCTCCGCGGGGACGGGCACGCGGTGGCCGATGCCGTGCGCGACGAAGTCCGCCATCTGCGTGCGGATCTGGTCGACCGGGACGAACACGCGGCCGATCGTGTGCCACGTCCACCAGGCGATCAGGGCGAGCAGCGCCAGCGTCACCAGCGCGATGGAGGCCAGCAGCGCCCACATGGTCGCCGCGCCCGGCAGCGGTGTCGCCGCCATGACCATCACTCCCTCGCCCCAGGGCGAGTTCCGCACCCGCAGGCCGAAGACCCAGACGCAGTCGTTCAGGTGGGCGGGGCAGTAATGGCCGTCGATGAGCAGCCTGGCCCGCGTCACGTCCGCGCCGGCCAGCGCCGGGCGGCCGCGGAGCCGCGGCGCGGCGGCCACGACCTCGCCGTCCTGGTTCACGACCTGGATCAGCGCGGTCTCGTCCTCCCTGGGGACGAAGACCTGTTCGCGGTCGGCCGGGGTGAAGTCGTAGATGACGCGTTCGACGGTCCGCTCCGAGGTCGCCCGGACCCGGTTCTCCGTCCAGTCCCGCCCGAGCAGCAGAAGCAGGGAGACCAGCAGGAACAGGACGACCGCGGCCGCCGCCACGGTGACGAAGGTCGCTCGTCCCCGCGTCGTGGACGTCGCGCGCGTCCACGCACGGCGGCCGAGTTCCCGCCATTTCGTCGTCACAGCCGAGCCCCCGAATCCCGGACGGCCTCCACTCGGAGTGACCGTCTTCCAGCTCAGAGTAGGTCATTCGTCACCGAAAGTGATCGCCGACGGGTTCGCCCATGCCCGGTGGGCGGTGTGGCCGCTGCGGTAGGTGCGGGTCGCGGGGGTTGCGTTTCGTGCGGGGTGGGCGGTGCGATCTGGTGAAACGTTCGCCGGATCATGAACGAGAGC
>NZ_SMKM01000237.1 GCF_004348665.1 Actinomadura sp. GC306 | reverse complement strand
GGGGTCGATGGTGCGGTCCGGGTCGGGTTCCAGGTGGCGTTCGATCTGGGCCGAGGTGAGGCCGAGGCCGCCCAGGCGGAGGTCGTCCCAGCCCTGGAGGCGGTTGGTGGCGCGGCTGAAGTAGAGGACGGAGAGTTCGATCGGGGTCGGTTCTTCGTGTTCGAGGCCGCGGAGGCCGGCGCCGCCGGTGGAGCCCTGGACGAACACGCGGGTGCCGGTGGGGAGGAGTTCGGTGGAGCGGGCGTGGGCGTGGCCGGCGAGGACGAGGGGGGTGATGCCGGAGAACGCCTCGCCCTCGGTGGGGTCGTGGGTGGCGACGATGTCGGGGGTGGTGCCGGATGCGCGGAGTTCGGCGGCGAGGCGGAGGCCCTCGGCGCGGATCTGGTCGGCGCCGGTGAAGTCGTCGCGGGTGCTCTTGTCGGGGGTGTAGCGGGGGTCGCCGACGCCGTAGATGCGCAGGCCCGCGACCTCGCGGGTCTCGTTGTCGAGGACGACGGCGTTCTCCTGGGCGGCGACGGCCTCCTCGGTGCCCTCGGAGTCGTGGTTGCCGCGGACGTAGACGTAGGGGAC
Source organism: Actinomadura sp. GC306 (assembly GCF_004348665.1). Lineage (GTDB taxonomy): Bacteria > Actinomycetota > Actinomycetes > Streptosporangiales > Streptosporangiaceae > Spirillospora. The sequence continues at coordinate 9,845 of NZ_SMKM01000237.1, read as the reverse complement.
CTTCAGGTCGGCGATGTCGTCGGCGAAGCGGTCCTCGGCGGCGCTGCCGTGGTCCATGAGGTCGCCGGTGTCGATGATCAGGTCGACCTTGAACTGGGTGGTGACGGACTTGATGACGTTCCAGGCGGCCGGGTTGAGGTGGATGTCGGAGACGTGCAGGACGCGGAGGGTGGACGGGTCGGGCTCGTAGGTCGGCAGGGTCGAGGTGGTGGTGTAGAGCTCGGAGACGTTGCCGACGAGGCGGGCGAGCTGGGCGCGGTATTCGGAGAAGCGTTCGACGATGCTGCGGGCGTCGCCGACGATCTGGGGGGCGTTGGCGAGCAGGCCGGTGTAGCGGGGTTCGGCGATCGAGTGGGGGTTGAACGTCGCCCAGGTCAGGAGGGTGACGCCGAACAGGCCGACGGCGGTGGAGGCCATGCCGAGGAGGGCGCGGCGCCAGGAGCGGAAGACGACCAGGCCGGTGAGGAAGCCGGCGAGGAGGGCGACGAGGGCGGCGCGGACGAGGACGGTGACGATGCCGTCGCGGATCTGCTCGGTGATCCGGTCGGTGAGCCGGTCGACCTCCGCGTCGTCCTCGATGAGTTTCTGGGCCTGCTCCGGGCGGACGTCGGTGAGGCTCGCCTGGAGGGAGACGGGGCCCCAGTGGGTGTCGAGCTGGAGCGAGCCGAGGGGAGGCAGTTCGAGGGTCGTCCCGCCGTGCAGGGACGGGCGGAGGGTGAGCTGGACGTCCGTGGGGCCGACCGGGGCGACGGTGCGTCCGCCGAGGAGGAGGCCGCCGTAGCCCGCGGCGAGGCCGACGGCGACCACGAGGAGGACGCGGGACGTGCGGCCCGTGACGACCGGGCGGACGCGGCGGGTCAAGGGGGCGGTGCGGTCGCGGAGGGCGCCGCGGGCGCGGGTGGCGCGGAGGCGCAGGGGCGTGAGGGCGTTGGTCAGCGCGGCGCGGACCTTTGGCACGTGTTCCCCTTCTGTCGGGCAGGATGGCCAGTGTGATCGAGTTGTCGCGGGACGAGTTCGAGGATCTGGTGGGCGAGGCCCTCGACACCATCCCACCCGAGTTGACCGCCCACATGCGCAACGTCGTCATCGTCGTCGAGGACGAGGCGCCCGAACGCGGCCTGCTCGGGTTGTACCAGGGCGTACCCCTCACGGAGCGCGGCGACTGGTACGCGGGCGTCCTGCCCGATCACATTTCGATCTACCGGCGAGAGATCCTCGAAATCTGTGACACCCCGGACGACGTGGTCGAAGAGGTGCGGATCACCGTGGTTCATGAGATCGCTCACCATTTCGGGATCGATGACCGGAGGCTACACGAGCTCGGATACTGACCCCGGGGATTGCGCACTGTAGGTCACGCGACTGCCACGCAGCGTGAGTTAATAGGGGGGTCGCCCAACACAGGGCGGGCTGAACTGGAGCGTGCGTGGCGGGAAGGCAGACCGGCCGGCATCGCCGCCCGCCGGAGGAGCAGGCGACCTACCGCGAGGTGTTCGCGGTGGGTGAGTTCCGTGCCCTCTGGCTGGCGCAGGCGCTGTCGTTCGTCGGTGATCAGTTGGCGCAGGTGGCGCTGGCCGTGCTCGTGTACGACAACACGGGGTCGCCGCTGCTGACCGCGCTGGTGTACGCGCTGACGTACATCCCGCCGATCGTGGGCGGGCCGGTACTGGCCGGGCTCGCCGACCTGTTCCCGCGCCGCACCGTCATGATCGTCAGCGATGTGCTGCGGGCGGCGCTGGTCGCGGTGATGGCGGTGGTGCCGATGCCGGTCGGCGCGCTGTCGGCGCTGGTGTTCCTGACGGTCCTGCTCGGCGCGCCGTTCTCCGCGGCGCGCGCCGCCGTCCTGCCGGACATCCTGGAGGGCGACCGGTTCGTGGCCGGGACGGCGATCAACAACATCACCCACCAGGGCACGCAGATGCTGGGGTTCCTGGCGGGCGGCGCGGTCGTCGCCGTGGTCGGGACGCACGAGGCCCTGGCCCTGAACGCGCTGACGTTCGGTGTGTCCGCCCTCATGCTGATCGGCGGGGTGCGGCGGCGGCCGGCGCCGAAGCGGCGGAGCGCCGGCGACTCGCTCGGCCTGTGGCGCGGGACGCGGGACGGCGCGCGGCTGGTGTTCGGCGACCCGGTGCTGAGGTCGCTGGTGCTGTTCGCGTGGCTGTGCGCGTTCTACGTGGTCCCCGAGGGCCTCGCCGCGCCGTACGCGGCGACGTTCGGCGGGGACGCGGTCACGGTCGGCCTGCTGCTGTCGGCGATGCCGACGGGGATGGTCATCGGCGCGTTCCTGTTCAGCCGGTTCGTGCGGCCCACGAACCGGCTGCGCGCGATGGGGTGGATGTCGATGCTCGCCTGCCTCCCGCTGATCGGCGCGGGCGCGCATCCGCCGCTGTGGGGCGTCGTCGCGCTGTGGGCGCTGTCCGGCGTCGGCAGCGCCTACCAGCTCGCGGCGAACGCCGCGTTCGTGACCGCGGTACCGGCGGCGGGACGGGGGCAGGCGTTCGGCCTCGCGCAGTCCGGCATCCTCGCCGGCCAGGGCGTCGGCATCCTCGTCGGCGGCGCGGCGACGCAGGTGCTCGGGCCGGAGACGGTGGTCGCCCTCGCCGGCGTGCTGGGGCTGTCGGCCGCCGCCGTCCTGACGCTCGTGTGGAACCGGGTACGCGCCGACGTGATCGACGGGCGGCCCCCCGGCCGGCCGGTGGTGGTCACCGCGTCCCACACGGGCGGCGACCTGACCAGCGGCGTCGGCAGCTCGGCGTCCGCGTCCTAGGCGGTCGTGGTCCTAGGCGTTCGTGCGGTCCTTGTTGAAGGCGTTCTTGGACTTCTGCACGGCGTCCTGGACGGTCGGGGAGTCGCCGGCCTTCTTGAACAGGTCCTCCGCGATCGACGTCGCGGCGCCCTCCTCCGGCATGAGCAGCCACGCGATCACGTAGAGGGCGATGCCGGCCCCGCCGAACAGGGTGAAGACGGCGAGTCCGAGGCGGACGATGTTGGCGTCGATGCCGAGGTAGTGCCCGGCGCCGGAGCAGACGCCGGCGACCATCCGGCCGTCGTGGGTGCGGCGCAGCTGCTTCTGGGCGGTTCCGTTGGTGTTCTTCTCCATGTCCATGCCTCGATCATGCCCAGCCAGGAGCGTCTCTGACATCCGGATTCGCCCTGATACGCCCCTGAGCGAACCCCTGCCCGTGCCCGGCGGAGGCCCCGACGTACGCTCGGGGGCGGAACAGCTCCGCGCGAGGAGGGTAGGGCCCCGATGGACGTGCTGCGGATCGACGACCAGCTCACCGACGAGGAGCGGATGGTCCGCGACACCGTGCGGACGTTCGTGGCGGAACGGGTCGTCCCGCACGTGCCGGAATGGTTCGAGAACGGGACGTTCCCCGTCCGCGAGATCGCCCCCGAGCTGGGCAAGCTCGGGCTTCTCGGGATGCACCTGGAGGGCTACGGCTGCGCGGGGATGAGCGCCGTCGCGTACGGGGTGGCGTGCCGCGAGCTGGAGGCCGCCGACTCGGGCCTGCGCAGCTGCGTGTCCGTGCAGGGCTCGCTGGCGATGACGGCGATCCACCGGTACGGGTCGGAGGAGCAGAAGGAGCGGTGGCTGCCGGGGATGGCGGCGGGGGAGCTGATCGGCTGCTTCGGGCTGACCGAGCCCGACCGCGGCTCCGACCCCGGCGACATGCTGACCCGCGCCCGCCGCGACGGGGCCGACTGGGTCCTGAACGGCGCCAAGATGTGGATCACGAACGGGTCGGCGGCCGACGTCGCGGTCGTCTGGGCGCAGGCCGACGACGGCATCCGCGGTTTCCTCGTCCCGAAGGGCACGCCCGGCTTCACGACCGGTGACATCCACCGGAAGATGTCGCTGCGGGCGTCGATCACGTCCGAGCTCGTGCTGGAGGACGTGCGCGTCCCCGCGGACGCCATGCTCCCCGGCGCGCAGGGCCTCCGGGGGCCGCTCGGCTGCCTGTCGGAGGCCCGTTACGGCATCGTGTGGGGCGCGGTCGGCGCCGGACGCTCCTGCTACGAGGCGGCGGTCGAGTACGCCAAGACCCGCGAGCAGTTCGGCAGGCCCATCGGGTCGTTCCAGCTCACGCAGGAGAAGCTCGCCTGGATGGAGGTCGCGCTGGGGCAGGCCGGCCTCGTCGCGCTGCACATCGGGCGCCGCAAGGACGAGGGGAGCGCCACCCCGCAGCAGGTCTCGTTCGGCAAGCTCGCCAACGTCCGCGCCGCCCTCGACGTCGCGCGGCAGGCCCGCACGGTCCTCGGCGCCAACGGGATCACCCTCGAATATCCCGTCATCCGGCACATGAACAACTTGGAGAGCGTCCTGACCTACGAGGGGACGCAGGAGGTGCACCTGCTCACGCTCGGGAAGGCGGTGACCGGGCTGGACGCCTTCCGTTAAGCGGCACTGGACCCCTCCGCGTAGGGTTACTCAGTGGACGCCCGGCCACGGAGCTGGGCAGACTCGCCAGGTCAAGCGATCAACCCAGAGGGAGCGGCATGAGAGTCGGCATCGTCGGGGCCACCGGACAGGTCGGGGCCAAGATGCTCGAAATCCTGGCCGAACGCGCTTTTCCCGTCGACGAGCTGCGGCTGTTCGCCTCGGCCCGGTCGGCGGGCCGCAAGCTGCCGTGGAACGGCACCGAGATCACCGTCGAGGACGCGGCGGCCGCCGACTACTCCGGCCTGGACGTCGCGCTGTTCTCCGCGGGCAAGACCACCTCGAAGGCACTGGCCCCGAAGGTCGCCGAGGCCGGCGCCGTCGTGATCGACAACTCGTCCGGCTGGCGCCTGGACCCGGACGTGCCGCTCGTCGTCGCCGAGGTCAACCCGCACGCCGCCGCGAACCGCCCCAAGGGCATCATCGCCAACCCGAACTGCACCACGATGGCGGCCATGCCCGTGCTGCGGCCGCTGCACGACGAGGCGGGCCTGGCGGCCATGGTCGTGTCCACCTACCAGGCCGTGTCCGGCAGCGGCCTCGCCGGCGTCGCCGAGCTGCACGAGCAGACGTCGAAGGTCGTGCAGGGCGCCGACAAGCTCACCCACTCGGGCTCCGCGCTGGAGTTCCCCGAGTCGTCGGTGTACGTGCGGCCGATCGCGTTCAACGTCCTGCCGATGGCCGGGGCGATCGTGGACGACGGCCTCGCCGAGACCGACGAGGAGCAGAAGCTCCGCAACGAGAGCCGCAAGATCCTGGAGATCCCGGGGCTGAAGGTCTCGGGCACCTGCGTCCGCGTTCCCGTGTTCACCGGCCACTCGCTGCAGATCAACGCGCGGTTCGAGCGCCCGATCAGCCCCGAGCGGGCCGCCGAGCTGCTGGCCGGCGCGCCCGGCGTGGCGCTGTCGGACGTCCCGACCCCGCTGGAGGCCGCGGGCCAGGACCCGACCTACGTCGGCCGCATCCGCCGCGACGAGACCGTCGACAACGGCCTGGCGCTGTTCTGCTCCGGCGACAACCTCCGCAAGGGCGCGGCGCTGAACACCGTGCAGATCGCGGAGCTGCTGGCCAACGCCTAACTCGCGCGGCCGCCCCGGACCTCCAGGGAGTCCAGGAGGGCGGCGGTGCTGCGCGCGATCTCCTCGACGGCGCGGTCGAACGCCTCCGCGTTGTGGGACGCGGGGGCGCGGAACCCCGAGATCTTGCGGACGTACTGCAGCGCCGCCGCCCGCACGTCGTCATCGGTCACGTCCTCCGAGTACGGCGGACGGAGCGTCTTGATGCTTCGGCACATGCTTCCAGTGTGCCCCCCGCCTCCGACGTTCCTTCGCCCCACGGGCGACGCAAGGGGCCCTTGCGCCTCGGCCGGAGCCGCGGCACAAGGGCCCGGGCGGGGGGCGGGGTCCCCGGTGCGTGGCGGATGCACGGGCCGGGCCGAGATTCGTCCCGTGCATCCGCCAGCGGTCAGCCCTGGGGGGTGGGGTGGGCTGTCCAAAATTGCATCGCGGCGGCCGGACGGTGTCAACGGATCAAGCCGCCACTGGATTTTCAACGGGACTGAACGGTGCCGGTTGAAAAACTGAAACCGGCCGATGAGCTGCGCTGATCAGGTGCTGAACGCGATGCCGTCGACGCCCGCCTCGACGAGGCTGGCGGTCCCGGCGTCGGCGGCCTCCACGAGGATCCGGACGGTCTGCCCGGCGTACGCGGAGACGTCGGCCTCGTGCGTCCGCCAGGTGCCCGCCCGGTTGCTCGCGGCGCCCGGCTGATTCAAGACGGTCGTGGACCCGTTCGGCCCCACGACCGACACCCGCAGGTGGTCGGCCGACGAGCTGTTGTTCAGGTGGGCGAGGTACCAGGAGAACGACAGGGTCCGGGTGCCCGCCGGGAGGGCGATCTGGCCCGACCGGATGCTGCTGGTGCCGCCGTCGAGGTCGTTCGCCCCGGCGTCGGAGCCCGCGGCGGCGCCGGTGGTCAGGGCGCCGCCGCCGTTCGCCGCGGCGAGCTGGAGGGCGGTGCCCGAGTAGCTCGTCGGCTGCGGGGTGCCGCGCTCCCACCTGCCGCTGGTCGCGGTGTCGGTGCCGCCCGGGTTCGCCGTCCAGCCGGTGTCGGTCTCCAGGTCGTCGGAGTAGACGACGTCCCCCGGCGGTTCCTGTGTGCCGCCCTCGCCGCCGAGCGTCCACACGGCGTGGGCGATGGCGTCGGCGTTGCGGTCCAGGGCGGTGTCGTTGATGTTGGTCAGGGTGTCGCAGGAGGCGTGGTAGCAGCGGTCGAACGCCACCCCGGCCTGGCCGCCCCACAGCTGCGCCTGCTGGGTGGTCTTGCGTCCCTCCGCGCCCGTGAAGAGCCCGCCGGCGGGGATGCCGACGCGGATGAACGGGCCGTAGTCGGAGCGTCCGTCGAACGCGGTGTCCTGGACCGGCACGTTGATCGAGGTGAAGTGGCTGCGCAGCACCCGCTCGATCTCGGCGGAGCCGGCGGGGCCGCCGCTGCCGCTGGACCCGTCGCCGTCGTAGGCGAAGTAGCCCGCGTTGGGCGAGCCGATCATGTCGAAGTTGAGGTAGCCGCCGATCCGCGACCGCTCGGCGGACGGCAGGTTGTTGACATAGTGCGTCGAGCCGATCAGGCCGAGCTCCTCGGCGCCCCACCAGGCGAAGCGCAGGTGCCGGTCGGGCTGGTAACCGGTGCGGGCGACGGCGAGGGCGGTCTCCAGGATCGCGGCGGAGCCGGACCCGTTGTCGTTGATGCCGGGGCCCGCGGTGACGCCGTCGAGGTGGCCGCCGACCATCAGGACGTTGCCGGTGTCGCCGCCCGGCCAGTCGGCGATCAGGTTGTAGCCGGTGGCGCTGCGGTAGGTGAACGACTGGATGGTGGTCTGGTAGCCGGCGGCGTCCAGCCTTGCTTTCACGTAATCGAGGGACGCGCGGTAGCCGGGGCGGCCGTGCGCGCGGTTGCCGCCGTTGGCGTTGGCGATGTTCTGGAACTGGGTCAGGTGCGCCTTGACGTTCGCGATCGGGATGTCGGGCGCGGCCAGGGCCGCGGCGGCGGGCGCGGCGGGCGCCGCCGAGGCGGCGCCGGGCAGGAAGGCGGCGACGAGCAGGGCGGCCGCCCCGAGCGCGACCGTCTTGCGTGATCTCATGGTGTCTCCTCCTGGTGGGGACGCGGCCCGTGACGGGGGAGCGGGCCCCGTCACGGGCCGCGGGCGGGGGGCGGTCGGGACAGCGGCGATCCGGACGTTGTCGAGGCCGGCCCCGATGGGGTCGGCGGTTCGCCGTCGGCCGCCACGACGACGACTATGCCCATCCGGACGCGCTGCCCCGAATTGCACTCCTCCTAATGAAAAGTGTCAATAATTCCTATTCAGATTGGATTTTCAGTTCGCCGCGGGTGTTGAATGAAAACCCGGAAGGCGGGGGGCGAGCAGCGCGAAAAGGCCGGGCCGGTCGCACCGGCCCGGCCCGTTCGGTCGGGAACCCTCGTCGCGGGACGGGCGTTCGCCGCCGCCCCTCCCGGGTCAGGGGGAGATCATGCGGCACAGCCAGGCGAGGGCGATCGGGTACCGGTAGTCGATGCCGCCGTGGCCCGCGTCGAACAGCTCGAAGTGGATCACGTCCTCGCGCACGCCCGCGTCCAGGAGGGCCCGGTGGAACGCCTGCGCGCCGACGTCCAGGTACCACTCGTCGCGCGTCCCGCCGTCGATCCAGATCGCCCGCTGCGCGCGCATCGCCTCGGCGTGGGCCGGCACCATCCGCACCGGGTCCCATGCCAGCCAGCGCTTCCACACGTCCGGCCGGAGCACGCCGGTGACCGGGTCGAACGGCAGCTCGGGCGTGCCGTCGTCGCGCGCCGAGTAGCAGACCGCCATGCCGAGGATGTTGAGCAGCTCCATGTCCTCGGGTTTGGTGAACGCCACGCGGCCGTTGAAGTCGTCCCACCAGCGCCAGATGTCGCCGCCGTACTTGCGCAGGTGCCGGACGCACTTGGGGAACTCGGTCAGGTAGCAGTACTCGAACAGGGCGTCGCCCGCGTGCGTCGCGAGCGCCCCGAACAGGTCGGGACGCAGCATCGGCGTGATCATCGCGCCGTAGCCGCCGCTGGACTTGCCGCTGATGGCCCGGTGCTCGGGCGCGTCGAGCGTGCGGTAGCGCCCGTCCACCCACGGGACGACCTCGTCGCAGATGTAGGAGTGGTAGCGGCCCGTGCCGGGTGAGTCGACGTACTGGCTGCCGCCGTGCGCCGTCCACGCGTCGACGAACACCACGATCGCGGGCGGGGCCTCCCCGGACGCGAACACGGCGTCGGCCGTCTCGGGGAAGGGCTGCCGGTAGGGGGTGCGGTTGCGCCAGATGCCGACGTGCCCGGTGAACCCGGTGATGACGTAGACGCTGGGGTAGCGGCGTTCCGGCTCGTCGTCGTAACCGGGCGGGATGTACACCAGGACGGGACGCTCGTGCGGATCCTTCAGCGGGTTGTCGCGCAGCAGCTCGCTGCTGATCACGTGCTCTTCCAGGCGCCCGGCGAACTCGGCGGACCACGGCAGCATGCGCCCTCCCTCTTCGGTACTTGATCACCTGACGCTAACCCAGGCCGCCGCCGGCCGGAACGGGTGTCACAATCCGGGAGCCGGCCGCGTCGTGCCGGAGACGGGGAAGGAGACCCTGATGACCGAGAACGCCCGCCGCCTCCGTGAGCTGCACCGTCCCGGCGATCCGCTGCTGCTGCCGAACGTGTGGGACGCCGCGAGCGCCCGCACCGTCCAGGAGGCCGGCTTCCCCGCGCTCGCCACCGCTTCCGCCGCCGTCTCCGCCATGCTCGGCTACCCGGACGGGGAGGGCGCGCCCGCCGAGGAGATGTTCGCCGCGGCCGGCCGCGTCATCCGCGCCGCGTCCGTCCCGGTGACCGTGGACGCCGAGGCGGGCTACGGGCTGCAGCCCGCCGAGCTGGTCGAACGACTCCTCGGCATCGGCGCCGCGGGCTGCAACCTGGAGGACACCTACGCCGGGGAGCTCGCCGAGCCGGAGGCGCAGGCCGAGTTCCTCGCCGCGGTCCGGGAGGCCGCGGGCGACGCCCTGGTGATCAACGCGCGGGTCGACACGTTCATCAACGGGGCCCCGGACCCGCTGGACGCCGCGATCGCGCGGGGCCGCCGCTACCTGGAGGCCGGCGCCGACTGCGTCTACCCGATCACGGCGCCGCTGGACGCCGTCCCGGCCCTGGTCAAGGGGCTGCCGGGGCCGGTCAACGCCAACGCCTTCCCCGGCTCGCCCCTCGCGGACCTGGCCGCCGCGGGCGTCGCCCGCGTGTCCTACGGCCCGGTGCCCCACCGCCGCACGCTGGAGACGCTGAAGGAGTTCGCGACCCGGGTCCTGGCCCGCGAGGACCCCTATGCGTGATTATGTGAGCC
>NZ_SMKM01000236.1 GCF_004348665.1 Actinomadura sp. GC306 | reverse complement strand
GCGGGGCCGCCTGCGGTCAGCGGAACTCGCGCTCCTGGACGGGCAGCGTCACCTCGGACGGCCCACGCCACACCGCTTCCGGCTGCGGCGGGCCCACCAGCGCGGACGGCTCGTCCGCGCCGATGACCACGGGGATGCGGACGGAACTGCCGCGCAGGTCCACCGTCACCTGCGCGCCCGTGGGCGTCTCGGTGTTGTAGTCGGAGTCCGTCCCGGCAAGGACCAGCGCGAGGCGGTGCCCCTTCTTCAGCACGTACTCCTGGCTGAGCGTCTCCCACCGGACGTCGTAGTACCGGCCGGGCTTGAGCGGGCTCGGACGGCTCAGCGACCGGTGGTTCTGCGCGTCGAGCCAGCCGCGGGCGACCACGTTCACCGGCGAGGTGACCGTCCTGACCTCGGTCTCCCGGTAGCAGGCGTCGTCGTTCTCGGTGCTCTCGCCGTGGCAGGACTCGGTGTCCAGGGTGCGGATGCCGGAGCCGGGGCCGAGGTAGTCCACGCGGGTGTCCTCGCCGTAGTCGACGAGCAGGGCGGTGACGTTGGACGTGGGCGCGTCCAGCTTGATCCGCAGCCGGGCCTCGGGCGTCCCCGACAGCCGTCCGGTCCTGGGGAGCGGCCCCGACACGAACGCTGCCCGGAACGGCTGCTCGGCCGTCGGGTCGGCGACCATCGCGCTCTCCGAATGCCCCCGGCCGCGCGGCCCGGGAGCGTCGGTGAACGTCGCCGTCGCGCCCCGCGGGGCACGCGCCAGGCCGAGGGTGCCGTCCGCACCGGGCCGCAGGGTGATGTCCCGCGCGTCCCGGGCCGGCCAGTCCGGCTGGGTGATCCACTGGTCGGGACCGATCTCGATGTCGGCGCGCGGCTCCCGCATGACACCGTTGCGGATCTTGTGCAGCTCATGGTCGAACCATCTGTGCAGCGTGGCCACCCACTGCTCGCGCCGGAAGTCGAACGGATCCACGTGACCGCGCTGCGTCAGCCACACCTTGCGCTGGACGCCGTGCCGCGCGAGGGCGTCCCACCACTCGGCGAAGTGGTCGACCTTCACGTTGAGGTCGTTGACCGCGTGCACCGCGAACACGCTCGCCCGTACGCGGGAGGCGCGGGCGATCGTGCCGTCCCGGTAGTCGGCGGTCTTCCAGTAGGCGTTGTAGTTACCCGTCGCGTCGTCCTCGCCCTCGTCCAGGTCGGCCCTGACCTCGGCGCACTTCTCGGGCGGGTCGGTGTCGACGTAGTCGGCGAGCCACGGCTGCTCGTCCGTCCAGTACTTGACGCCGTTCATCCGGCTGTAGTCGTACCAGCTGCTGATCGACGTGATGGGGACGATCGTCTCCAGCCCCCGGACCCCGGTCGCGGCGACGCCGTTGGCGAGCGTCCCGTCGTAGGACTTGCCGATCATCGCGGTGCGTCCGGTGGACCAGTTCGCCTGCACGGGGCCGCCGTCCGCCCGGTACGCCTTCGCGCGCCCGTTCAGCCAGTCCACCACGGCCTTGCCGCCGAGGACGTCGGTCGGCCCGCCACTGACGGGACAGCCGTCCGACCGGGTCGTCCCGACCATGTCGACGGCGAGGAACGCGTACCCGCGCGGGACGAAGTAGTTGTCATAGAACAACGGGAACTTCACCGGGTTCCCGTCGGCGTCGTAGGTCTTGCGCTCGCCCTCGTTGCCGCGTCCCGCGTTGTCGTAGTACGGGCTCTCGTCCATGATCACCGGGACCTTGAGCCCGTGCTCGGTCTCCCGGGGCCGGATGATGTCGACGGCGACGCGGTCGCGCCTGCCGTCCCGGTCGCTGTCCACGGACGACTCGACGTAGACGTGCTCGCGGATCGCGTCCTTGTAGGAGAAGACCGGCTGCGTCACGCCGCCCTTCACCACGACCTGCGGCGACGTCCGCGCGAGCGCCGCCGCGCCGCCCCCGCCCGCGACGAGCGCCGCGCCGGTCAGCACGGCCACCGCCATCGTCCGCCGGGTCCGTCTCAGGGATCGCCTGGCCAACCCGCACCTCCCGAAATCAGAAAATGATCTCTACGGAGGCACACGTTCCTCGCCCCGGGCCGCCCGGTAAAGAGCGCCCGCACGAGGAACTCGGACCGGATTTGGTCATCTCCTGCCGTTGCGTCCCCCGGTCGGACCGAATCCGCCATATCGGGCTGTCCGTGACCGGCGAGGTGGATTCCCGGCCGTGCGCCGGGAATCCACCGTCCCATGGGTTGGCACTATAGAAAGTCGCTCCGCAAGGGTCCGTTCCGCATCAACCTCTCCCGCAAGGGCGTCGGCCACAGCGTGGGAGGCCGAGGCGCCCGCTACACCCGCTCGGCGGACGGCCGCCGCTACATGACCTTCCGCATCCCCGGTACCGGCATCTCCTGGCGCCGCCCCCTCAGCCGCCGCCGCTAGCCCGCGTCCCGCGGCCGTTCCGCCATCCCCGAGAGCAGGGGTGGGAGGTCGTCGGCGTGGAGGGCCGTCAGGCGGCGGGTGGCTCTGGTCAGGGCCACGTAGAGGTCCTGGCCGCCCTTGGGGGATTCGGTCAGGATGCCGGACGGGTCGACGACGATGACGGAGTCGAACTCCAGGCCCTTGGCCTCCTCCGCGGTCAGGACGACGACGGGGGAGTCGAGGGCCTCCGGGGTCGCGCCGACGGCGGCGTCCGGGAGGGCCTCCAGGACGGCCGCGTGGCGGGCGGTGGAGGTGATCACCGCCAGGCGGCCCTCCTTGAAGGCGCCGCCGATGTCGCCGGCCGTCCCGCCGGTGACGAGGGACAGCTCGGACCGGACGAGGGAGGGCAGTTCGGCGACCGGCATCGCGATCGAGGCCGGCGGGTCGCCCTCGTCGCGGACCGATTCGGGCGGTGTCTGGTCGGGGGCGACGGACGCCAGGACGGCGGCGGCGACCCGCATGATGGCCGCCGGGGTGCGGTAGTTGACCATGAGGCGCTGCTCGCGCCAGCGGCCCGGGACGTAGCGGTCGAGCATCTGGCCCCAGGACGCGGCGCCGGCGGCGCTGCCGGTCTGGGCGATGTCGCCGACGACGGTGAGGGAGCGGGTCGGGACGCGGCGCATCACGGTGCGCCAGGCCATCTCGGAGAGCTCCTGCGCCTCGTCCACGATCACGTGCCCGTACGCCCATTCGCGGTCGGCGAGGGCGCGTTCGGCGGTGGTGAGGGGCGGGCCGTCGTCGTGGTGGCGCTCGGCCAGCTCGGCGGCGGAGAGCACGTCGGAGGCGGAGAGGCGCTCGGAATCCTCGGTGTCGGCCGTCTGGATGACCTCGCGGGCGTACAGCTCCTCCTTGGCGCGGGCGGCCTCCGCGGCGCGCCGGCGGGCCTTCTCGGCGGAGTCGTCCTTGCCGAGGAGGTCGGCCGCCTCGTCCAGGAGGGGGACGTCCGAGATGGTCCATGGGGCGCCTGGCGGGCGGTGGAGGAGTGTGCAGTCGAGGCCGGCTTGCGCGCCGACGCGGGCGAGGGCTTCGGGGTCGGCGTAGAAGTCGGTCAGGAGCTGCTCGGGGGTCAGTTCGGGCCAGAGGGCGTTGAGGGCGCTGTTGACGGTCGGGTCCTGCCAGAGGGCTTCCTTGGCGAGACGGAGGTCGGTCTCGTCCAGGAGGGGTTCGTCCTCGGCTTCGTCGATGAGTTCCTGGAGCCAGTCGGGGAGCCCGCCGTTCTTCGCCATCTCTTCCAGGGGCTCGTCCATGATGCGGTCGTACTGCTCTGCCCGGTTGATGGCGAGGGCCTCCAGCATGTCGTGGACGAAGCGGCGCCGCTGGACGTTGTGGGGGAGACGCAGGGAGCGGGCGCGGTCGCGTATCTCCGTGCACTTCTCGGTGTCCACGACCAGGGTGAGGCCGTCGGTTTCGATGTGCAGGCCGTTTGCGGGGACGCGTTGCCGGTCGTGGACGGCCGCCTCCACCACGTCCGCCATGCGCAGGTCACCCTTGATGACGGCGACCGCCGGGGTGTCGGCCGCCTTCGCCTTGATGCCGGGATAGAGCTCGCCGACCGTGGCCAGGGCGACATCGGTTTCGCCCAGGCCGGGAAGCACCTGCTCGATGTAGCGCAGGAATGTGGCGTTGGGACCCACGACGAGCACTCCGCGTCGTTCCAGCACGTCCCGGTGTGTGTAGAGCAGGTACGCGGCCCTGTGTAGGGCGGCGACCGTCTTGCCGGTCCCCGGGCCGCCCTGGACGACGAGGACGCCGTGCAGCCCGGACCGGATGACCTGGTCCTGTTCCTCTTGGATGGTGGCCACGACGTCGCTCATCCGTCCCGTCCGGCCCCGGCGGAGGGTGGCGAGCAGCGCGGCCTCCCCGACGATGCCGGCGCGGTCGGATTCGCCGAGGCCCTCCAGGTCGAACACCTCGTCGTCCAGCCGGACGACCTCGCGGTGGCGCAGGTGCAGGTGGCGGCGGCGCGCGAGGGTGCCGGGGGCGCCGGGCGTGGCCGTGTAGAACGGGCGGGCCGCGGCGGCGCGCCAGTCGATCAGGATCGGCTCGTGGTCGGCGTCGCGCAGCCCGATGCGGCCGATGTAGAACGTGTCGCCGGGGCCGTCGGCGTCGGCCCGGTGGTCGATGCGGCCGAAGCACAGGCCGTGCTCGACGCCGCTGAGCCGGGCGAGCCGGCGGGCCGCCTCCTCGGTGGCGACGGCGCTCTCCACCCGTGCCTGGAACGCGCTCCCGCCCCCCGCCGCCGGCCCTTCCCGCAGCGCCGCCTCGGCGCTCGCGCGCTCGACGTCGAGCCGCGCGTACAGCCGGGACACGTACTCCTGTTCCACGCGCATCGCGGCCGCGCGTGCCCGCTCCTCGCGTCCGGGGTTGACAGCATCCGCTTGACGGAGTCCCATATCGGGGCTACACTCCTATACATAGGATGGGTTCTGTGTGCGCAATTCGTAAGTCGCCACCCTATCATCCGTCGCCCCCGCATGTGACCGCTCGGCGGCACTAGATCATCATTCGGACGGCCGTCACCCGTGCGGTGCCTTCACGTCACCGGCCATGACGAGGCTGTCCGGCAGCTGCCGGGCCTCCGAAGGTCGTTCTCCATGGCCGACACCGCACGTCCATCAGCAGCACCGGCGACGGCCAGGACTCCGAACCAGCCGCGCACCCCTTCCTCAGGATCAACGGCCGGGACGCGTGCGGCGAGCCCCGCCCCGGCCTCGGGTCAGCGGTCGGTGCGGGGGCTCGTCGCCTGGCCCGCGAGGATGTCGTTCAGGTCGTACGCGACGGGCACCTCCAGCTGCTCGTAGGTGCACGACTCCGGTGTCCGGTCGGGGCGCCAGTTGCGGAAGCGGGCCGTGTGCCGGATCCGCTCGCCCTCCATCCCCTCGTAGGCCACCTCCACGACCAGCTCGGGGCGCAGCGGCACCCAGCTCAGGTCCTTCTTGCCGGTCCAGCGGGAGATCGCACCCGGCATGCGGTCGACGGTCGCCTCGGTCTGGGCGGCCCACTCCGCCCACGGGTGCTCGTCCAGGTCCTTCAGCCGGTACGGCTCCAGCTCCTCGACCAGCTCGGCGCGCCGCTTCATCGTGAAGGACGCCGCCACCCCGACGTGCTGGAGCTTCCCCGCGGAGTTGTACAGGCCGAGCAGCAGCGACCCGACGATGGGCCCGGACTTGTGCCACCGGAAGCCCGCCACCACGCAGTCGCAGGTGCGCTCGTGCTTGACCTTGAACAGGACGCGCTTGTCCGGCTCGTAGACGGTGTCGCGCGGCTTGGCGATGACGCCGTCCAGCCCGGCCCCCTCGAACTCCTCGAACCAGCGCAGCGCGAGATCGTAGGAGTCGGACACCGGCGTCACATGGATCGGCGGATTGACCCCCGAGAGCGCGCCGACCAGGCGCTCTCGCCGCTCACCCAGCGGGACCTCCAGCAGCGACTCGTCGCCGAGGGCGAGCAGGTCGAACGCGATGAACGACGCCGGGGTCTCCTCCGACAGCAGCTTGATCCGCGACGCGGCCGGGTGGATGCGCTGCTGCAGCCCGTCGAAGTCGAGGCGGTTGCCCTTCGGCAGGACGATCTCCCCGTCGACCACGCACCGCTCGGGCAGCTCGCGCTTGACCGCCTCGACCAGCTCCGGGAAGTACCGGGTGAGCGGCTTGCGGCCGCGGCTGGACAGCTCGACCTCGTCGCCGTCGCGGAAGACGATGCAGCGGAAGCCGTCCCACTTCGGCTCGTACAGCAGGTCGCCCTTGGGCATGCTCTTGACCGCCTTGGCTAGCATCGGCGGCAGCGGCGGGCTGATCGGCAGATCCATCCCCCCATCTTGCGCCCCGGCACCGACAGAAGGACATCCCGGCTCCGCAAAACGGCCGTTGATAACCTGCAGGTCATGCGCCGTCTGCTCCCCGGTCCCCCCGCCGATGGCATCGACCCCTACGACGCCTACGCGGACGCGCCGGGCCTGCGCCTCGGCATGGTGATGAGCGCCGACGGCTCCGCCACCGACGCCGACGGCTGGACGGACGCGCTCGGCGGCGACGCCGACTTCCGCGTGTTCCGGACGCTGCGCGCCCTCGCCGGCGCGATCCTCGTGGGGGCCGCGACCGTCCGCACAGGACGCCTCGGCCCCGCCCGCCTCCGCAAGGATCTGCGCGCGCGCCGCGGCGGCCCGCCCGCCCCCATCGTCGTGGTGAGCCGCTCCCTGAACCTCGACTGGACGCTTCCCCTGTTCACCGAAGCCGAGACACCGACGATCGTCATGACGTCGCGGAGCGCCCGGAAAGGCGTCCCCGATCACATCCAGGTGGTCGAGGCAGGGGAGGACGAGGTCGACCTGTCGGAGGGTGTCAGAACGCTCCGCGAAGACCTCGGATACGAGCGTCTCCTGTGCGAGGGCGGCCCGGCCCTGGCGTCGGCGCTGATTCGCGCGTCCCTCGTCGGCGAACTGTGCCTCAACATCGCGCCGACCCTGCTCGGATCCGTCCGCCACACCCGGCTCCTAGGCGGACTGGACACCGAGGTCACCCTCGACCCGGCGGCCCTCTACCTGGACGAGGGCGTGCTGTTCATCCGCTACCGGTTGCGGGTGTAGCGCAGGAAGAGGAAGTCCTCGTCCAGCAGCGCGTGGGCGAGCTCCATCTCCGGGGGGACGGACAGGGGAGGCCCGTCCAGCATCCGTGCCGGGTGGCCGGCGAGCAGGAGCGGGCTCAGCGTGAGGCACAGCTCGTCCAGCAGCCCGGCGGCCACCACCTGTGCGAGGACGCCCGGACCGCCCTCGCACAGGAGGCGCCTGTGCCCGCGTGCCTCAAGCTCCTTGACGGCGGCGGCGAAGTCGAGCGTGTCCTTCCCGGCGACGATGACGTCGGCGCGCGCCCGCGCGGCCTCCAGGCGCGCCGGGTCGGCGGTCGCGGCGGTCAGCACGATCGTCCGGGCCTTCGCCTCGGTGAAGACCGGCGCGTCGAAGTCCAGGTCGAGTGTGCGGGACACGATGGCCAGCGGCGGGACGGGGGAGCGCCCCGCGCGGACGCCGTCCCAGCCCGCGCTCGGCTTCACCGGCCCGTACCCCTCGGTGCGGACGGTGCCGGCGCCGACGATGACCACGTCGGCGAGCCCGCGCAGCAGCAGGAACAGGTGCCGGTCGGCGGCGTTGCCGAGGCCGCCGCTGCGCCCTTCGCGCTGCGCCGCCCCGTCCAGGCTGGTGACCATGTTGGCCCGCAACCACACGCCGCCGGGGGGATACGCGTAAGCCTCGGCGAGATCGACGTCGCCGGGCTCCGGGGAAAGGCTCCGCATGAAAACCCAAGTTACTCGACGTCCGGAACCCGGCGCGGACGGCATCCAGGCGGCAATCTTCACGAATCCGTCACCCCGGAAGTATCGGGAGGCGACACTTGTCACCGGGACGGGGAACGCAGCTGTTCATGGAAGGGGGCGGCGGTGGAGTTCGCCGCGCTGGGCGCCTGGGTGGTGGCCTCGGTGGGGGGCGGCCATCTGCTGGTCAACTGGATGGCGAACGGGGGACCGCCGGCGAAGGTGACGAGGTTCCCCGCCCTGGTCGTGGCCGGGCATCCGCTCCTCGGCATCGCGGGGCTGGCCGCCTGGATCGCCTACCTGGCCACCGGCCGGGCCGCCTACGTCTGGCTCGCCTTCGCAGCGCTGCTGGTCGTCACTTTACAGGGCTTCATGCTGTTCACCCGCTGGCTCGTCGGACGCGGCGGCCGGCACGCCCGCGGCGCCGACCAGCGGTTCCCCGCCGCGGCCGTCGCCGTCCACTCCGCCGTGGCGGTCGCCACGTTCGTCCTGGTCCTGCTGAGCGCCATCGAGGTGAGCCGCCG
Source organism: Actinomadura sp. GC306 (assembly GCF_004348665.1). Lineage (GTDB taxonomy): Bacteria > Actinomycetota > Actinomycetes > Streptosporangiales > Streptosporangiaceae > Spirillospora. Next base: position 2,213 of record NZ_SMKM01000236.1, on the reverse strand, counting down.
CTAGGGGAGGCGCCGCTAGGGGAGGCGGCGCAGGACGGTCAGGGCGCGGTCGCGGATCGTCACGGCGTCCCTGGCCTTGAGGCGGGGGCGTTCGCCGATCGTGCCGGGTTCGGCGGTGGCGAGGACGAACTCCCACCGCTCGCCGTACTCGCCGCCCGGGAGGGTGAACTCGACGGCCTCCGAGCCGGCGTTGATGAGCAGAAGGAACGAGTCGTCGCGGACGCGGCGTCCCCTCGGGTCGGGCTCGGTGATGGCGTCGCCGTTCAGGAACACCCCGAGGGACTTGGCGAAACCGACGTTCCAGTCGTGGTCGGTCATGCTCTCCCCGGCCGGGGTCAGCCACGCGATGTCGGCGGCGGCTCCGGAGCCCCTCCCGGTGAAGAAGCGGCGGCGCCGGAACACCGGATGGTCGTGGCGCAGCCTGGACAGCGTCCGGACGAACTCCATGTCGTCGGAGTCCTCCCAGTGCACCCACGCGAGCTCGTTGTCCTGGCAGTAGGCGTTGTTGTTGCCCTTCTGGGTGCGGCCCAGCTCGTCCCCGTGGGAGAGCATCGGCACGCCCTGGGAGAGGAACAGCGTCGCTAGGAAGTTGCGCCGCTGGCGGGCGCGCAGCTCCAGGATCGCGGGGTCGCGGGTGGGTCCCTCTACGCCGCAGTTCCACGACCGGTTGTCGTCGGTGCCGTCCCGGTTGCCCTCGCCGTTGGCCTCGTTGTGCTTGTTGTCGTAGGAGACCAGATCGGTGAGCGTGAACCCGTCGTGGCACGTCACGAAGTTGATGGACGCGAACGGACGCCGCGCGCTGTGCTCGTACAGGTCGGACGACCCCGTCAGCCGGGACGCGAACTCCGGCATCGTCGCGTACGAGCCGCGCCAGAAGTCGCGGACGGTGTCGCGGTACTTGCCGTTCCACTCCGTCCACAGCGGCGGGAAGTTCCCGACCTGGTAGCCGCCCTCCCCGACGTCCCACGGCTCGGCGATGAGCTTCACCTGGGAGACCACGGGATCCTGCTGGACGAGGTCGAAGAACGCCGCGAGCCGGTCGACGTCGTGCAGTTCGCGGGCCAGCGCCGAGGCGAGGTCGAAGCGGAACCCGTCGACGTGCATCTCCAGGATCCAGTAGCGCAGCGAGTCCATGATGAGCTGCAGCGCGTGCGGGGTCCGGACGTTCAGCGAGTTGCCGCAGCCGGTGTAGTCGAGGTGGTAGCGCTTGTCGTCGTCGCGGAGGCGGTAGTAGGACGCGTTGTCGATGCCGCGGAACGACAGCGTCGGCCCGAGGTGGTCGCCCTCGGCGGTGTGGTTGTAGACGACGTCCAGAATGACCTCGATGCCCGCCTCGTGCAGGGCGCGGACCATCGCTTTGAACTCCAGCACCTGCTCCCCGTACTGCCCGGCGGAGCTGTAGGAGTTGTGCGGCGCGAAGAACCCGATCGTGTTGTAGCCCCAGTAGTTGTCCAGGCCCCGCGCCACCAGCGCGTGCTCCGGGACCGACTGGTGCACCGGCATCAGCTCCACGGCCGTCACGCCGAGGTCGAGCAGATGGTCGATCATCACCGGATGCGCGAGGCCCGCGTAGGTGCCGCGCTGCTCCTCGGGGATCGCCGGGTGCAGCTTCGTCAGGCCCTTGACGTGCGCCTCGTAGATGACGCTCTCGTGGTACGGGACGCGCGGCGGCCGGTCGTCCGCCCAGTCGAAGAACGGGTTGATCACGACGTTCTTCGGCATGTAGGGGGCGCTGTCGTCCTCGTTCAGCGCGTCGGGGTCGTCGAACCGGTAGGAGAACAGCGACTCGTGCCAGCGGACGTCGCCCTCGACCGCCTTGCCGTACGGGTCGAGCAGCAGCTTGGACGGGTTGCAGCGGTGCCCCTCGCGCGGATCGAACGGCCCGTGCACCCGGTACCCGTACCGCTGCCCCGGCCCGACGCCGGGCAGGTAGCCGTGCCAGACGAACCCGTCCACCTCGGGCAGATCGCACCGCGTCTCCCGCCCGCGGTCGTCGAACAGGCACAGCTCGACCCGCCGAGCCACCTCGGAGAACAACGCGAAGTTCGTGCCCGTCCCGTCCCAGGTGGCGCCCAGCGGATACGCCTCCCCGGGCCAAACCTCCCGCATGTTCCCACTCCTCCGCCGACCCGTCCCGGCCCGTCGATTGTGACCTACTGTGATCTACCCACCGTCCGCCAGCCCCCACCCACCACCATTCAGAGGACGAGCTT
>NZ_SMKM01000235.1 GCF_004348665.1 Actinomadura sp. GC306 | reverse complement strand
ACCTAGAAGTGCTCGCCGACGGCACGGCCGCCTCCTGCACAACACCCGACATACCTAGCGAGGTCTCGTGGGCTCTGTCATCAAGAAGCGCCGCAAGCGGATGGCGAAGAAGAAGCACCGCAAGCTGCTGAAGAAGACGCGCATCCAGCGTCGCAACAAGAAGTAGTCGACCGCCGGCAGATCAGCCGTAAGGGGTGGGGCGCACAGTGTCCTCGATGCCCGCCGCCGCGGCCCGTGTCGTCCTCGTCACGGGTGTGTCCCGTTTCCTGGGGGCGCGGGTCGCGAACACCCTGCAAGCCGACCCGACCATCGAACGGGTCATCGGCGTGGACACCGTTCCGCCGGAGCTGCCGCTCGGCCGCACCGAGTTCGTCCGCGTCGACATCCGCACGCCGAGCATCGCGAACATCATCGCCTCGGCCGGTGTCGACACGGTGGTGCACCTCAACCTGGTGACCTCCTCGTCCGTGCCGCGGGCGAAGGTGAAGGAACTCAACGTCATCGGCACGATGCAGCTGCTCGCGGCGTGCCAGCGGTCGCCCGACATGCGCAAGCTCGTCGTGCGGTCCTCGGCCGCGGTGTACGGGTCGTCGCCGATGGACCCCGCCGTGTTCACCGAGCGGGACGAGCCGGTCGAGGCGCCCACGTCCGGGTACGCCAAGGACGCGGTGGAGGTCGAGGGCTACGTCCGCGGCCTGATGCGGCGCCGGTCCGACCTGACGGTGTCGGTGCTGCGGTTCGCGAACTTCCTCGGCCCCGGCGTCGACTCGCCGCTCTCCCGGTACCTGCATCTGCCGGTCGTCCCCACGGTGCTGGGCTTCGACCCGCGGCTGCAGTTCGTCCACGAGGACGACGGCGTCGAGGTGCTGCGCCGCATGACCGTCGAGGACCACCCGGGCTGCTACAACGTCGCGGGCGACGGCGTCCTGCTGCTGTCGCAGGCGCTGCGCCGGGCCGGGCGCCCCTACGTGCCCGTCCCGTCGCCGGCGCACGCGGTCTTCGGGGACGTGGGACGGCGCTTCGCCGGCCTGTCCGGTTTCTCGCCGGAGCTGCTGCGCTGGCTGACCTACGGCCGGGTGATCGACACCACCGCCCTGGGGGACGAGCTGTCGTGGCGTCCGAAGTACGGCTCCGAGGCCGCCTTCGCCGACTTCGCCGAGGCGCACGGCTTCGGCCACGGCCGCATCACCTCGCTGCTCGGACGGCGGTGAACGCTCCGACGTGCGTGAAGGAGAGGCCCCGATGATGAACGCCCACCGCGAGGAGGACGAGGGGGCGCAGGTCATCCACCTCGCCCCGGCCCGCGACGACGACGCGTCCGGCCACGCCGATCGCGGCCCGCTCGAACGCGGCATCGCGTCCGGGCTCGCGTTCCTGCGGCGCCGCCTGACCGGCGAGTACGAGGTGGACGAGTTCGGCTTCGACCCCGAGTTCAACGACACGCTGCTCCTGCCGCTGGCCCGCGCCCTGTACGAGCACTGGTTCCGCGTCGAACTCGTCGGCCTGGACAACATCCCCGAGGGCGGCGCGCTCCTGGTCGCCAACCATTCCGGGACGATTCCCCTGGACGCGCTCATGCTGTCGGTGGGCGTGCACGACCACGCGGGCCGGCACGTCCGGCTGCTCGGTGCCGACCTCGTCTACCAGATCCCGGTGCTCGGCCACCTGTCGCGCAAGGCGGGGCACACCCTCGCCTGCAAGTCCGACGCGGCCCGGCTGCTGTCCAAGGGCGAGCTCGTGGGGGTCTTCCCCGAGGGGTACAAGGGAGTCGGCAAGCCGTTCGCCGAGCGCTACAGGCTGCAGCGCTTCGGCCGCGGAGGTTTCGTCGGCACCGCCCTGGAGGCGGGCGTCCCGATCGTCCCGTGCGCGATCGTCGGCGCCGAGGAGATCTACCCCAAGATCGCGGACGTGCGCCCGCTGGCCCGGCTCCTCGGCCTGCCGTACTTCCCGGTCACCCCGACGTTCCCGCTGCTGGGCCCCGCCGGGCTCGTGCCGCTGCCGTCCAAGTGGATGATCCAGTTCGGCGAGCCGATGTCCCTGGACGAGTACGACGCGGACGCGGCCGACGACCCGATGACGGTCTTCGAGCTCACCGACCACGTCCGCGAGAACGTCCAGCAGATGCTCTACGACACCCTCCTCCGCCGAGGCCCCGCCTTCCTCTGACAGCCGGCTCCGCCGGCTCAGAATCCGATCGCCTCGCGGAGCAGCAGGACGGTGCCGCGCCCAGGCCGCGGTTCGGCGTTGAGGACGAGGATCCGGTTGACGGCGCTGGGCCACCCGTGGGCCAGCTGGGTCCGGGCGGTCTCCAGCGGAAGGCAGTGGTCTTCGACCCGGCGCAGCGCAGTGTTCAGGTCGGGCACCACCTTCTGCGCGCCGACGACCCAGATGGCGCGGGCGGCGCCGCCGGCGCAGCCGGGCAGTTGGCTCCCGCTGCCGGAGGCGATCACGAGGGAGCCGGTCTCGGTGACCGCGTGGACGCTGCTCACGATGACGTCCGGTGCGGAAGCCAGCCGCCGGATGTCGTCCGCCTGGGTGGTGCGGTCCATGGCCAGGACGCGGGGCCGGATGGCCTGGTAGCGCCCGCCGGTGTTGATGTCCTCCTCGATTCCCGACAGGCGGAGGGTCTCGCTGGCCCCGGTGAATACGCCGGCGTCGTCCGGTATCAGGTCCTTGATGCGGGCACGTGCGGTGGCGGCGTCGTCGAGGATCTCCACGGTGAACCCGTTGGCGCTCAGCGCGGCGGCCGCCCGTTCCAAGCGCTGCGCAGGCGCGGGCTCGGTGAACGGCGTGGCCGGCATGGAGGTGGTCATGATGCCTCTGATCTCCCTGTCCGCTGGATGACGTGTTCGTGTCACCGGTTCGACAGGACGGCCCGCCGGAATGTCAGGCGGCGCACCGGGCCTCACATTCCAGTGCGCCGTCCTGTCGAATGGGGGAGGGCAGAAGCGACCAGGGAGCCGTACGCGCCATGACCGACCCGCTGCAGGGACACGACCGGACCGATCCGGGCCTGGACGCGATCATGAGCGAGCGGCGCCGGCTGATCAATCTCGCCTACCGGATGCTGGGCTCGCTTGCCGAGGCCGAGGACGTCGTGCAGGAAACCTACGCCCGCTGGTACGCGATGACCCCGCGGCAGCGGGACGCCATCGAGTCCCCCGGCGCCTGGCTGATGACGGTCGCCGGACGCATCTGCCTCAACCTGCTCTCCTCGGCGCGCGTCCGGCGGGAGACCTACGTCGGCGAGTGGATCCCCGAGCCGCTGCCCGAGCGCACGGAGTGGACCATCGGGCGTCCGGGCGCCGCGGCCCTCGACCCGGCCGACCGGGTCACCCTGGACGAGTCGCTCAACCTGGCCTTCCTGGTCGTGCTCGAATCGATGACCCCGGCCGAGCGCGTCGCGTTCATCCTGCATGACGTGTTCTGCCACCCCTTCGCCGAAGTGGCCGAGATCGTCGGCCGCACCCCGGCGGCATGCCGCCAGCTCGCCTCCTCGGCCCGCCGCCGCGTCCGCGCCGCGCAGCCTTCCGCGACTCCGGCGGCCCAGCGTGCTCAGGTCGTCAGGGACTTCATGCGGGCATGGGAGGCCAAGGACATCGCCGCCCTCATCCGGCTGCTCGACCCCGACGCCACCGCGACCGGCGACGGCGGAGGACTGGCCGTCACTTTCCCGAGTCCCATCGAGGGCGGCGAGCAGATCGCACACGCCTGGGCCGAACTCGCCCACCGCAGAACCGACGACATGGCGCTGCTGGAACGCACTGTGAACGGCCAGCCCGGCCTGGTGGCCGAGCAGGACGGCGCGGTCGTGACCGTGTTCGCGTTCCAGGTGATGGGCGACCGGATCAAGTACATCTGGGTGATACGCAACCCTGAGAAACTCCGCACCTGGACAACGGGTGCCGGGGCGCCATGAGAGCGGTCACAAGATCTCGGCCAGGGCCATGCCGCAGTAGGCGGCGCCGAGCCCGGCGGTGATCGAGATGCCGGCGTTGAGGACGGCCTGGAGGCGGACGCCGTCTTCGACCAGCCGCAGCGTCTCGTAGCCGAAGGTGGAGTAGGTGGTCAGCGCGCCGCAGAACCCGAACCCGGCCAGCGCCGTGAGCCCTTGGCCGGCGGGCAGCGCGGCGAGCAGGCCCAGCAGCCCTGAACCGGCGACGTTGACGGTGAGAGTGCCCCACGGGAACGGGCCATTGTGGCGGGCCTGCACCACCCGGTCGACCAGGTACCGCAGCGGCGCCCCCACCGCCGCCCCGGCCGCGACCAGCAGCACCGCGCTCACGCCCGCCTCACCGCCAGCCGGGTCAGCTTCGCCCCGGTGTAGACGGCCGCCAAGCCTCCGGCCAAGGTGGCGGCGAGGTAGAGCATCCCGGTACCGGCGGCGCCCGCGTCCATGGCCCGTTGCGCCTCGATGACGTGCGTGGAGAAGGTGGTGAACCCGCCCAGCACACCGACGCCCAGGAACGGCCGCACCAGCCGATGCGCCCGCCGCACTTCGGTGATCGCGACCATCAGCACCCCGATGAGCAGGCACCCGGACACGTTGATGCTCCACGTCGCCCACCCGAACGCGTCCGGACGATGGGGGAACGCCACGGTGATCTGGTAGCGCGCCAGCGACCCGAGCACCCCGCCGACCGAGACGGCCGCCAGCGTCGTCCATGACACCCGCCGCGCATTTTCCGGCCCAACGGTGCCATGCGCGTCTTCCCCGGACATCGAACCCCCTGCCTGACGAGATCACAGTAGGAAGGAGGCGAGGGCCAGGGATCACCAGGTGTGCGGGAAGAGCCGGTGCTTGAGAAGGCGGTCGATCTGGACGGCGGCCAGCTCGGCGTCCCCGCAGGGGCACAGGTAACCGCGCCTTCCCCGCGAAGCCTCGTGGTAGGACCAGGTGCGGCCGGGGGTGGCGAGGACGCTGACGATGATGCCGATGTCCTTGGTGGCCTGCGCGTGGACCCAGAGCAGCGGAACGGGGACGGGGAATTCCTCACGGCGGTAGAACTTCTTGAAGCGCCAGTCGCGCGGGGCGAGGGCGGCGGCGAGGTCGTCCAGGTACCGCGCTGCCGTTTCGTGGCCGCGCCGAGTGCGCCACCGCAGCAGGTGGCGTTCCGCCCGGACGGCTAGAGCCCGCACTTCGCCCACGCGATCTTCCCTCCTTCCACCAGCGGCCGGGTTCCCCAGTCGTGGGCGAGACCGGCCACCATGTGCAGGCCCCGTCCGCCCGTCGCCGCGTGGTTCTCTGGCCGCATGACCGGCTGCCCTTCGCCGCCGTCCCAGACCTCGATCATCGGCAGGCCGTCGCGCTCGTCCTGGAACACACGGAGGACGATCGGCCCGTCCCCGTGGACGAGCGCGTTCGTGACGAGTTCGGAGACCAGGAGCCGCCCATCGTGATCGTCGGCGATGCCCCACTCGGCGAACCGCCCGGCGAGGAACCGCCGTGCCATCGCCGGCGCCCGCTCGGTCGGTTCGAGAACGATCGTCGAATCGCATTCGACAGAAACTTCTTTTGTGAATTGATACATCACCGCTCACCCGCGCCCTGTCCGATTTGGACGGCTGATGGCGAAAACGCATTCCGCTTTGCCTGGTTCGGGGGGAACTGTCAAAACGATCGCCTCGAACATCCCAGCCGCCTTTTCTGTTGACCCGTAGCCGAGCATCGCGCAAAGTGTCATGCTGGTGAATGCGTACGCGACGTCACAAGGCGAACTCGGAGCATGGCCCGGCATTCACTGGTCGTCATGGGTCATGACTGGTCATCGGGAGAATTCAAATGCCGCAGCCCCCCAAGCGACTCACCCCGTCGAACAGCGCCCTCGACCTGTTCGGCTCGGAAGTCCGCAGGTACCGTGTACTGGCCAACCAGAGCATCAAGCAGCTCGCGGACAAGATCCCCTACAGCGCGTCCTTCATCGGCGCGGTCGAACGAGCCGAATCCCACTGCGAACGCACCTTCGCCGAACACTGCGACGCCGTCCTCGACACCAAGGAGGCCCTGTCCCACCTACACGACGGCCTGTTCGGCAACAAGAAGGACGGCTTCCCCGAATGGTTCCGCAAGTGGCCCACCGTGGAAGAGGACGCCAGAACCCTCAAGGTCTACAACCCGATAGTCGTCCATGGCCTGTTCCAAACGATGGATTATGCGAACACCCTGCTGTATAACGACGAACACGCGGTAGAGTCCCGAATGGCTCGACAAGCGATCCTGACCCGCACGAGTCCTCCACCACCCCGCCTCGTATACATCCTTCCCGAGTCCGTCCTCTGGTATGACGTAGGCGGCCCACACGTGATGCGACCTCAACTCACCTCTCTTATGGAGGCCGACTCGGCTCATGTCAGCATCCAGATCGTGCCGAGCGGTGCTCGACACCCAGGCAATGAAGGAGAGTTCATGATCGCGACTCTGGCCAGTGGTGAAGAAATCGCTTACGTTGAGACCAGCGCACGCGGGATCATGATGGACGCGCGAGAGGACATCTCCACCCTGAAAGACAGGTTCGAAAGGATCTCCACGCAAGCTCTTCCCACCACGATGAGCATCGACTTGATCAACCGCACTATCGAAGAGAAGTGGGCAGATGGAACTGGAACTAACCTGGCGTAAGTCGAGCCGAAGTGGTAGCTCCGGCGGCTCCTGCGTCGAACTGGCTCAAGTGAAGGATCGTGTAGCTATCCGGGACTCGAAGGATCCTCACGGTCCGGTCCTTGTCGTCTCCCGCGCGGTGTTGCGCGATGCCATCCGTGCTGTGGACGAGTGAGGACGCCGTGGACGAGATGACATGGCGCAAGGCCAGCCGTAGCGGCAGTGACGGCGGTGCGTGCGTCGAGTTGGCCGGTGTGGACGGCAAGGTGGCCGTGCGTGACTCGAAGGATTCCAACGGGCCGGTCCTGATCGTCTCTCGTAGGGCGTTGCGGGACGCCGTTCGGCTCGCGGGCGGGCAACCGGGCTCGTGACCTCGCGCAGGCCGCGGCGGCGTGAGGAACTGGTGACCGTGCTGGTTCCCCACCTGGCCCGCGTGTGCGTGGACCGGGTGACTCGCTGCGGAGGCTCGGTGCGGATCATCGCTCGCACCACGACGCGCGAGGCCGGATGCCCGGAATGCGGATCGAGATCGCGGCGCAGGCACAGCCGCTACGAGCGGCGGCTTGCCGACACCGCGGTCGGCCGGCAGGAGGTGCTGATCGACCTGCGGTTCACCGGTTCCGGTGCAGTACGCCGGCGCCAGGCAATCCTTCGCCGAGCAGGTTCCGGGTCTGACGGTCCGCTACGGCCGCCGCAGTTCCGGGGCCGGTGAAGCCCTGCAGGCGATCGCGCTGGCGCTGGGCGGCCGGGCGGGTGCTCGCCTGGCCGGACGGCTTTGGGGTGCGGTGAGCCGCATGACGCTGACCCGGCTGATCCGCGCCGCCCGAAGCCGCCGTGGATTAGCCTCGTGTGCTCGGTGTGGACGACTTCGCGCTGTGCCGCGGACGTGTCTACGGCTCGGTCCTCATCGACATCACCACCGGCCGGTCGAGGTCCTGACCGACCGCACCGCTGACACGCTGGCGGCCTGGCTGCGGCCCCATCCCGGTGTCGAGATCGTCTGCCGGGATCGGGCCGGAGCCTATGCCGAGGGCATCGCTTCCTTGTTCTGCAGTGGTTGGGGTGATGTCAAGGGCCGCATGCGCCCGCGTGACCGGCCGCCACCACCTGCGTGCGCAGCTCGCACCCGTACAGGCCCGGCCGCCGTCGGTTGCCCCGGCCGCTGTGGGAACGGCGACACAACCAACTGGCCGCCAACAGTTGGTTGCGCAGCGTTCGTGTGTCCGGTCGGTCAAGGAAAACGCCAGTGCGTAGTGGGACCCGACTGGCCCGGACGCCGGCAGCAACGGTGACCGAGGTGCGGTGAGAACTCCACATCACGCCCAAAGCCCCGTAGTTGCCAGGACTCTGCCCGTCCCGTGCCGAGGAACCGAGCTAGGAGTCGTGTTGGCAGCACGATGTGCCCGTTAAGCTTGGCCTGTCACAGCCGTGTACTACTCTTGAGGGCCGGTCCGCGTTGCCTAGCTTCTATGATCTGGGAAAGGCTTCACTCGACGAGCTAATCGCGTGGACCGAATTGCACGCGGCCGGAGATGACCGAAACGAGGCGACAACCCGACTCCACCTCATTGATCAGCTCCTGGTAGAAGTGCTTCGCTGGCCAAGGGAGAGCATCAAGTGTGAGGAACCAGCTGCGACCGGCCGCATCGATTATGCGCTTGGCGCACCCGGTATTCAGTTCATCGTGGAAGCAAAGCGTGAAGGTAAGTACTTTGACCTCCCCGCCGGAGTTGGAACCGGCGTCCATAGTTTGGAAAATATTTGCAGCGGCGAAGAGGGGCGACCTCTTAAGGACGCCCTCATGCAAGTGGCCGAATACGCGGCACGGCACGGAGTTGCACCCGCAGCAGTAACAAATGGTCATCAGTTGGTGCTTTTCATAGCAGCGCGAACCGATGGTGTACCGCCACTAAAGGGCAAGGGGCTGGTTTTCCCAAGCCTGTCTGACATGCGCAGCGACTTCCGATTGCTTTGGGATAACGCTTCTCATCCCGGCGTAGATCAAAAGAGCCTTTTTCGTACCCTTCGTCTGAAGGAAGCTCCACCGCCAGAGCCCCTATCGACACACCTCGCCGCTTACCCTGGAGCAAAGCGTCGTAATAGTCTGCAATCGGGGCTCGATATCCTAGGTGAACTCTTCCTGGAAGATGTTACACGCCTGGAGGATTTGCGTACTGACTTCTTGCGCGAATGCTACGCTTCCAGTGGGGCCCTTTCGCAGTATGCAGAAGTAAGCAAGCAAATCCTCCGCACTCGCTATGCACTGCTGAAGCAGGAGAAAGGCCCCGACGTCTCGCCAGTCGAGGGCAAGAAGGGCCTGAGTGCCAACCTGACGCAGGACATGCTTGCAGCTGCCGTCGCGCGACGCCCAATCGTGCTGCTGGGGGATGTGGGTGTAGGGAAGACGACGTTTATCCAGAGACTCGTGCACGTCGAGGCTGAAGAACTCTTTGAGGAATCACTGTGTCTCTACATTGATTTTGGCGCGTCGACGACGCTGAGCCACTTGGATGCGTTTGTTGTCGAAGAGTCGATTCGCCAACTGAGAGAGTCCTACGGGACCGACATCGAAGAAGCCGCGTTCGTAGAGGCAGTACATCATGGTGCGCTGAATCGTTTTGATAAAGGCGTGTTGGGGCGGCTTAAGGAGATCGATCCACTCGCATACGAGAAGGAGCGTCTCAACCTCCTCCGTCGTCAGGTCGAGGATCGCCCTGGTCACCTTAAAGCGAGTTTGGAACATCTGCGAGCAAGTTGGCGGAAGCAGATCGTTATCTTCCTGGATAATATTGACCAGCGAAGCAGTGAAGATCAGGAACAGGTCTTCCTGATCTCCAATGAACTCGCTCAAACGTGGCCGGCGACGGTTTTCGTCACTCTTAGGCCCGAAACATTCTACCGTTCCAGTAGAAGCGGGACGCTCTCCGGGTATCAAGCCAGGGTCTTCACTATCGCTCCTCCTCGCGCTGATGTCATGCTCCAGAGGCGTGTTGACTTTGCTCTGGCACAGTTGAGAGAGACCGGCCGATTCGGTTCTCTCCCGGCCGGCGTAACCCTCGACAGCGAGAACCTGAAAGTTTTCCTCGATCTCCTCGCAGATAACTTCAGAACTAATGAGGAGCTTCTGGCTCTGATTGATAATCTGGCTGGTGGCAACATGCGACTGGCTCTGCATTTTGTAACAGAGTTTATCGGTAGTGGACATATAGACACGGCAAAGATGCTACGGGCGTTTCAGGAGTCCGGTCGCTACAAGATTCCTCTGCACGAATTTCTACGCGCACTACTCTTCGATGATGGAGTCTACTACGATCCAGAAGCATCCCCGATCGCCAACCTTTTCCAGATAACTCAGCCGGACGGTCGTGAGCACTTCCTGCTTCCTCTTCTCCTGAGCCACACACAAATCCTGGGGGAGCGGATCGGCGAAGAAGGCTACGTATCCGCGGAAGCCCTTTTTGACTTCGCCCAGGAGCTCGGGTTTAGCGTGGACCAGATCACTGCATCACTCGATCATGCCGTGATCAAAAGGCTTCTCGACGCGGCACCTCGACATTCCAACGATAGTCCTAGGCTTCATTACCGCATTACCACCGTGGGTGCCTATACAACCCGAGTACTGCTAGCATACTTCGCGTACGTCGACGCGATCCTCATGGATACACCGATCGTTGATTCTCAATATCGGTCGCTAATTCAAGATGTGCATCATCTTGCCGACCGAGTTGGTCGCAGCGAGTACTTTCGTCTGTACCTTGATCGGCAGTGGCTCAAGGTGGCGGACAGTGGGTTGCCGTGGAGTTGGTCGGAGACCAGCGAGCGCCTTTCTGAGGACATTTATCGAGTTGGACGCCGTGCCGATCCGGAGACTTGGGGCTGGTAAATCTCCGTTACGGCAGATTGCTGCCCCGGAGGGCAGGGACTGTTGCTACTCGGAAGGACCGCAAGGCACGCATAAGCCGTCCGCACCCCAGGTGGCATTACGCGGCGCCGCATCACACCTCACCTCGGCTGAGCCGTGACGAGAAACGGTAAGCCGCGAGAATCTGGCGATGGGTCGTTGGATGCTACGACGGCTTGGGGTGGGGGGTGCCG
>NZ_SMKM01000234.1 GCF_004348665.1 Actinomadura sp. GC306 | reverse complement strand
GTCCCGCCTGCCCCGCCCTGTCCTGTCCCGCCTGCCCCGCGCTGTCCTACCCTGCCCCGCAAGTCAACGACCTTGGTGGAGCCGGGCGCTAGCGTGACGGGCGGGTGAGGGCGTCGACCGAGCCCAGGCCGCGCTCCACGATGTCCACGGCCCGGTCGAGGGCCCTGCGCATCGACAGCGCGTCGTAGCCCTCGCGGCGGCAGTGCGCGACGACCGCCTGCATCCCGCCGATCGCGATGCCGGACGCGGCCACGGCGTCGACCTCGTCCAGGTCGGGGCACAGCTCGCGGAGCAGGGCCTCAAGCTGCTCCTGGGTGTTCAGCATCCGCTGCAGCGCCTGCGCGCGGAGGCCGGGGCGCTCCTGGATCAGGGCGATCTGCACGGCCCCGTACTCGCCGTGCTCGGCGACGAGCGCCTCCAGGACGTCGATGACGCTGCGCCGGATCGTCTCGATCGGCGTCTCGCCCGGCGTGCGGCGCAGTTGCTCGGCCACCTCGGCGAGCCGGTCGTCGATCTCGGCGAAGACCACGTCCTCCTTGGACGGGAAGTAGCTGAAGAACGTCCGGGGCGACACGTCGGCCGCGGCGGCGATCTCCGCGATCGTGGTCTCCTCGTAGCCGCGCTCGGCGAACAGCCGCAGCGCGGCGGTCGCGATGGCCTGCCGGGTGCGGCGCTTCTTGCGCTCCCGCAGGCCCGGCCGCGCGGTGTCCTGCTCGTCGGCGTGGCGCTCGCTGGCGTGGCGCTCGCTGGGGTGGTGCTCGTCGGCGTGCTGCTCGTCGGCCGTGCCGTGCATGTGACGGACATTACCATGACTGCAAAGTTGCATCAGTTGCAAAAGTGCATGCGCTAGGTGTTTTCTGCCACCATGGCGCGATTCGCGGACGGCGGGGCAGCGGAGCGGTCGGACGACCACGGGAGGATCGCGCGGTTCCTGGGCCGGCTCGGCCGGTTCTGCGTGCGGCGGCGGCGCGCGGTCTTCGAGCTGTGGGTCGTCGCGATCCTCGGCGCCGGCGTGCTCGGGATCATGCACGGCGGCATGTTCGTCCAGCAGAGCTCGCTGCCCGGCACCGAGACCCAGCTCGCCCTCGACTCGCTCGCCGAGGACTTCCCGGCGATGACCGGGCCGACCTCGACCGTCGTCTTCCACGAGACGTCCCAGGCCGGCCCCGCGGACTGGCGCGTCGCCCTCGCCATCGGCGAGTCGATCGACAACATCTCCAAGCTCGACCGGGTCGCGTTCGTCGAGAACCCCTACGTCCAGGGGATGGGCGGGCTGAAGTCGGACGACGCGGTCGTCGTCCGGCTCAACTACGCCGGGACGATGAGCGACGTCAGCAAGGCCGACCTCGACGAGCTGAACGAGGCCGTCGAACCGGCGCGGATGGCCGGGGCGGACGTCAAGTTCGGCGGGATCGTCTCGATGCTCCTCACCCAGCCGGAGGGCGGCTGGCAGGAGGGCGCCGGGATGCTGCTGGCCATGATCGTGCTGCTGCTCGCGTTCGGGTCGTACTTCGCGGCGGGCATCCCGATCCTGGTGTCGCTCTGCGCGCTGGCCGTCTCCTACTCGCTCATCCACTTCCTGGCGTCGATGTTCGAGCTCGCGCCGACCGCGCCGATGGCCGCCGCGATGCTGGGCATCGGCGCCGGGATCGACTACGCGCTGTTCGTCGTCACCCGCTACCGGCAGCAGCTCGCCGAGGGCGACGACGTCGAGACCGCGGTCGGGCGCGCGATGGCGCACGCCGGGCACGCCGTGGTCTTCGCCGGCGGCACCGTCGTGTTCGCGATCTGCGGGCTGTTCCTCTCCGGGATCGCGTTCGTGGGGCGGATCGGCATCACCACGGCCCTGGCCGTCACCATGATGGTCGTCGCCGCGCTGACCCTGCTGCCCGCCATCCTGGGGTCGCTGGGGGAGCGCATCGACCGGTACAAGCTGCCCCGCACCCGGCCGGACCGCAGCTCGCAGCGGTGGATGACGTGGGGGCGCCACGTGGACCGCAACGCCTGGCCGTACGCGATCGTCGCGACGCTCGTCCTGCTGGCCCTGTCGGTGCCGACGCTCAGCCTGCGGTTCGGGGTGATGGCCGACAGCACGGCGTCGCCCGAGATGGAGTCCCGGCAGGCGTACGACATCGTCGCCGAGGAGTTCGGCGCCGGGCACTTCAGCCCGTTCGTGGTCGTCGCGAAGGTGCAGGAGACGGGGGAGCGGGAGAAGGGGGAGCGGGAGAAGCCCGCAAGAGCGGTCCCCACGGTCGACGGGATGCAGGGGCTGACCGGCCTGACGGGACCCGCCGCTCCGCAGGCGACCTCGTCCCCGTCCCCACCGGCCGAGGAGTCCCGCCCGAAGGGCGCACCGGACCCGGACAAGAAGCCCGACGAACGGGCGGTCCTCCTCGGGCAGGAGCTGCAGCGCGTCCTGTCCGAGGCGCCCGGGGTCGTGCTCGCCGGCGAGCCCGTCGTGGCCGGGACGACCGCGGTCGTGCGGGTCACCCCGCGGGACGCCCCGCACGCCGAGACGACCACCGACCTCGTCCACCGGCTGCGGAACGTGGAGCTGGCGCAGGTGCGGGCGGACAACCCCGGGGCGGACATCTACCTCGGGGGCGAGAACCCCGCGATCATCGACATCGCCGAGACCGTCGGGGACCGCATGCTCACCGTCGTCGTCGCGGTCGTGAGCGTCGCGCTGCTGCTCCTGGTCATCGCCTTCCGGTCGATCATCGTGCCGATCAAGGCCGCGCTGATGAACCTGCTGTCGATCGGGGCGTCCTTCGGCGTCGTCACGGCGGTCTTCCAGTGGGGCTGGGGGGTCGAGCTGCTCGGCCTGGACCAGGCCATCCCGATCATGTCGTTCGTGCCGCTGTTCATGTTCGCCCTGGTCTTCGGGCTGTCCATGGACTACGAGGTGTTCCTGCTGTCCAGGATCAAGGAGGAGTACGACCGGACGGGCGACCCGCACGAGTCCGTCGCGACCGGCATCGGGGCCACCGCGCGGCTGATCAGCTGCGCCGCGCTCATCATGATCTTCGTATTCGCCAGCTTCGTCCCGCAGCCCGACCCGACGATCAAGATGATGGCGCTCGGCCTCGCGGTCGCCGTCGCGGTGGACGCCACCATCGTGCGGCTCGTCCTCGTCCCGGCGCTGATGAGCCTGCTCGGCCACGCCAACTGGTGGTGGCCCGGCCGGAGCCGCCCCACCCCGCAACCACCCCCGGAACCGGCCGCCGAACAACTGGAACTCCAACTGACCCGCTGATGTGGTGTCCCGCAGAACGTTCGATTTGCGAGCCGGGTCATTCCGCTGATCGAAATCGGTCCGCGGTTCCCGCTTATCTGCCGGTTAGGCGATACATGTCGTGTCTTATCTGTAAATACGGGCCGTACGTAGGGCGGAGGTCGTCTGTGTAGGGACACCTACGGCGAGGCAGGCATTTCGGGCACCGTCCCCTGCTCGGCAGAAGCAAACGGCGTGCTACGCACAATTCTGGCTTTTTGGCTATTTGGGCTCTCTGGCTAGCCGGGCGGTGACAATAGTCCAACCTGACATGGGAGCCTTCGGGGCTCTCCGGGTCGCGAGTCGCGATACCATTCGATTGTGTGTTCGAAGGGGCTTGGGTTTGGTGAGGCGTCCACCGCGGAACTGGTGGAGGTCCTTTCCGCGGTCGCCGCCGAGCTCGCCGCTCGGGAAGCGCCCGAGTCCGCGGCCGCCTGCCTGGAGCTCACGGAGACGCTCGGCCGAGCCGTCGACAGGCAAGAGGCCGTCCTCGCCGGGTTCATCGCTGTGGTGGACGCCGGCCGCGAGGTCCAGCGGTGGGGCTATCCCTCCACCCAGTCGTGGCTGCGTAACCGGCTCGGGATGCGCGACACCCGGGCCAGGGAGCGCCTGACCCTGGCCCGGCAGCGGCACCGGCTGCACCAGGTCGCCGGCCGATTGGGCGCCGGTGACCTGTCGTTCGGATACGCGACCACCATCGCCGGTGCGGTCGCCCGGCTCGCCGATGAGGACTGCGCCGCCGCTGAGCAGATCCTGCTCGGCATGGTCGACCAGGACTTCTCCGCCGGAAAGGTCGCCTCGTTCGGCCGCCGCATCGGTGACGTCATCGCCGAGCGGGACGGCACCGACCAGGCGACCGACGACGCCAAGCGCGGCTACGAACGCTCCTGGATCGACTCCACCCGTGGCCTGGATGGCGGCCGCTACATCAGAGGCTGGCTGAACGCCGAAGACGCCGCCCTCTGGGACGGCACGCTCGGGCCGCTGGCCAAGCCCGCCGGCGCCGACGACCGCCGTGACCTGCCCGAGCGTACGGCCGCGGCCCTGACCGGTGTGCTGGCGGACGGACACCGGGCCACCAAGGTCACGGTGATCTGCGATCTGGACACCCTCACCGGCGGGCAGGCACCCGCCCGCCTCACCGACGGCGCCCCCATTCCGCCGGAGCAAGCCCGCCGCATCGCGCTCAACGCGGGGGTCTCGCCCCTGCTGCTGGGACGCGGCAACGTCCCCCTCTACCTGGGGAAGAAGGTCCGCTTCGCGACCGGCCCCCAGCGTCAGGTACTCGAGACGCTGTACCCGACGTGCGCGGTGCGGGGCTGCGAAGTCCCCGGAATCCTGTGTGAAGTCGACCATGTCGACGGCTGGGCGCTGGGATCGTCCACCGACATCGACCAACTCGCCCTGACCTGCGGCTGGCACAACCGTTTCAAGCACACCCACCCCGACCGTCTGAAGATCAGCAAAGGCCGGGACGGCCGTTACATCTACCGCCTCCATCCCCCCGGAACGCAGTCGCCCGCCACCGCAGGCCGACCACCACCCTCCTGCTCACAGGCCGCGTAGCCGCGTACCGGCTACCGGCGTGCCGGCGTAGTCGCGTACCGGCGTGCCCGCGTGCTGGCGTACCTGCGTGCCCGCGTACCTGCGTGCTGGCGTAGTCGCGTGCCGGCGTGCCGGCGTGCCGGCGTGCCGGCGTAGTCGCGTACCGGTGTACCGGCGTGCCCGCGTGCCCGCGTGCCCGCGTGCCCGCGTGCCCGCGTGCTGGCGTACCGGCGTACCGGCGTGCCCGCGTGCCCGCGTGCCCGCGTACCGGCGTGCTGGCGTGTCGGCGTACCGGCGTGCTGGCGTGTCGGCGTGCCCGCGTACCGGCGTGCTGGCGTGTCGGCGTGCCCGCGTGCTGGCGTACCGGCGTGCCCGCGTGCCCGCGTAGTCGCGTGCCCGCATAGTCGCGTACCGGTGTACCGGTGTACCGGTGTACCGGTGTACCCGGGTGCCGGCGTACCCCGCATACCGGCGTACCCGGGTACCCGCATGGCTGCCCCCGCCCCCGCCCGCACGGGTGGGCTTCACGGCAGCTGGCGTGGCTGCGAGGTGTCCGGGGCCGTGGTGAGTCGGGGACGGTTGCGCGCACCGGGAGCCTGTTCGGCCCCCGGGTAGGAGTAACTGCTGGGCGGTATTCGCGATCAGGGGATCTGTTCCACGCGGACGCCGGGGACGCTTTCGTACACGTCGGGTTCCGCGGTGATCAGCGGCCAGCGCCGCCAGCGGGCGGACCAGGCGGCCTGCGCCGCGTCCATGCCCAGGTTGGGGTTCGTGGTGACGAGCAGCCCGGTCTGCTGGGCGATCACGTCGTCGAGGTCGTCGACGTGCACGACCTGCATTCCGGGCAGCCGTTCGAGGACGGCCCGCCCGTGGTCGGGGACGATCTGCCAGGCGCGGGCGAGGGCCGTGGCCGGTATGACGATCGTCGCGTGCTGGGCGATCGAGGCGCGCAGCCGGGCGCGGACGTAGATCGTCTTGCCGGTGGCAAGGTCCAGTAGAGCGGTCGCGTCGAAGACGTGACCGGTTATCACGCGACGTCCCGGTTCTCCGGGGTGCCGCGTTCGACGAGCCGGTCCACCATGGCCTGCTCGTCCGGGCTCGGCGGCCCGAATAGGTCGTCGATGGTGGACGCGTCCCGCAGGAGGGCCAGTTTGAGCCGCGCCCCGTCCGCCAGGAACCCGGACACCGAGGCGATCTTCTTCTCCTCGGCGAGCCCCTGCAGCGTGGCGGCAAGCTCATCCGGAAGCGTGATGTTGAGTCTCGCCATGGGGATCACGATACACACTATCGCGCCCTGGAGTGTGTATCAGGGAGAGTAGAGTCACAGTAAGGTCACGCCGTCGGCTGTTGACCTTGCCCGTTCCATTTTCTAGTATTTAGGTATGAAATATGGGGAACGGTTGACGGTTCGCCGTCATGTCGACTTCAAGCGCACCTCCAGCGCGACCTGTTCGTAACCCCGGCTTCCCCGCCTCGGCCTTCTTCCGCCCCGGCTTCTTCCGCCCGGTCGCCTCATCGCCTCATCGCCCTGCGCCGGTGGGCCGGGGTCGTGCCGATCCTCGCCTGCCGGGACTTCAAGATCGATGACTGGGTGAGCTGAGAGACTCCTCCTCCGCCGGTCCTGTCGGGGTGGCACCCGGCGGAGGAGGCCCCGCCCCGCCCTCGACGCGCTCCGCCAGCATCCGCTCGAAGTTCGGGCATAGGGTGAAGTCCTCGTGGTCGCAGTTGAGGGCGCCCTCAAGGAGCTCTAGGGACGCCTGCGCGGCCGCGATGCGGGAGCGGAGCGCCTCGGCCTCCTCGCGCAGGACGTCCCGGCGCTTCGCCGGATCGGTGGCGGTGGTCAAGACGGCGATGTGCTCCAGGGAGAGCCCCGCATCCTTGGCGCTCAAGATGAGGGCGACCCGCGTGAGGTCGGCGGGGCCGTAACGGCGGCGGCCGGCGGTGTCGCGCGCCGGTGTGAGCAGCCCCATCGACTCCCAGTGGCGCAGCACGTGCGTGGCCAGGCCGAAGTGGCCGGCCAGGGCGCCGATGCTCATCGGTCCGGGCTCACTTGACTTCATGTCGACATTAAGTCGCATTCTGGCGCCCATGACCACTGAGACGGAGAAGGCCCGACAGGCGACGGAAGACCTCATCGCGCTGCTCGATGCGGCCGACCGCCTGCCCGGCTTCGAGGAAATGCGAGTCCGCTCCTACGAACTGCTCGCCGCCGAGCCCGGCACGTCCGTGGTGGACGTGGGCTGCGGCGCCGGACGTGCCGTGGCCGAACTGACCGAACGCGCCGTTCGAGCGGTCGGCGTGGACCCGAACGAGAAGATGATCGCGGTCGCCCGGAGCCGGTGGCCCAAGGCCGACTTCCGGATGGCGGACGCCTACGGACTCCCGCTGGCGGACGCCTCGGTGCACGGCTACCGGGCCGACAAGGTGTTCCACCTCCTGGCCGAGCCGGAACGGGCGCTGGCCGAGGCCCGCCGCGTCCTCGTCCCCGGTGGCCGGATCGTGCTCGTCGGCCAGGACTGGGACGCCATCATGATCGATTCCGACGATCCGGCCCTCACTCGTGCCATCGTGCACGCCCGCGCCGACCTGATCGCCGCCCCGCGGGCCGCCCGCCGGTACCGCAACCTGCTGCTCGACGCCGGGTTCGGCGACGTCACGGTGGAGGCGCGCACCGCCGTGCTCACCGACCCCGTGATGCTGCCCGCGCTCACCGAAATGGCCGACAAGCCCCTCTCCGCCGGAGCGATCACCCGCGAGCAGGCGGAGGGCTGGAAGGCCGGGCAGCGCGCGCGGGCCGAGGCCGACCGGCTGTTCATGGCCCTGCCGATCCTGATGGCGGCCGGATCCGTTCCACGGTGAGGTCGTGTCGATCCGGCCGGTGGCCGTTCGTATAGGAGGTGAGACAGCCGCACCAGGGAGGATGAGGATGAGCGAGATCCGGACGCTGGTGCACGGACGGGGTCTGGTCGAGTCGCCGCGCTGGCGTGGGGACCGGCTGTACTTCTCCGACTGGTCCGCCGGTGAGGTCGTCGCCGTGGGGCCGGACGGCTCCAGCGAGGTCATGGCGCAGGTGAAGTCGCTGCCGCTCTGCACCGCCTGGCTCCCGGACGGTCCGCTGCTGATCGTCTCGGGGTCGGACGGCGTGCTGCTGCGGCGGGAACCCGACGGCTCCCTGGTCACCCACGCCGACCTCGGCCGGCCCGGGTGGAACGACGTCGTCGCCGACGGGCGCGGCAACGTCTACGTCAACGGCTTCGAGCCCCGTCCCGGCGAGGGGTTCGGGCCGGGGGTCGTGTTCCTGGTGCCATCGGACGGCCCGGCACGCCAGGTCGCCGAGGAGATCACATTCCCGAACGGGATGGCGGTGACCCCCGACAACGCCACGCTCATCGTCGCGGACTCCTACGCGAACGTCCTCCTGGCATGGGACATCGGCCCGGACGGCGGATTGTCCGGGCGCCGCGTCTGGGCCGACCTGGGTGAGGCCGCTCCGGACGGCATCTGCGTGGATGCCGAGAACGCCGTCTGGTACGCCGACGTCCCCAACCGGCGCTGCGTGCGCGTCGCCGAGGGCGGGACGGTACTCCAGACCGTCGACCTGGATCGCGGCGCCTTTGCCTGCACGCTGGGCGGCCCCGACCGGACGACCCTGTTCATCACCGCCGCCCAGTGGCGCGGCATGACCGACCCGGGCATGGTGACCCCCGGCTCCGGCCAGCTCCTCACCGTCGAGGTCGACGTCCCGGGAGCCGGATGGCCTTGAACCCGCGCTCCTGGGCGGTCGCCTAAGTGGCCGTGGTGAGCATCGCGTACGCGTCACGCACGGCAGGTCTCCGGCTGTCCTTCGAAGATGCCTTGGAGAGCGCGGTGAAGGCGTTTCTGCGGACGGTGTGGGTCTTGCGGTGTGCGGTCGGGAGTTGCTCCAAGACGGTCATCACATGCTGCGCCCCGGCATCGGCGTCGCCTTCCTGGACGAGGGTGGTGGCGCGGTACATCTCGACTTGCGCGGGCCCGAGGACGCTCTTGGACGGGTACGACGCCAGGGCTTCGTCCTGTGCCTGGCGGGCACGAGAGTGGTCGCCCGTGTGGGTGTAGACGAAGCCGGCGGTGTGATGGAGCCGCTGGATCGACCAGCCGAACTGCGATTCTTGGTCGTCCCGGACGTGGTCGGGGAGACGCTCGAACACTCGCCTGAGGTCGTCCAACGCCTCATACGCCTCCGCGTGGCGGCCCATCTGGGCGAGTGCTTGTGCGCGGGTCGCATGCGCGCTCGCCTGTGCGGCGCTCGGCGTGCCTCGGCTGATCGCTATGGCTTCCTCAGCAAGGTCCAAGACGGACTGCTCGACGCGCTTGTCGCAGAGCGAGAGCACCGCCTGCCGTTCCCGGGCGTACGAAGCGAGCAGGGGGTCGCCGGACTCGTCCCCCGCGCGGACGGCGGTTCGCCACCAGCGTCGTGACGCTCGTACGTCGCCGAGGCCGATCAGCGATATGGCGGTGAAGGCGGAGAGATATCCGGCCGCATGGACGAGCTTGGGCCGGACGGCGTCGGTCGCGCGGGAGATCAGCAGGTCGAGCTCGGCGAGGTCCGCGAGCATCTCGGGGAGCACCTGCGCGGGCGGGAGGTAACCGGCCTCGTGGGCGTAGTCGTGGACGACGCGCTCCCAGGTATCGGCGTCGCGGTCGGTGGCCTCGGTGGTCAGGGTGCCGGTGAGGACGGCACGCAGGTGTTCGGCGTCGCGGCCGAGTGGTGCGGCGACGGCGGCGGTGGCGAGCAGGCCGAGGAGGGCACGGCGTTTCACTTCGTCATCCTCGAAATCGGGGTAGGGCTCATACCTAGAGGATGCCTCCTTTCCCTCCCCGGTTGAGAAGAGTTCGGAGGGGTCCAATTTGAACGCCTTTGTGTATGCGGGCGCCCAATCGCGGGGATAGTTCCGCCCCCGCTCCCAGTCGTAGATCTGGCGTGCGAGGTTGGGCACGCTGCCTCGCTCCAGGCCGTCCGCGCGCAGGAGTTGCCTGGCCATCTCGCGTTTGCTCCAGCCCCGCCTCTCACGCTCGACACGGAGCCGGGCTGCCCATATTGGGGGATTTTGGGCAGTCATTCGTGTGTGCCCCCTTTTGTGGACCAGGAGACTTTGCGTCTCCGGGTTGTCTCCGGGTCTGTCTCCGCATTCTCATCTTTCCTTGCGCTCTGTGACGGCGATTTACTCGCAGTCGTGGGACGAGTTGAGAAGCGAGAAGCGTCCTGCCTCCGAAGACGAGACCGAAGACGAAGCAGCCCCGGCCCGGTGCGGGAACACCATTGGGCCGGGGCCTGACCAGGAAACGAGGTCCTGGCTGTGGACGAGCGTATGACCCCCGAGCTGCGGCTTGCGGCACTTGCCGCGCATCTGACGGCAAGGAAACTCGACGTCGACCTCTCTGCCGCCGGGCTTCGGGTCACGAACCCGCAGGTCAAGGGCTGCTGCGCGCAGAACGCCGCCGACACGATCTCGTGCCGTCCCCGGGCTGAGGACGCCGGTGCGCTCTGGTTCTTCACGTCATGGGGCGAGCCGATCGCGCCCGCCGACCGGCTCACCGAAGCCGCCGTGTTCGTCCTCGGCTACCTGGCCGCGAGGGAGGAGCGGTGACCCCGTGGGCGGCGGCCGACCTGGACCCCGAACGGACGGCCGCCGAGCTGGCGCGCCGGTTCCCGGGCTGCTGCGTGTGGCTGGGGGAGTACACCGGCCGCTGGTGGGCCTTCGCCCGCGACTGGACGGGACGTGACCGGCTGGTCGAGGCCCCGGACCCGGTGACGCTCGGACGCCTCCTGGAGGAACTGACCGGACGCGACCACTACGGCCGGTACTCGCGAGCGTCCCTCCAGAACCGCACCGCCGAACGGCCCGCGCCCCCGCCTCCCAGGGCACCCCGTCCGGCCGTGCACTCCAGACC
>NZ_SMKM01000233.1 GCF_004348665.1 Actinomadura sp. GC306 | reverse complement strand
TCAGATCGCCGTGGCCGTGACACGCCGTCCCGCGTTCTGGCTGTGGGCGGCGACCTGCCTCGCCGGGGCCTGGACCGCGTGGCGGGGGCTGGACGCGGTGGTGCGGGCGTTCCCGGTGGGGTCGGCCCTGACCCGGCACGGGCTCAGTACCAGTTGTTGCGCTGCCAGAAGGCCCACGCGCCGCACGGGTCGCCGTAGCGGGCCTTGATGTAGCCGAGCCCCCACGCGATCTGGGTGGGGGAGCTGGTGCGCCAGTCGGCCCCGGCGCTCGCCATCTTGCTGCCGGGCAGCGACTGCGGGATGCCGTAGGCGCCGCTGGACGGGTTCTCGGCCCGCTCGTTCCAGTTGCTCTCGTGCTCCCACAGCGTCAGCAGCGACGGCCAGCAGCGGCTCCACCCCTTGAGGGCGTTCATCTTCTTGCCGTACGCCTTGTTCTGCGCCGCGCTCGGGTTGGACCTGGCGAGCCGCTCGCGCTCCTGGCGGGCCTTCAGCTCCGCCCGCGCCTTCGCCTCGCGCTCGGCCTTCTCCTTGAGCCGCTTCAGCTCGCGCTGGTGCTCCAAGTAGGCGCGCTTCTTGGCGGCGGCGATCGCGTCGGCGGCGACCGGGTCCATGTCGGACGCCGACGTCAGCTTGGCGAGCATGTCGTTGGTCGACAGTCCAGCGGCGGCCATCTTCGGGGGTTTGGAGTCGTCCTCGACGAACCGGTCGATGTCCACCAGGACGACCGCGGCCCCGACCGCGCCGATCGCGACGGCCGTGATGGTGACGTTGCTGGTGAGCGCCCGCCGCAGCCGCCGCTTCTTCTCGGGGCGGAACCCGTCCGGCCCGTACGGGCCGGGCTGGTGGGACTCGGCGGAGTCCCGGGGCAGGGGGACCTCGGCGCGCCGCCTGCCGGCGCCGTGACTTCCGCGCTTGCCGCGACTCTTTGGCATAGGAGAAGCCTGCCTTATCGCCCGGGGAACGTGTCGTCCTGAGGGAGGTACGCCGACAGGGTGACACACGGTTCACCCGTCCTGCTCACCGCCCGCGCTCACCCGTCCGGGCCGGCCCGGCCCCGCCCGCCGCCCGGATTCAGCAGCTCCACATCGCCCGCCGCCAGCCGCGCGGGCTGCAGCGACTCGAAGATGTGCCGGTGCATGCCGCCGAACACCGCGAGCTCCCCCTCGGGGGCCTCCAGCGCCAGGCTCACCTCGTTCACCCGGTCGCGGCCCGCCGCGGTGATCTCGACGAGGGTGGCCCGCCGGTCGCGCGGATGCGGGGCCCGGGTGACCAGGCCCACGGCCTCCAGCTGGTCGGCGGTGAGCTTCACGGTCGTGGGGTGCATCATCAGGATCCGCCCGAGCGAGCTCAGCCGGGACCGCCCGCGGTTGGACAGGGCGAGCGTCGTCAGCAGGAAGTACCCGGTCCGGGTGAGGCCGAGGCGCTTCAGCTCGACCTCAAGCGCCTTCGTGAGCAACTGGTTGAGGCGCCCGACGGCGCAGATGGACATGAACGGCCATGGACCGCCGTCCAGGCCCTGGTCCTCCCAGCGGTCCCTGACGCCCATGACCAGCGGGTCGATACCGTCGTCCATCTCGTCTTCCGCCTCGTCGGCGACGTCGCGTCGCGCCCCGGTTCGCACCGGCCGATCGTAGCTTCGGACAAATCAACATGTAAGTACTCGCTTCTTAGACCTTCTTCCAATAGAGTGCCTCAGATCACAGCGGTACCCAAGTGCTTGCTAGGGCGCCCGGGGCCGCGGGTGATCCCGGTCTCTGCCGAGACCAAGGCGGCGCGAACCAGAGCAGGTACGAGGGCGCCGCCCGTGGCCCGGCGGATGCCGTGCATCGGATGGGCGCCGACGTCCGAGACCGAGGGAGGCTTCATGGCCCTTCGTGAGCCCGCGTGGCGGGGATCGCCCCCGCGTGGCGGCCCGCCCCCGCCGGGGACGCGGGTCCCGCCGCAGGAGGTCGCCGGCTGATGGCGGTGAGCCTGACGAAGGCCCCCGATCTGGCGCGCAGACGCGTCGGGCGAGCGCTCGACGAGACCGGGCTGCTGTGCGTGACCCTCCTGGAGGGCCTCCGCCGCACCTGGGACGTCCGCCAGTGGTGGGGCGAGTTCATCGAGCAGTGCTGGTTCCTCGCCCGCGTGACGAGCGTCCCGGTCATGCTGATCGCGGTGCCGCTCGGCGCCACCATCTCGCTGCAGGTCGGCGACATCGCCCGGCAGCTCGGCGCGCAGTCGGGGACGGGCGCGCTGCTGACCGCCGCGATGATCCAGCAGGTGGCGCCACTGGCCGCCGCGCTGCTGGTCTCCGGTGTCGGCGGCTCGGCGATCACCGCCGACATGGGCGCCCGCAACATCCGCGACGAACTCGCGGCCATGGAGGTCATGGGCATCAACCCGATCCACCGCCTGGTCACCCCCAGGCTGTGGGCGGCGAGCATGGTGTCCGGGCTGCTCTGCTCGGTGGTGATCCTGGCGGGCGTCCTGGGCGGCTACTACTTCAACGTCATCCAGCAGGGCGTCAGCCCCGGCGCGTTCTTCGACGGCGCCACCACCCTGCTCCAGTTCTCGGACCTGATGATCACCCTGTTCAAGGCGTGGGTGTTCGGGTTCATCGCGGCCTCCGTCGCCTGCTACATGGGCATGAACTGCGACTACGGCCCGGTCGGTGTGGGCCGCGCGGTGAACAAGGCGGTCGTCGTCACCTCGATCGTGGTGTTCGCGACGAACTACATCCTCACCATGATCTACCAGGTCCTGTTCCCCCCGAGGTTCTGATGGTCGCCATATCCCCCGTCCGCAAGCTGGGCCGTGCCGTCAGGGTCCGGACCGCCGGGCTCGCCATGTCGGCGCAGCTGCCGGTCTTCCTCGGCAGGGTCCTCTACCACCTGTTCGTCGACATCATCTTCAAGCGCAAGTACGGCAGGACGCTCGCCAAGCAGGTCAGCGACATCACGGTCGGCGTCGGCGCGCTCGTCATCGGCGGCGGCATGATCTTCGTCATCGCGACGATGTCGCTGGCCACCGGCGCGATGGTCGGCCTCCAGGGCTACCCCGGGCTGGAACGCATCGGTGCGGAGGCGTTCACCGGGCTCGTCGCGAGCTACTCCAACGTCCGCGAGGTGACCCCGATCATCGCGGGCGTCGCGCTCGTCGCCCAGGTCGGCACCGGCTTCACCGCCGAGATCGGCGCGATGCGGATCTCCGAGGAGATCGACGCGCTGGAGGTCATGGGCATCAACTCCCTGGCCTACCTGGTGTGCACCCGGGTCGCCGCCGGCGTCATCGCGCTCGTCCCGCTGTACCTGGTCTCGCTGTTCATGGCGTTCTTCGCCACCAGGTTCATCACGATCCAGTACTTCGGGCTTTCGCCCGGTATCTACGACTACTACTTTCACCTCTACCTGCCGCCGATCGACGTGTTCTACAGCGTCATCAAGGTGGCGGTGTTCGCCTTCATCATCATGTTCATCCACTGCTACCGCGGCTACTACGCGGCGGGCGGGCCGGTAGGCGTCGGCGTCGCCGCGGGCCGCGCGATCCGGGAGTCGACCATCTTGATGATCCTCATGAACCTGGTCCTGTCCTACATCTTCTGGGGCCACGGCAGCACAGTGAAGTTGACCGGATGAGCGAGGAGACACTGTCCGCCCGCTCCCGGACGATCTTCGGTCTGGTCGGCGCGGGCGTCATCGCGGCCAGCGCGGTCCTCGTGGCCGTGGGGACGACCCCGTCGCACGGGGGCTCCACCTACTACACCGCGACCTTCGACCGGGCGGGCCAGGGCCTCGACCCCGGCAAGTCGGACGTGAAGATCCGCGGCATCGCGGTCGGCAACGTCGACGAGCTCACGCTGGAGGACAGCGGCCGCGTCAAGGTCCGGTTCCGCGTGGACGAGGGCATCAAGGTCGCGAGCACCACGACCGCGGCCATCGAGCCGGTGTCGGTGTTCGGGCCCAAGGACCTCGTCCTGGACCTCGGCGCGAACGAGCTGAACGGACCGTTCCTGAAGGACGGCGGGACGGTCGCCAAGACCCAAAACCCCGAGGAGCTGTCCGACACCGCGTGGCCGGCCTTCGAGCTGACCAAGGCGATCAACCCGGACGAGGTGGCCACGATCCTGCACACCTTCGGCGCCGGGCTCTCCGGGGAGGGGCCGGCGCTGCGCCGCACGATCGACAACGGGGCCGAGGTCGTCGACGCGACCTACCGGGACCGGGCGGCGATCAACGCGCTGCTGCGCAACGTCAACGGGCTGTCGGACACGCTCGCGTCCCGCGGCGACGCCATCACCGGCATCACCGCCGACTTCAACCGGATCTCCCAGGTCGTCACCGAGCGGCCGGACAAGATCGAGCAGCTGCTCGGCCAGACCGGCGAGCTCGGCGACAAGGTCGGCAACACGCTCCAGGCCCGCGGCGCCGACCTCGGCTCGATCATCGACAACGGCGGCGACGCCGTCGCCGTGGTCAGCGACGAGCGCCGCAACCTGCCGGTGCTGATGGACGGCCTGATCGGCTTCTTCGGCCTGCTGTCGCGGATCATCCGCGTCCCCGGGCCCGAGGGCAGGACGATCGCCCAGGCGCGGGCCACGCTGCCGCTCGACATGTGCAAGATCTTCGTCGACGCCTGCACGCCCACGCGCGGCGGGGGGCGGTCATGAAGTCGCGGCTGCGCGGTAGGACCGCGCGCGGGCCCGAGTCGGCCACGGTGCTGAAGTTCCTGGCGTTCGTGGCCGTGACCGGGGTGCTGACCTTCTACATCGGCCAGATGATCCTCGGCACGAGCTTCCGGGACCGCTACGAGCTGACCGCGACGTTCGACGACGTCACCGGCCTGCTGGAGGGCGACGACGTGAAGGTCGCCGGCACGCCCGTGGGGCGGGTCGAGGGCATCGAGGTCGTCCGGGGCAAGGCCGTCGTCGAGATGCGGATCGACCGGGAGGTCAAAGTCCCGACCGACTCCACCGCCGCGATCCGCTGGCGCAACGTGATGGGCCAGCGCGTCATCTACCTGGAGCCCGGCAGGGAGCAGAGCAAGCTCGGCCCCGGCGACCGCGTCCCGCACACCAGGTCGGTCGTGGACCTCGGCGCCATCGTCAACGCGCTCGGCCCGCTGACCCGCAGCCTCGACCCCAACCAGCTCAACAAGATCCTCTTCTCCTTCTCCCAGGCGCTGGAGGGCAACGAGCAGAACATCTCCCTCCTGAACCACAACCTGGACGCGCTGCTGCAGACGTTCGCGCTGCGCAAGAAGACCATCGAGGGGATGATCGACAACTACGAGACGGTGAGCCAGGCGGTCGCCAAGCGCGACCAGCAGATCGCCGCCAGCGTCGACAACCTCGAATCGCTGACGACGGTGTTCGCGAACAACCGCAAGCTCCTTGAGGACGCCATCGTGGAGATCGGCGGAGTCACCACCAACCTCAACGCCGTGCTCGGCGGCCAGGACGCCCAGCTCGCCCGGATCATCGACAACCTCGGCCTGTTCGCCGAGACGTTCCGGCTCAACGTGAAGCAGCTGGAGAAGATGGTCCAGCAGCTCCCGCTGACGCTGCGGCAGCTGTTCGCCGCGACGAACGGCGGCCACTTCCTGCGCTCGAACGCGCTCTGCCTGAACATCGAGCAGGGGCCCTGCCCCTTCGAGATGAGTCTGCCGCAGGCCCCCGGGACCGACGCGCCCACCCAGGACGAACTCGCCAAGCTGCGCAAGATGCTGCAAGGGGGTGGCTGATGGCGCTCCCATCCCTGCGCGACGTCAACCACAAGATCGTCGCGATCGTCACGCTCGCCGCGCTCGGCGCCGGCTGCGTGTTCGCCTTCGCGGTCGGCCAGCTCCACCTGTTCGACCGGGGCTACACGATGAGCGGCGAGTTCAGCGACGTCGCCGGCCTGAAGAAGGGCCAGGACGTGCGGATCGCCGGCGTGAAGGCCGGCCGCGTCACCGACGTCAAGCCCGACTTCGCGCGCGGCAAGGTCATCATCACCTGGCACATGAACGCCGGGATGGACCTCGGGCCGCAGACCCGCGCCGAGATCCAGACGACGACGCTGCTCGGCGGCCGGTACCTGCGGCTGACCGGCCCGGTCGCCAAGCCCTACATGGCGGACGTGCCGGAGTCCAAGCGCCGGATCCCGCTCGGGCGCACCAGCGTCCCGTTCACCATCCCGGAGGCGCTGGAGGGCGCGCAGAACATCGTCGGCAAGCTCGACCAGGAGAGCGTCGACAAGCTGCTCACCCAGATCAACCAGATCGAGTCGCCGGGAGCGAAGAAGCTGCACCGGATCCTGACCAACATCCAGGAGCTGTCGCAGATGCTCAACGACTCCTACCCGGAGATCGAGCGGCTGATCGAGAGCAGCAAGACCATCACCGGCACGCTGGCGGCCAAGGACCAGCAGCTCCACCAGATCATCACCGCCAGCCAGACGCTGCTCGACACCCTGGTGCGGCGGCGCAACGAGCTGGCCTCGACGATCGGGCAGGGCAGCCGGACGGTCCAGACGCTCTCCAACGTGATCTCGCAGAACCAGAAGAAGCTGGACAGGCTGCTGGACAACCTGCACCTGCTGACCACCCGGCTCGCGCCCAACATGGACGCGCTGAACACCAACTTCTCGCTGCTCGGCCCGACGTTCGCGCAGGTCGCGAAGCTCAAGGGGAACGGCCGCTGGGTGGAGGGCCTGATCACCGGGCTCGGGCCGCTGCAGCCGGTCGGCCCGCACTCCACGCCGCGCAACGCCGGGGGAGGCAACTGATGAGGGCGAGAACCGTCGCCGCCGCACTCGGCCTCGCGCTGACCGCCTCCCTCGGCGGGTGCTCGCTCGTCCCGGCCGCGAGCGGCGACCGGACCATGGTCGTCTACGTCCCGAAGGCCCGCTCCTTCTACCCGGAGTCCAAGGTCAAGGTCATGGGCGCCGACGTCGGCCTGGTCGACACGGTCGAGAACCAGGGCGACAAGGTCAAGGTGACGTTCCACCTGGACCGGGACGTCCCGCTCCCGAAGGGGGTGCACGCGTCGATCGTCCCGCTGAACCTCATCGGCGAGCGGAACCTCGTCCTGCACCCGGCGTGGCAGCCGGGCCAGCCGAAGGAGACCGCGGACGTCATCCCCCTGGAGCGGACCCACGTGCCGGTCGAGGTGGACGACGCGCTCAGCTCCTTCACCAACCTCGCCAACGCGCTCGACCCGACGAAGATGCAGTCCGCGCTCGGCACCGCCGCCGAGACCCTCGACGGCACCGGCCGGCAGTTCAACGCCACCCTCGAACAGAGCGCCCGCCTGGTGGAGAACGTCGCCGGGCAGGACAAGGAGCTGATCGAGGTCGCGCGGAACCTGGACCGGCTCGCCGGGGTCGTGCGGGGACGCGAGGAGGTCCTCGGCTCGCTCATCCGGGACTTCGGGGAGGCGTCCCGCGTGCTCAGCGCCGAGCGGGGCGAACTGCAGCAGCTCATCAAGGCCGTCCTGGACCTGGCCAAGAACGGTGACCGGCTGCTCCAGAAGTACAAGGGGCAGCTGCCGTACGACCTGGCCGTCCTCACCAGGACCGCGCTGATGCTCAAGGGCAACACCAAGCAGATCGCCCAGCTGGTGGGGGCGCTGCCCGACGTCGGCGACGCGCTCCTCGGCGGCTACCACCACGACACCAAGTCGCTGCACATCAGGTTCGCCACCGACGCGTTCCTGCGGACGTGGCTGAAGAGCCTGATGAACACCGACGACGTCGGCTGCCCGCTGCCCCCGCCCAACTCGAACTGTCCCTGGGACAACGGAGGCAACTGATGGGCCGGACCGTACTCGTGCTCGTCGTCGCCATGGCCGTGGCGCTCACGGGCTGCTCCTACCAGACGGCCGGCGCCCCGAAGGGCGACCTCACGCTGACGGCCACCTTCACCGACGTGCAGCAGCTCGTCGCGGGCCACAGCGTCAAGATGTCCGACATCACGGTCGGCAGCGTCACCAAGGTCGAACTGTCGGGCTACAAGTCGAAGGTGACGCTGTCCATCGAGGACGACATCAAGATCCCGGAGGGCACCGTCGCCGAGATCAAGGTGACGTCGCTGCTCGGTGAGAACTACGTGGACCTGCGGATGCCGCCGGGCAAGAGCATGAACGCCGGCCCCTTCCTCGCCGACGGCGCGGTGATCGCCAACACCAGCGTCCAGCCGTCGTTCGAGCAGGTCGTCGGGCAGGCGGGGCCGCTGATCGAGGCGCTGGCGGGCGACGACGTGGCCACCGTCGTCAACGCCGGGGCCACCGCGCTGGACGGCAACGGCGAGAAGCTCAACAAGACGATCGCCCAGGCGAGCGGCCTGCTCAAGATGTTCGCCGACCAGCGCCGCGAGCTGGGCGACTCGGTCGACCGGTTCGCCCGGCTCGGCCGGTCCCTCGCCGCGGGCGGCGACGCGCTCGACCAGGCGCCCGAACGGCTGGAGCGCACCACCCGGCTGCTGAACGACAACAAAGAAGAGATCATCCAGACGGTGGACCGGCTCACCCACCTGGCCCGCCAGCTGAACGACAAGGTCCTGGAGCGGCGCATCGGCCGGTTCCGGGCGCTCCTGGCGGACCTGGACCCCGTCCTGCAGTCGCTCGGCGGCAACCGCAAGCGGCTCACGGAGCTGGTGAACGGCCTGGTGACCTTCACCGACAAGCTGCCCCAGGCCAGCTACGACGGCCAGCTGCTGCTCTACCCGATCCTCCGGTTCCTCTGGCCGGACGGGTCGCCGGTCGACCCCGACGCCGACTACCCGACCAATACGGCGAGGACGAGCGGGACCAAGGTTCCGGAGGAGCTCAAGGGCGCCCTGCCCGGCATCGAGAACATCCTGGAGCCGCGCCGATGAGCACGAGAATCACGATCAACCTGGCGGTGTTCGCCGCGCTCGCCGTGGTCATGGTGGTCTGGGCGTTCAACAACGTCATCCGGTTCGACTTCATCGACCGCCCGTACCACATCACGGTGGAGTTCGAGTCGTCCCCGGGCCTGCACCCGAACTTCGAGGTCGACTACCTCGGCCTCCGGATCGGCAAGATCGACTCGGTGGACCTGGTGAAGGACAAGGTCGTCGTCCGGCTGGACATCGAGCGGGGCGTCAAGATCCCGCAGGGCGTCACCGCCGCCGCGGCCCGCAAGTCCGCGGTCGGCGAGCCCGTCGTGGAGCTGACGCCGGCGCCCGGCAAGACCGACGCGCCGCCGATGAAGCCCGGCTCGCGCATCCCGGTGTCGCAGACGAGCGTCCCGCCCAAGTACGGGGACCTGTTCGGCGCCGTCATCGACAGCCTGGAGGCCATCGACCCCGACGACGCCAGGGTCGTCACGCACGAACTGGCCGAGGGCCTGTCCGGGCGGGAGCAGTCGCTGCAGCAGGTCATCCACGGCGGCGACCAGCTCACCTCCACCTTCGCCCAGAACACCGAGCTGCTCGACGGGCTGACCGACGACCTCGCGAAGATCACCCGCGTGCTGAACCAGAACCGCGGCTCGCTCGGCACGGGCATCGACAACCTCGCCGCGCTGACCGCGGCGCTCAGCCAGGTCCGCGGCGAGCTGGCGGAGCTGCGCGACGACGGGCCCGGCCTGCTGGCCACGGTCAACGACCTGCTGGACGAGACCGGCCCCGACTTCGAGTGCACCGCCGAGGTGCTCGGCAACTGGGGGCTCAAGCGGCACAACCCCGCGGTCCTGGCGGACCTGCGGGAGACGCTCGCGAAGGCGCCGGACCTCAACGTCGTCCTGGACAACGTGGTGGGGACCGACGAGGGCGCCCCGATCCTGAACATCTACTTCGAGCTGACGCTGAACACCCCGGCGACGCTGGAGTACGACCGCCCGCTGCCGCAGCCGCTCGCGGACAAGATCCCGAACTGCCCGGACGGCCGTTCCCCGGCCGCGATCGGCCAGAAGCCCTTCAAGGCGAAGAACCCGGGTGAGACGATCCCGACCCACAACCCCGCGCTCGACCAGCGCGAGCTCCAGGCGGAGAAGGCCGCGAACCGCGAAGACTCTTCTGGCGGGCCGCCGATGTGGCTAATGTACGTTCCCCCGGTCATCGCCCTGCTGGTGCTGATCAGGGTCATGATGGGCTCGGTGCCCGTGGTGTCCCGCCTGAGCCGGTTCCGCCGGCCCAAGGACTGACCCAACCCCGAGGAGTGCCCGAAGTGACAGCCAAGACCGGCAAGGACGAGGCCGGCAAGGACACGGCCGACGAGGTCGAGGCGGCGACCGAGGAGACCCCGCGGACCGAGCCGCGCCCCGCCGCCAAGCGCAAGCGCCGGGTGCGGGTCATCGAGGTGATCGACGACGAGGACCTCGACGAGGTCCTGGAGGCCCTGGACGCCGAGGAGGACGACGAGGCTGAAGAAGAGCCCGCCGCCAAGGCCGCGAAGAGCACGAAGGCCGCGAAGCCCCGCCCGGCCCGCCTCGAACCCCCGGAGGAGGACGAGGAGGAGGCACCGAAGAAGGTCTCGGTCCGCAAGAGCACCGCGCCCGCCGAGCCGGCCGAGGACGAGGACACCGATAACGCCCCCGCCCGACCCGGGATCCTCGGCCTGACCACGGTCCAGGCCGTCGTGATCGTCGTCCTGGTCGCGCTGCTCGCGAGCCTCGGCATCTGGCAGTGGCGGACCGCGAGCGGCCTGTCGTCCGAGGCGGACGAGCGGGAGGCCGTCCGCAAGGTCGCCGCCGCGTACGGGGACGTCGCGTTCAACTACAACGCGCAGAACTACCAGGGGCAGGTGGACAAGGCCCAGAAGCTCATGGGCGGCGACCTCCTGGAGAGCTACAAGGCCAACACCCTTCCCCAGCTGGGCGAGACGTTCAAGC
>NZ_SMKM01000232.1 GCF_004348665.1 Actinomadura sp. GC306 | reverse complement strand
CCGTCGACCTCGGCTACGGCGCCTCCCCGGTCACGACGTTCGAGCTCTACACCCGCCTCCGCGCCGTGTCCCCCCGCCTGGAGGTCGTCGGCATCGAGATCGACCCCGACCGCGTCGCCGCCGGGCTCGCCTTCCTCTCCGCGCTCGACGCGGCCGACGCGGCCGACGGCGACAGCTCAAAAGGAGGCGACAGCTCAAAAGGAGGGCGTCCTCAAGGAGAGCCCGGCTCGTGCGAGGGGCTGTCGTTCCGGCGCGGCGGCTTCGAGCTCCCGGTCGCCCGTCCACCCGTCCTGATCAGGGCGTTCAACGTGCTGCGCCAGTACGACGAGCCGGCCGCCTGGCGCGCCTGGGACGAGATGTGCGCGCGCCTCGACCCGGCCGGCGTCCTCGTGGAGGGGACGTGCGACGAGATCGGGCGCCGCGCGGTGTGGGTCGCGCTCGCCCCGGACGGCCCGCGGACGATCACGTTCGCGGCGCACCTGCCGACGCTCGACCGCCCGTCCGCCCTGGCGGAGCGGCTGCCGAAGACGCTGATCCACCGGAACGTCCCCGGCGAGCCCGTGCACGAGTTCCTCGCCGCGTTCGACCGCTGCTGGGCCGTCGCCGCACCGCACTCGGTGTTCGGCCCCCGCGCCCGCTGGATCGAGGCGGTGCGGCTGCTGTCGGCGACCCACCCGGTGCTGACCCGGCCGCCCTACGGCGGCCGGAACCGCTGGCGCCTCGGCGAGGTCACCCTCCCTTGGACGGCGGTCGCGCCCCGCACCGCCGGGTGAACCGCGCTACTCGCGCGGCTCCCGGTGGAGCTTGTAGGGCGCGGCCTGCACCCGCGGCTGGACGTCGATGCGGTCGATGTTGACGTGCGGGGGACGGGTCACGGCCCAGGCCACGCAGTCGGCGACGTCCTCGGCGACCAGCGGCCCGGGGACGCCCTCGTACGGCTCGGCGGCCTTCTCCGCGTCGCCGTGGAACCGGACCAGCGAGAACTCCTCGGTCTTCACCATGCCCGGCGCGATCTCGGTGACGCGGACGGGCTCGGCGACCAGTTCCAGCCGCATCACCTCGTTCACCGCGTACGCGGCGTGCTTGGCGGCGTTGTACCCCGCGCCGCCCTCGTACGGGAAGTGCGCCGCCAGCGAGGTGACGTTGACGACGTGCCCGTCGCCGCCGGCGATCAGCTTGGGCAGCAGCGCCCTGGTCACCCGCACCAGCCCGAGGACGTTGGAGTCGTACATCCGCTGCCACTCGTCCAGGTCGGCGTTCGCCACGGGGTCGAGGCCGAGCGCGCCGCCGGCGTTGTTGACCAGCACGTGGCAGCCGCGGAGCCCGGCCGCGAGCGCGTCCACCGACTCCTGCGAGGTCACGTCGAGCGTGACCGGGACGATCCGGCCGGCCCCCGGCACCTCCTCGCTGATCTCCTGGGCGAGGGCCTCCAGGCGTTCCCGCCGCCGTGCGGCGAGCACGACGTCGAACCCCTCGGCCGCCAGGCGCCGCGCCGTGGCGGCCCCGATTCCGCTGCTTGCTCCGGTAACTACCGCGGTCTTGCGCATGCGTCCAGTCTCCCGCCCCGGGCGGCCGGTGGCGGCGGCGGGACGGCCCGATCACCGGTGAGTCCGGTCACTGTGGCGGCGAATGACGATTGGCCCCCTAACCGAGGGAACACCCAACGCGGTCGATAGGTTGCACTACCGGAGGTGATGTCCGGTGTCGCGTCGTATCAACCGGGTTGCGACGGTCAGTGTTCATACTTCCCCCCTTGATCAACCGGGCACCGGCGATGCGGGCGGCATGAACGTCTACATCGTCGAGGTGGCCAAACGACTCGCCGCCCGGGGCGTGGAGGTGGACATCTTCACCCGCGCCACCTGCCGCGCCATGCCGCCCGTCGTCGAGCTCGTCCCCGGCGTGCTCGTCCGCAACGTCGTCGCCGGGCCGTTCGAGGAACTGGACAAGACCGACCTCCCCCGGCACCTGTGCGGCTTCACCTCCGGCATCCTGCGCGTGGAGGCGGCGCACGACCCCGGCCACTACGACCTCCTGCACACCCATTACTGGCTGTCCGGCCAGGCGGGCTGGGCGGCGAAGCAGCGCTGGGGCGTCCCGCTCGTCCACTCCATGCACACCATGGCCAAGGTCAAGAACCTGGCGCTCGCGGACGGCGACAAGGCCGAGCCGGTCGAGCGCGTCCTCGGCGAGGAGCAGGTCGTGGCGTCGTCGGACCAACTCGTCGCCAACACCGCCAAGGAGGCCGGCGAACT
Organism: Actinomadura sp. GC306; assembly: GCF_004348665.1. GTDB lineage: Bacteria > Actinomycetota > Actinomycetes > Streptosporangiales > Streptosporangiaceae > Spirillospora. Next base: position 8,585 of record NZ_SMKM01000232.1, on the reverse strand, counting down.
CGTCGACCTCTACGGCGCCGACCCCGGCCGCGTCGCGACCGTCAGCCCCGGCGTAGACCTCGCGCTGTTCCGCCCCGAGTCGCCGCTGCTCGCCCGCGGCGCCGGCCTGTTCCCGCACCGCACCGGCCCGGCCCGCCGCCGCCTCGGCCTGCCCCGCGACGCGTACGTGCTGCTGTTCGTCGGCCGCATCCAGCCGCTCAAGGCCCCGGACGTGCTGCTGCGCGCCGTCGCCCGCATGCTCGCCGACGACCCGTCGCTGCGCGCCAGGCTCGTCGTCGCCGTCGTCGGCGGCCCCAGCGGCTCCGGCCGCTGCCGCCCCGAGGGCCTGCAGAACCTCGCCGCCGGGCTCGGCATCTCCGACGTCATGCGCTTCGAGCCGCCGAGCCCGCAGTCGGAGCTGGCCGACTGGTACCGGGCCGCGGACGTCACCGTCGTCCCCTCGCACAGCGAGTCGTTCGGCCTCGTGGCCGTCGAGTCCCAGGCGTGCGGGACGCCCGTCGTCGCGTCCCGCGTCGGCGGCCTCTGCACCGCCGTCGCCGACGGCGAGTCCGGCATCCTGGTCGCCGGCCACGACCCCGCCGACTACGCGGCCGTCCTGCGCCGGCTGCACGACGACCCCGGCCTGTACGCGCGGCTCTCCCGCGGCGCCGTCCGGCACGGCAACAGCTTCGGCTGGGACGCGACCGTCGACAACCTGCTCGACGTGTATACCGGAGCCATGTCCATCCCGGCCGTGCGGGTCGCCACACCTGCGGAGGTATCAGCATGAATCCTGTGGAGACCAACAGGGACATGAATCCTGTGGAGACCATCAGGGAGACGCTGCGGGCCGCGGAACTGGAGTTCGACGAACCCCGCGAGGACGCGTTCTTCGTCAAGCTCCCCGGGCAGCGCAAGCTCGCCACCATGACCTGGCTCATCGTCGGCGAGCACAGCCTGCACGTCGAGGCGTTCTTCTGCCGCCGGCCCGACGAGAACCACGCCGAGTTCTACCGCTTCCTCCTGGAGAAGAACGGCCGCATGTACGGGGTCGCGTTCGCCCTGGACGAGGTCGGCGACGTGCATCTCGTCGGCAAGGTCCCGCTGCAGTCGGTGACGCCGGACGAGGTCGACCGCCTGCTCGGCTGCGTCCTCACCTACTCCGACGAGAACTTCGACAAGGCGCTCGAACGCGGCTTCAAGTCGTCCATCCAGCGCGAGTGGGACTGGCGGGTCAAGCGCGGCGAGAGCCTCGCCAACCTCCAGGCGTTCGCGTCCTTCGCCGACCCCGCCAACCGGGACCCCGCCGACGCCGACCGGGACCCCGCCGACGGCCGGGGGCCCCGGACGGGCCGATAGGCTCTGGTGCCATGGCGACCCTGGTATTGCTCCGGCATGGCGAAAGCGTCTGGAACGCGGAAGGGCTGTTCACCGGCTGGGTGGACGTCGACCTGTCCACGAAGGGGGAGGGTGAGGCGACCAAGGGCGGCGACCTGCTGCTCGACGCCGACATCACCCCCGACGTGCTGCACACCTCCCTGCTGAAGCGGGCCATCCGCACCGCCAACATCGCCCTGGACGTGGCCGACCTGCTGTGGATCCCCGTCCACCGCTCCTGGCGGCTCAACGAGCGCCACTACGGCGCGCTCCAGGGCAAGAACAAGGCCCAGACGCGCGAGGAGTTCGGCGAAGAGCAGTTCATGACCTGGCGCCGCTCCTACGACACGCCGCCGCCCCCCATCAAGGACGACGACCCCCTCTCCCAGGTCAACGACCTCCGCTACGCCGAGCTGCCGTCCGAGCTGATCCCGCGCTCGGAGTGCCTCGCCGACGTGGTCGACCGCCTCCTGCCGTACTGGTACGACGCGATCGTCCCCGACCTGGCCGCCGGCAAGACCGTCCTGGTCGCCGCGCACGGCAACTCGCTCCGCGCCATGGTCAAGCACCTGGACGACGTCTCCGACGAGCAGATCGTCGGGCTCAACATCCCGACCGGCATCCCGCTCGTCTACGAGCTGGACGACGACTTCGCCCCCCTCAAGCGCGGCGGCGAGTACCTCGACCCGGCCGCCGCGAAGGCCGCCATCGAGGCGGTGAAGAACCAGGGCGCCGCCAAGAAGGGCGACGCCAAGGCCCCCGCCCCGGCCGCGAAGGACGCGAAGGACTCCAAGGACGCCAAGTCCAAGGAGAAGGCCAAGCCGCGGCGCGGCAGGCGCAACAAGTAGCGTCCGCACCCGCCGCCGCCCGTCCCGCGCGGCGGCGGGTCACACCTCGTTGATCTCCTCGGGCCGCTGGCCGGTGACGAGGTAGACGACGTTCTCCGCCACGTGGACGGCGTGGTCGGCGAACCGCTCGAAGTAGCGGCCGGCGAGCGTGATGTCCACCGCCGGCTCGACGCCGTGCTTCCACTTGGGCGACAGCAGCAGGTCGAACAGCCGCCGGTGGAGGCGGTCCATCTGGTCGTCGTCGGCGTCGAGCTCCAGGCCCATCTCGACGTCCTGGGACGCGATGACGCTGCCCGCCTTCGCGATCATCCGCTCGGCGATCTGCCCCATCTCCAGGACGGTCGCCTGCAGCTCGGGCGGCACGGCCGACTCGGGGTGCCGGCGGCGGGCGGTCTTGGCGATGTGGACGGCGAGGTCGCCCATCCGCTCCAGGTCGCCGCTCATCCGCAGCGTGGTGATCAGGGTGCGCAGGTCGCCGGCCACGGGCTGCTGCCGGGCCATCAGGTCGAAGACGACGTCCTCGATCTCATTGTCGATCTTGTTGACGTGCTCGTCCCCGCTGATGACCTCCTCGGACAGCCGCAGGTCGGCGTCCAGCAGCGCGGTCACCGCGCGGGCCATCGCGGAACGGACGAGCCGGGTCATCTCGACCAGCCGGTCGGAGAGGGAGTCGAGCTCCTCGTGATAGGCGTCGCGCAAAGCTGCATCCTTCACTTTGATCCGGGGCGAATCGGGCGGTGTTTCGGGGTGTACGGGGGCCGCCGGAGGGGTCCGGACGTACTCGCCCACGCCACAGCCTGCCGCGGGGACGTGAACGCCTCCGGAGAAGAAGGTGAACATTCGGGGAACGAGATCGCCGTGACCAGGGCCGGGGACCGGGAGGGGCCCCTGCGCCGCTTACCATCCGAGGTGTGGAGGTCGAAGTCATCGCGGTCCTGACCGGGCTGGCCGGGCTCGCGATCGGGCTGACGACGGGATTGGCGGTGCGGGTGAGCGAGCGGTCCCAGCGGGCCCCGGCCCCGGCGACGCCGGTCGGCGTCCTGCCGCCGGGCGTGGCCTCGGTGCTGAGCGTGCTGCGGTCGTCGGCGGTCGTCGTCGACATCGAGGACCGCGTCCTGCGCGCCAGCTCCGCAGCCCGCGCCTACGGCCTGGTCAGCGGCGACCGCGTCGTGGTGGACGAGGTGCTGGCGATGGCCCGGCTCGTCCGGCGGGACGGGGAGATCCGCGAGACCGAGATCCAGGTCGGCTCGGCGACCGGGCGCGGCCGCGCCGACGGCCGCTGGTTCGCGGTGCGGGTGACCCCGCTCGGCTCGCACGGCCTCGTCCTCGTGCTGGCCGAGGACCTCACCGACATGCACCGCACCGAGGCGATCCGGCGCGACTTCGTCGCCAACGTCAGCCACGAGCTCAAGACCCCCGTGGGCGCGCTGTCGCTGCTGGCCGAGACGGTCGAGAACGCCGCCGACGACCCCGAGGCGGTCCGGCGGTTCGCGGCCCGCATGCAGTACGAGTCGGTGCGGCTGACCAACCTCGTCCAGGACCTGATGACGCTGTCGCGCGTCCAGGGCGACGAGCCGCTCCCCGACCTGCGCCCCGTCTCCCTGGACGAGGTGGTCGCCGAGGCGATCGACCGGTGCCAGTTCAGGGCGTCGGCCAAGGAGATAGAGCTGGCGGCCGGCGGCGAGGACGGCCTGCGCGTGCACGGCGACCAGGAACTCCTCATCAGCGCCCTGCGCAACCTCGTCGACAATGCCGTCGCGTACAGTCCGGAGAAGACCCGGGTCGTCGTGTCGGCCCGGCGCTGCGACGAGGACCAGGTCGAGGTCAACGTGACCGACCAGGGCATCGGCATCCCGGACGGCGAGGTGGGGCGCATCTTCGAGCGCTTCTACCGGGTCGACCCGGCCCGCTCCCGCCAGACCGGCGGCACCGGCCTCGGGCTCGCCATCGTCAAGCACGTCACCGGCAAGCACGGCGGGGACGTGACGGTGTGGAGCAAGGAGGGCCACGGGTCGACGTTCACGATCCGGCTCCCGCTGCTCGGCACCGCGGACCCGCCGCCCGCACCCGGCGGCGTCGACGCAGAGAACACCACCGATGAACCCGCCCAGGAGGCGCCGTGACCCGCGTGCTCGTCGTGGAAGACGAGGAGTCCTTCAGCGACGCACTGTCGTACAACCTGCGCAAGGAGGGGTTCGAGGTGGCCATCGCCGCCACCGGACCCGACGCGCTGGACATCTTCGAGCGCAACGGCGCGGACCTCGTGCTCCTCGACCTGATGCTCCCCGGCCTGCCCGGAACGGAGGTGTGCCGGGAGCTGCGGGCGAGGTCCAGCGTCCCCGTCATCATGCTGACCGCCAAGGACAGCGAGGTCGACAAGGTCGTCGGCCTCGAACTCGGCGCCGACGACTACGTCACCAAGCCGTTCTCGACGCGCGAGCTGATCGCGCGGATGCGGGCCGTCCTGCGCCGCCAGGGCGAGGCCGAGGAGCCGGCGCCCGCGACCCTGGAGGCCGGTCCCGTCCGGATGGACGTCGAGCGGCACATCGTCAGCGTCGGCGGCTCGCCCGTCCAGCTTCCGCTCAAGGAGTTCGAGCTGCTGGAGGTGCTGCTGCGCAACGCCGGCCGCGTCCTGACCCGGATGCAGCTGATCGACCGCGTGTGGGGCGCCGACTACGTGGGGGACACCAAGACCCTCGACGTGCACATCAAGCGCCTCCGCGCGAAGATCGAGGACGTGCCGTCCACGCCGCGCCACATCGTCACCGTCCGCGGCCTCGGCTACAAGTTCGAGCCCTGAGTCCGGGACGTGGAACGGCCCGTACGGCGATCTCGCCGTACGGGCCGTTCTGCGCGTGTGCGCGGGGTCAGTGACCGCCGGCCGCGGGCGACTCCGCGCCCGTCGGGGACGGCGACCCGCCGCCCGGCGACGGGGACGTGCCCGGCTGCGCCGGCTCGGTCCCCGGCGACTCGGTGCCCGGTGACTGGGCCCCCGGTGACTGGGCCCCCGGCGACTGCTGCCCGTTGTTGGCGCCCGGCGTCTGGGCGTTGGGCGTGACCAGGGGGTAGGTGGTGTACTCGTCCTGCTGCAGGACGAGCGGCACCTTGAACTCCACGGCGCCGGCCTTCTCGAACTGCATCCGCACCGTGACGAGGCCGCCGGCGACCAGGTCCGGGTCGCGCAGCCCGTTCAGGACCACCACCGGCTCGCCGCTCCCCGCGGTCGGCGCGGGGGGACTCACCGTCGGGCCGGGCGTGTTCTCGGACGTCGGGCTGGTCGTCGGGCTGGCCGTGGACCCGGGGCCGGTCGGCGCCGGCGTCGCGGTCCGGCCGGGCTGCTCGGTCTCCGGCGCCTCGGGGCCGGGGTTGACCGTCGTGCCGCCGCGCAGCATCACCAGGCTGCCCGACCCGTCGCGTGCCGCGGGCGGGAGCGTGACCCCGCCGCCCTTGATCATCGCGGAGCCGAACTGCGGCGAGCTGACCGAGGTGAGCCGGTCCTCCCGGCCCTGGACCTGGTTGAGCAGCACCCCGTAGAGCGGGAGCGACGCCCCCTGGGCGATCGGCTCCTCCGGCTTCGGCCCCAGCACGAACATGTTGCGCAGCACGATCTGCGGGTTGTCGTCGTCCAGCGGGACCGACACGTTGACGCCCTCGGTCAGCCGGACGGGGGCGGCGGACTGAGCATCCATGCCGGCGCCGCAGCCGGAGATAACCGGCGCGATGGCGACGGCGCCCGCGACGGCGAGCGCGACCATTCGACGGCTGTTTCGGATCACGGCGTCGGTCTCCTCGCGATGTGTCATTCCAAGACGTGACGTTGGAAGGTTGCGGAGTGGCGTGAGATACGCCAGAGGAAGCGTAGCGAGACCCGGCCGCAAGTCCCGCGCCGGGGTGGCCGACACGCTCCGGCACATCGGAGAAATCCCCCGGGAACGGCTCAGCCGGACCGCAGCGCGCGGACCTTCTCGGTGAGCTCCGGCCCTGCCCGCGGCCCCGGGACGACCTCGCCGACCACCCCGTCCGGCCGCACGAACACCGCGGTCACAGCGGTCACCGCGGTGCCCGCCGTACCCGCCGTACCCGCCGTGCCCGCCGTCCCGCCGCGGGGGACGTACGCCTCGGCGAGGACGCCCTCGCGGTCCTCCAGGACCAGCGGCTTGCCGTAGTGGGCGGTGCCCGCGCACGCCTTCAGCTCCTTCAGGGGCATTCCCTGCTCGTCGCCGGCGGGACGCGGGTCGGCGACCAGCCAGAAGTTCAGCACGTTCTCGTGCGTCCTCCCCGCCAGTTCCGCGATCACACCTTCGCACTCGTACCCGGGCGGGACGATGCCGATGACCCCCGGGCGCAGGTCGCGCAGCGCGGTCGGCGTACGCTCCCCGACCGCCAGGTCGACGCTGCCGTCCGGCAGCAGCCCGCCGACCTCGCCGGGGCTCGCGGACGGGCGCGGCGCCAGCTGGGCGATCGTCGGCCGCGGCGCCGGCTTCGGCCCGAACGCGGTCATCAGCGCCCCGCTGAGCAGCGCGATCAGCAGGGCCCCCACGATGATCGGGATCGCCACCCCGAACCGGGTCAGCGGCCGGGCCGCCCGGCGGATCCGCTGCCGGCGCCTGCGCCGCCGCTCCTCGCGGCGGTAGGCGAGCATGTCGCGCTCAAGGGCGCGGGCGTCGTCGGGCACCACGACGTCAACGCGGGGGAGCCCGTAGTCGTCGGGCTCCGGCTCGTCGCCGTCCGGCCTCACGCCGCACCTCCCATCCGGCTCCGCCGACGCAACTCCGCGGCCGGGGCCGCCATCCTCCCGGACCACCGTCCCACCGAACGGGCGATCCGTCCCACCGGCCCGGCATTTCGACGGCCCGCGCAGGAGGGGATGTCCGCTGGGTTGGTTCCCGTGAGTTCTGGTCCCATTCGCGGTCTTCGCGCGCTTCGTACCCGCGGCGTCCGGCCCGCTCACCTCGCGGACGGGACGCGTCCCCGCCTGCGCCGGCCGGGGTGCTTGCCTCCCGCCCGGCTTCCCGGTAGTGCGGAGGGGGTTGAATCCGGTGGCTTCTCGGCTACCGTGAGTATGGGGAACTGGACGCCGATGCACCATTAAAGTGCTTTGTCAATACCCCAATATGCTGTTTGACCTGGGCATATGCCGGTAAGGCCGGTTCAGCCACCCCGGTTCACGTGGTACCCTGGGTCTAGCGGAAGGGGTACTTGTCACATGACTTTCCAGGTCGGCGACACCGTCGTCTACCCCCACCATGGGGCTGCTCGGATCGAGGCCATCGAGACTCGCACCATCAAAGGTGAGGAAAAGACCTATCTGGTCTTGAAGGTCGACAAGGGCGACCTGACAGTGCAGGTTCCGGTCGAGAACGTCGAGGACGTGGGTGTCCGCGACGTGGTCGGCCAGGAGGGTCTGGAGAAGGTGTTCGAGGTGCTGCGCGCCCCCTACACCGAGGAACCCACCAACTGGTCCCGCCGGTACAAGGCGAACCTTGAGAAGCTCGCCTCTGGCGACGTGAACAAGGTCGCCGAGGTCGTCCGCGACCTGTGGCGGCGCGACAAGGAGCGCGGCCTTTCGGCGGGCGAGAAGCGCATGCTCGCCAAGGCGCGCCAGATTCTGGTCAGCGAGCTGGCGCTCGCCGAGAAGACCAACGAGGACAAGGCGGAGGCCCTGCTCGACGAGGTCCTGGCCAGCTGAACCGGCCGGGCGAATTGAGCACACGGTTTCCACGGGTGGGCGTCGGCACCGACGTCCACCCGTTCTCGTCCGAGCCGCGTCCCCTGTGGGTGGCGGGGCTCGAATGGCCCGGTGAAGGCCACGGCCTGGCCGGCCATTCCGACGGCGACGTGGCCGCACACGCGGCCTGCGACGCCCTCCTGTCGGCCTGCGCCCTCGGCGACCTGGGCGCCGTCTTCGGCACGTCCGATCCGCGCTGGTCGGGAGCCTCCGGCGTCACCCTGCTGCGCGAGGTGGCCCGGCTCGTCCACGAGGCCGGCTTCACCATCGGCAACGTCGCCATCCAGGTCATCGGCAACCGCCCCAAGATCGGCAAACGCCGGGCGGAAGCCCAGAAGGTTCTCTCCGAGGCCCTGGGCGGCGCCCCCGTGACGATCTCCGCCACGACCACCGACGGCCTCGGCCTGACCGGCCGCGGCGAGGGCCTGGCCGCCATAGCAAACGCCCTGGTGTTCCCCCCCGCCTGACACGGCCTCCACCAAGGCGGCTCACCCAGCCCACCCATCTCGTTGACTTGCGGCGTGTTGTTGTTATGGCAGGCCGGATACCAACAACACGCCGCAAGTCAACGAACTGTCGGGTCGGTGGCCCGTGGGCGGGCGCTGCGCCGGCGCCCGTGGTCGCGAGCGCCCGCCGGGTCGCGGGGGTCAGGG
>NZ_SMKM01000231.1 GCF_004348665.1 Actinomadura sp. GC306 | reverse complement strand
GCCCGGCGGGACGGGGCCGGGCGTCTCCGCTTCGGCGGCGAACTGTTCGGTCCACGGTCCTTCCTGCACGGCGGGCTGCACGGCGGGCTGCCCACCGGTCTGCGCTGCGGCGGCGGGCGGCGCCTGCTCCTCCAGCGCCGCGGCCTCCTTCTCGGCCGCGGGCTCGGTCGCGGGCTCGGTCGCGGGCTCCGCAGCGGGCTCCGGAGCGGGCATCGCGAACACGGCCGCCTCGGGTGCGGACCGGACGGACGGCAGGGGCACGTCCGTGACGGTGTCAGAGCTCTTCGGCGCGTCGGTGGCGGTGTCCGAAGCCGCCTGGCCGTCCGTGACGGTCACCGGCTCCTCGTCGTCCAGGCCGGGGATCAGGGAGTCCTGGAAGGTCACGTCCGGGCCGTCCTGGGGATCGTCCTGCGGGACGTCCTGGAGCGTCGCCCCGGAGAGGTCGTCCACGGGACGGTCGACGAAGGTCGCCTCGGGGCCCGCCGCCGCGGCCCCGGGCTCGGCGGCCCGGCCGCGGACGCGGAACTCGGCGGTCGTCTTGTGGTCCGGGGGAACGTACCCGGGCTCCTCGCCGCTCACTCGTCACCCTCCCGTCGTGGATCTCATGGAGTCCGACGACGGGCGCGGCGGTTCGGTTCGGATGTGCCGCGAAGCGGTCAGCCGGCGGGGGTGGGCTCCAGGCCGCGGCGGGCCGCCTGGCGGAGCTGCCGGTTGAGCGTGTCGGTGATGAGCTCGATCGCGTCCGGGGTGGTGGCGTTCTGGGCGCCGCTGAGCCAGCGGGTGGCCTCGGCCAGCAGGTCCTCGGTGGAGACGGGGTCATCGGCGCCCGCGTCCGCCCGCCGCCCGAGGACGGCGCCGAGCCGCAGCGCGGCGGCGGGGCGGCCGGACTCGGCGGCGCGCCGGTACCAGTCCGCGGCCTGCTTCAGATCGCCCTCGCGCTCGTACATCTCGCCCAGGCCGAAGGCCACGTCCGCCCAGGTGCCGTCCGTCGGACGCCCAAGATCCTCGGGGCTCCAGCGTCGGACAGGCATACGATCACTCCGGTGGTTCGGGTCGGTGAACGACGGCGCGCGGAAGGCTCGCACGCGCCGTGCGGAACCATCGTGGCCGTTCCACCCGAAATCCGCCACCGCTTTCGCCATGTTTGGCGAAATTCCTCCGCAAGCATTCCGTTACCGGCGCAAAGACCCCCGTTCAGTCGAACGACCGGTTCCCGTCGTCCGCGTAGCGGGCGAGCCGGTCCTCGAAGCCGTCGTGGCCTGCGGCGAAGGAGCGCAGCGGGGCCGGCGGCCCCCCGGCGGCTCCGCTTACCAGGAGCGCCGGGACGGCGAAGGGGTCGGGCAGGACCCCGCCGCCGAGCCGGACAGGATCGCGCAGGACCGTCCGGACACCGGGCTCACCGGAGACGTACTCACCGAGGACGAATCCCTCGGACTCGTTCCAGACGAGGGCCTCAAGTCCGAGGACGAAGGTCGCGTCCCGCGGGTTCGAGGGGTCGAGCCATACCTTCGTCAGCGGCGTCCCTCGTTGCTGAAGCGCGTCACCTACACGGGTGATGTATCCGCGGGTGGCTTCGACGAAGGGGTCCGGGTGAGGCAGGGGGCGAATACGGCCGGTCACTGATCATCCCTCTCTCTTCCGTCTCCTAGAAGTATGAGGGAAAAGATCCGTTATGTCCCGTTTCTGGGGGGAGAAACATTCCTGAAGGCAGCACGAACAGCCCCCTTCACCTCAGTCCTCCCTTCACTACCCCTGTCACCGGATGGGAGACCGGACGATGCCGCCTGCGGGGGCTCCGCCGCCCCCGCGAGGCCGTCAGTACGCCGCCGGGGCTACGGCCTGGCGAGGCCGCGGCCGGATGCGCGGACCGGGAGGCGCCACGGAGACCAGCCGGGGGACGAGGACCGCGGCGAACCCCGCCGCCGAGCAGGCCACCGCCAGCCCGGCCGGCACCCCCGCGCGCCGTCCCACCTCGGCCGTGACGACCATGACGGCGAGTCCGGTGACGGCGACGTGCACGCCTCCGGGCCGCGTTTCCCGCACGCGAGGCTCGGGAACCGGCGTCAGCACCAGCAGCGCGTCCGCGCACGCGCTGGGCTCCTCCCACATGCCCGGCGCGCACGGCGCCGGCTCTGCCCGACTCTCTTCCACGTCGAACTCTCCTTAGGTCAGCGGCCCGCCCCGCGGCGACCGGAGATCATGGGGCGTGCGGGCCCGACCGTGCTTCGCGGCCCGCCACCACGACGTTCACCAGCGGCGCGATGCGGTTGAGGGACGGCCGGGGCCGCGCCTCCCGGCTGGCGAACGTCAGGTTCCTCGTGCGCACGCCCATGAGCAGGACGTGCGAGACGAAGACGAGGAACAGCGTGGTGGGGACGAGGATCCACAGGGCGACCAGCATGGTTGCTCCCTCCTCCGACTGGTTCGGCATATCACTTACATCAGAAAGTTCCTACTGCTAGTGTTGTCCGAGTTCTTCGCTAGTTGACTTGTACCAACAAGTGTCTCACCAAAGGTGTTACCCTTTTTCGAGGTTGCAAACACGTTGGGCGGGAACTACTTGTTTAGATCATGTAGTCCGGTTCGATGTACGTCCCTCGTCGGCGGCGAGGGCACGACCCCGTGAGCAGGCAGGAAAGGGAGCGGACCCATGGCCCGTACGACGCCTCGCCGCTGGCGCGACATCGCGACCGACCTGCTCCAGCGCATCGAGGCCGGTGACCTCTCGCCCGGGGACGGCGCGTCCGTCCGGCGGCGCCTCCCGCCCGAGAAGGAGCTGGAGTCCTACTACGGCGCGTCCCGCAACACCGTCCGGGACGCCCTGGCCTGGCTGCAGCAGCAGGGGTTCGTCGTCTCGGAGCAGGGCAAGGGGACGTTCGTCGTCCACCGGCCCGACATCGTCCACGTGACGCTCTCGGCGGCCGAGCTGGGGCTGGCGCCGGGCAACAGGTCGGACCAGTGGTACAACCGGGACGCCTTCATCCCCGCGAACCGCGAGGTGACGGTGTCCCCGGTGAAGGTGGAGGTCCAGGAGGGCACGAAGGTCATCGCCCGGTACCTCCAGTCGGACCCCGGTGCGGAGTTCGTCTCCCGCCACCAGGAGCTGTTCCTGGAGGAGCGCCCCTGGGCCCTGCAGACCTCGTTCTATCCGCTCAGCTTCGCCACCGAGGGCGCGTCCCGGCTGCTCTACCCCCGGGACATCCCCGAGGGCGCGGTCGCCTACCTCGGCGAGACGCTCGGCTACAGCGAGGTCGGCTTCCACGACGAGATCAGGGCCCGCATCCCGGACGAGAACGAGAAGCGGTTCTTCAACCTCGGCGACTCCGCCGCCGACGTCGTCTTCGAGACCGTCCGGACGGCGTACTCCCCCGACGGCAAGGCGTTCCGGCTCACCGTGACGGTATGGCCCGCCGACCGTACACGGCTGCACTACAACAACGGGAAGGTCCCGGACGACGTCCTCCGGGCGCCCGGCCTGGGCCCCTCCCCCGAAGCTCCGCGCGAATCCCCGCCGGCCGGCGACGCCGGAAGCGGATAGGCCGCCGCCGCCCGACCGCGGCGGAGGCCACCCAACCATTCCAGATACGCCCCCCTTCCCGACCGTGTGGGAGCCCGAGGCACTCTCATGACCGGCCGGGAGGCGGGGGCTCGGCTTTTCCCGGAGTCAGGAGCACGTGGACACAGAACAAGGGGCCCGCCAGCGCCGCCGGGCCGCCCGCATCGGCTACCGCATCCGTCTCGCCCGGCCCGACGAACTCGATGACGTCCTCGGGCTCATCGACCACGCGGCCGACTGGCTGCGGAAGAAGAAGCACACCACGCAGTGGGACCGGCCGTGGCCCAGCGAGGAGGGCCGCCGGAACCGCGTCGACAAGGCCCTGCGGAAGGGCGAGACGTGGCTCCTGTTCGACCGGGAGCGCCTGATCGGCACCGTCAGCATCAAGGTGAGCGGCCACAAGGAGCTCTGGACGGCGCAGGAACGCGCGACCGAGGCCGTCTACCTGCACCGCCTCATCGTCCATCGCGACTACACCGGTCTCGGCCTGGGGGCGGAGCTGATCGAGTGGGCCGGGCGCAAAGGAGCCGAACGGCGGCCGGCCGCCGAGCTGATCCGGATCGACGTCTGGACCGACAACACCGAGCTCCACGACTACTACCGCCGCCAGGGCTTCTGGGACGTCGCAGTCCGCACCACCAGCGACGACACGCCCTCGGGCGCCCTCTTCGAGCGGCCGCTGCGCCCGCACCTGCCGAGCACGGTCACCCGGATCAGCGAACGGTGACGCCGCTGCGCGGCGCCCGGCCGGCGTCGCGGGTCAGACGAAGCGGACGAGCATGAGCTCGCTGTCGGGCGTCTCGCGCCAGTAGACCGCGCCGGGTTCGCGCGACATGTTCTCGACCTCGTTCGCGATGATCAGCGCGCGGTTGATGCAGTCGGTCTTGTTGTAGCCGGTCAGTTCCTGGAGCCGCTGCAGGGACTGCACGGCCTTGCCGGTGAGGTTGACCGTCACGCGCTCGCTCTGCGGGATCGCCTCGGCGCGGTGCGGTTCGTCGGCGTCCATGGTTCCACCCGAGTTGTCGGAGGCTGCTCGAGAGTTCGTCATGAGCGCGTACTCCAATCGGGGGCGGGGGCCGGTCCGGCGGGAGCGCCGGGGCCGCCGCCGGGTGAGGCGAGCATACAGCCTTCCGTCAGCAAACCCATGCCCCTGATGCAGGGTGCACGTTAGTAGTTCCCCCGCCGTTTGCCCCGAAAACCTCCGCTATCCCTGGTTCGCTGGACTGTCGCCATCAGGGTAGCTCAGAGTCACCTGATTTCATACATCAAATGTATGGTCTTCATATGACTGACGGCGTAGTCTCAGCGTTGGGAGAACTGGGGACCCGACGAACGCCGGGAGAGCGGCGTACACTACGCCGCACCTTCCCGGGGGAAGGACTTGATTCGTGAGCACCGACCGTTCCGCGGCGCGGCTGTGGAGGCAGGCGACCTCCCACGGCGGCACCGGCCTGCTGAACGCGAAGGTCACGACCCCCGTGACGCTCCTCGCCGCCCTGCTCGGCTACGCGCTGGACGGCTCGCAGGGCGCCATGGTCGTCGGCGGCCTGACCTTCGTCTCACTTCCCGCGGTGACCATGACGAACGCGCTCGTCCAGTACATGCGGGCCGGGTCGCTGCGGGAGCCGGGCGGCCCGCCGCCCGCTCCCCCGCCCGCCGTCACCGGCCGGCTCCAGCCGGCCGAGCGCCTCCCCCTGCCCGGCCGCTCCTACGACGAGACGACGTTCTGGGGTGCGCTGAGCCCGGACGAGCGGCAGGCGCTCCACGCCGTCGCGCACCCCCACACCTACGGCAGGGAGGACGTGCTCTGCCGCGAGGGCGGGCCCGCCGGCGAGGTCATCGTGATCCTGGCCGGCTGGACGCGGGTGTCGGTCGCGGACGGCCCCGACCAGCGGATCGTCGCGTTCCGCGGCGCGGGCGAGCTGGTCGGCGAGCGGGCCGCGCTGATGGTCAAGGACCGGTCCGCCACGGTCACCGCTGAAGGCGACGTGCAGGTGCTCCGCGTCGGCGGCCGGGACTTCGCGGCCTTCCTGGACGGGAACCCGCGCGTCCGCGGCGTCCTGGAGCACCAGGTCTACCGGCGGCAGACCGAGCGGCCCGCGCGCGGCGCGCTGCCCGAGTGGTCGGGAGGCAACTGCACGGTCCTGATCACCGACATCACCGGGTTCAGCTCGCCCGCGCGCACCGACGCCGACCGCAGGGACGTGCTGGCGACCATGTACCGGCTCCTGGACGAGGCGTTCGCCGCCTCGGGCCTCGTCCTCTCCGACCTCTACCAGGAGGACCGCGGCGACGGCGCCCTCATCGTCATCCCGCCGACCACGCCGACCGAGGCCGTCGTCGACCCGATGCTCGCGCACCTGGCCGCCGCGCTGCGCCGGCACAACCGCCGCGCCGCCGAGGCCACCCGGATGCAGCTGCGGGCCGCGCTGCACGTCGGTCCCGTGCAGCGCGGCCCGAGGGGCGTCTCCGGCATCTCGATCATCACCACGCGCCGGATGGTGGACGCGCCCGCGGTGAAGAAGCGCGTGGCCGAGACCGGCGCCGACCTCGCCTTCGTCGTCTCCGACTTCGTGTTCGAGAACGTGATCACGTCCGCGCCCGGGTTCGTCGACCCGAGCCGCTACGCGCGCGTGCGCATCCGGCTGAAGGAGACGTCGCTGTCGGCGTGGTTGACGCTCGAAGGCGGAGAGTCGCAGCTCAGGGCCGTCTGACCGCGGTCAGGCGGCCACCATGTCCCGGTAGTCGGGGTGCTTGTCGATCCACCCCGCGATGAACGGGCACACCGGGACGACCGAGAGGTTCTTCTCCCGGAGGTCGTCCAGGACGCCGCGGGCGAGCGAACCGCCCACGCCCTTGCCCTTGAACGCGGGATCGACCTCGGTGTGGTCGAGGGAGACCTTGCCATCGCGTTTCCGGTAGGTGACGAACCCGGCGAGTTCCCCGTCCAGCCTGATCTCGTAGCGGCTCTGTTCGGCGTTGTCGCTGATCTCGGTGCTCATGGTGTCGTTAATGCCCGCGGCGCCGGTTTGATTCCTTCAGCCCGCCTCGTGTCCCGCGCGGAGCAGGCAGTAGGTGACGGCCTCCTCAAGGGCCTGCCACGACGCGGCGATGACGTTGTCCTCCACGCCGACCGTGCCCCACTCGCGCTCGCCGTCGCCGGACTCGATGAGCACCCTGGTGCGGGCGTCGGTGCCGTGCGCGCCCTCCAGGATGCGGACCTTGTAGTCGACGAGTTCCAGCCGCGCCAGCTCCGGGTAGAGCCGGCCGAGCGCGATCCGCAGCGCGTTGTCGAGCGCGTTGACCGGACCGTTGCCCTCGCCGGTGGCGATGATCCGCTCGCCCTTGGCGTGCAGCTTGACGGTCGCCTCGCTGATCATCGACCCGTCGGGCCGGCGCTCCACGATCGACCGCCACGACTCGACCTCGAAGTGCCGCTGCCGGACGCCGGTCAGCTCCTCGCGCAGCAGCAGCTCGAAGGACGCGTCCGCCGCCTCGAAGCTGTAGCCGGCGTTCTCCAGGTCCTTGACCTTGCCGACGACGGCCTTCGCCTTCTCGCCGGACAGGTCGTAGCCCAGCTCGCGGCCCTTCAGCTCCACCGACGCCCGCCCGGCCATGCTGGACACCAGCATGCGCATGTCGTTACCGACGGCGGCCGGGTCGATGTGCTGGTACAGGTCCGGGTCGACCTTGATCGCGGAGGCGTGCAGGCCGGCCTTGTGGGCGAACGCCGACAGCCCCACGTACGGCTGCTGCGAGGCCGGCGCGATGTTGGTGACCTCGGACACGGCGTGCGCGATGCGGGTCATCTCGCCGAGCTGCGCGTCGCTGACGAGGTCCATGCCCCGCTTGAGCTGCAGGTTCCCGACGACCGTGAACAGGTTGGCGTTGCCGCTGCGCTCCCCGTACCCGTTCGCGCAGCCCTGCACGTGGGTGGCGCCGGCCTTGACGGCGGCGAGGGAGTTGGCCACCGCGCAGCCCGAGTCGTCGTGGCAGTGGATGCCGACGCGGACCCCGGCGGAGACGACGTCGTGGACGACCTCGGCCAGCTCGTCCGGCAGCATGCCGCCGTTGGTGTCGCACAGCGCGACGACGTCGGCGCCAGCCTCCGCGGCGGTGCGGACGGCCTCCAGCGCGTACGCGCGGTTGGCCTTGTAGCCGTCGAAGAAGTGCTCGGCGTCCAGGAAGACCCGTTGGCCCTCCGCACGCAGGTGGGAGACCGTGTCGCGGATCATCGCGAGGTTCTCCGCCAGCGTCGTGCGGAGGGCCAGCTCGACGTGCCTGTCGTGACTCTTGGCGACCAGGGTCACGACGGGCGCGCCGGATTCGCGCAGCGCGGCCACCTGCGGGTCGTCGGCGGCCTTCACACCGGCCCGGCGGGTCGCGCCGAACGCGGTGAGCTGCGCGTGCTTCAGGTCGAGCTCGGTCTGAGCCCGCCTGAAGAACTCGGTGTCCCGGGGGTTGGCGCCGGGCCAGCCGCCCTCGATGAAGCCGACGCCCAAGTCGTCCAGGTGCCGCGCGATGGCGAGCTTGTCGGGCACGGAGAGGTTGAGCCCCTCCTGCTGTGCGCCGTCGCGCAGGGTGGTGTCGTAGACATGGAACGCGTCGCCTTGCATGGTCGGGCCCCCAAGGGAGTGATCAGCGCCAGGGCACAAAAAAGACCCCTCACGGACGTGAGAGGTCTGCGCGCCGGCGTCGTCCAGTTAGCTGCTGCCGGCGCGCCAGCCGATAATCACGAGGCTGTGGCGCATGATGCCGCCCAGTCTGCCACACGGGTCCCGATGCTCGGGCCGACCGTCCGGATGCTGAGACGGCCGATCCCCGGCGCGCGTGGCGCCGGGGCTGCGCGAACTCCGGGATCAGACGATCTTGTGGACCCAGCCGTACGGGTCGGGACGGGTGCCGTACTGGATGCCGACCAGTTCGCCGCGGAGCCGCATCGACACCTCGCCGGGCTCGCCGTCGCCGATCGTCCACTCGCGGTCGGCGCCCTTCACCCGGCCGACCGGGCTGATGATCGCGGCGGTGCCGCAGCCGAACACCTCGGTGATCTCGCCGGACTCGCAGCCGGACTGCCACTCCTCGATGCTGATCTTGCCTTCCTCGGCGGGGATGCCGAGGTCGGGCGCCAGCTTGAGCATGGAGTCGCGGGTGACGCCGGCGAGCAGCGTCCCGGTGAGCGCGGGGGTGAGGATGCGCGCCTGCGCGCCCGACCCGTAGACGAACATGAGGTTCATCGAGCCGACCTCCTCGACCCAGCGGTGCTCCACCGCGTCGAGCCAGACGACCTGGTCGCAGCCCTGCGCGACGGCCTCGGCCTGCCCGGCGAACGAGGCCGCGTAGTTGCCGCCGAACTTCGCCTCGCCGGTGCCGCCCTGCGCCGCGCGGGTGTAGTTCTGCGACAGCCACACCGAGACCGGCTTGATCCCGCGCGGGTAGTACAGCCCGGACGGGGACGCGATGACGGCGAACAGGAACTCGTCCGCGGGGCTGTTGACGCCGAGCGCGCGGGTGGTCGCGAACATGAACGGCCGCAGGTAGAGGCTGTGGCCCTCGGTGTCGGGGACCCAGTCCTTGTCGGTGCGGACGAGGAGCTCGATCGCGTCCACGAACAGCTGCTCGGGGATCTCGGGCATCGCCATCCGGTGCGCGGAGCGGTTCATCCGGGCCGCGTTCATGTACGGCCGGAAGGTGACGATCGACCCGTCCGGCTGCTTGTACGCCTTGAGGCCCTCGAAGAGCTCCTGCGCGTAGTGGAACACCTGGCTGGCCGGGTCCATGGGGATCGGCCCGTACGGTTCGAGCCGCGCGTCGTGCCAGCCCCGGTCCGCCGAGTACCGGATGGTGACCATGTGGTCGGTGAAGTGCCGCCCGAAGCCGGGATCGGCCAGGACGCGCTCGCGTTCGGCGGCGCTCGCGGGCCGCTCGTTGCGCGTGATCTCGAAGTCCAGGGTGGTGCTCATCGCGGTTCGTCCTCTCGCGGATCGCCGGGGCGGCCCCTTCGCCGCTTCGGCTTCCTTAGTCCCTATTGTCGTACTTCGTCTAGTCCCACTCCTCATCTGCGCGGCGCGCACGAAAAACCGGGCGCGCCGCGTGGCACGCCCGGAGTGCTCGTTCCGGCGGAGGCGTGCCCCTAGCCGGTTACTCGCTTGGCGATCGCGTCGCCGATCTGGGCGGTGGAGCGGGCACCGAGGCCCGCCCGCTCGGCCAGGTCGTCGGACACGGCCTGCTCGACGCGGCGGGCCGCGTCCCCCGCGCCGATGTGGTCGAGCAGCATGGCGACGGACAGGATCGTGGCGGTCGGGTCGGCCTTGCCCTGCCCGGCGATGTCGGGCGCGCTGCCGTGCACCGGCTCGAACATCGACGGCGCGGTGCGGTCGGGGTTGACGTTGCCGGACGCGGCGAGCCCGATCCCCCCGGCGATGGCCGCGCCGATGTCGGTGATGATGTCGCCGAACAGGTTGTCGGTGACGACCGTGTCGAACCGCTGCGGCTGGTTCACGAAGAACATCGTCGCCGCGTCCACGTGCACGTAGTCGGTGGCGACCTGCGGGTACTCCTCGCCGACGCGCTTGAGGACGCGCTGGTAGAGGTCACCGGCGAAGGTGAGAACGTTGTCCTTGTGCACGAGGGTCAGCTTCTTGCGCGGCCGGGACGCGGCCACCTCGAACGCGTACCGGACGACCCGCTCCACCCCGAACGCCGTGTTCACGCTCTCCTGCGTGGCGACCTCGTGCGGCGTGCCCTTGCGGAGCACACCGCCGACGCCCGTGTAGGGGCCCTCGGTGCCCTCCCGGACGACGACCATGTCGATGTCGTCCGTCCTCACACCCGCCAGCGGCGTCGTGACGCCCGGGAAGAGCTTCACCGGCCGCAGGTTGACGTAGTGGTCCAGCTCGAACCGCGTCCGCAGCAGCAGCCCGCGCTCCAGGACACCGCTCGGCACGCTCGGGTCGCCGACGGCGCCCAGCAGGATGACCTCCTGCTCGCGCAGCTCGCCGAGGACCGCGTCGGGCAGCGTCTCGCCCGTCCGGTGCCACCGGGCGGCGCCCAGGTCGTAGGAGGTCTGCTCGAACGCCAGGCCACTGGACGGGGCGACGGCCTCAAGGACCTTGAGCCCTTCGGCGACGACCTCGGGACCGATGCCGTCACCCGGGATGACGGCCAGGCGAATGCTGCGGGAAGCCATGCGCGCACTCTACTGCAAACGTCTCACTGCTTGGGCCCTCATCTCAAATCCCGGGACGAGAGCCCGCAATCCCCGCACATGCCCCCACCTGGGACGCGGTAGTAGAGACAGCAGTTGGACCG
>NZ_SMKM01000230.1 GCF_004348665.1 Actinomadura sp. GC306 | reverse complement strand
GCATTAGGCTGCGAGGTATGCCGAAGGACGCCCAGCCACGTGAGTGCTCGGTCGCCGACACGCTGGAGCTGGTCGGCGAGCGCTGGAGCCTGCTCGTGATCCGCGAGTTGCTCTACGGGGTTCGGCGTTTTGACGGGATCGCCCGGAACACGGGGGCGTCCCGGGACATCCTCACGTCTCGGCTGCGCAAGCTGGAGGCGAACGGCATCGTCCGCCGCGAGCGCTACAGCGACCGGCCGGCCCGCTACGAGTACCACCTGACCCCCGCCGGCGTGGAGCTGTCCGATGTCCTGCTCGTGCTGATGAAGTGGGGGGACCGCCACCTGAACCCGGACGACCCGCCCGTCCGGTGGCAGCACTCCTGCGGCAACCCGGTCAGCCCCATGGTGGTCTGCCGGCACTGCGGCGACGAGGCACGCCACGGCGCCCACTCGCCCACCGGACGCGGCGTGCTGACGCCCTGAGCCCGGCCGGTCAGCGTTCGGCGGCGAGGCGGACGCCGAGGCCGATGAACAGACTTCCCACGGCCACGTTGAGGCGCCGCCGCGCGGCGCGGCGGTGCCGCAGCCAGTCGCCGATCCGGCCCGCGAGGACGCCGACCGTCCCGTCCACGAGGAATTCGAGGGCGATCAGGATGACGCCGAGCACGGCGAACTGCAGCCACACGTGGCCACGGGCCGGGTCGATGAACTGGGGGAGGAAGGCGACGGTGAACGTGACCATCTTCGGGTTCAGCAGGTTCGTCAGCAGCCCGTTGAGGTACGCGCGCCGCCCCGCATCCCGCACCCGAGGACGAACAGCATGTCGGGCCCCGGGACCACCATGGCCACGATCGAGGTGAGCAGGAAGAGGGTGAGGAGATCCGTATCGACCGGCACCTCCTGATCATGACACGGGGATTCTGGATTGTTCGGGTGATTTCCGGTGCCCCGCCGCGAGTACGTGGCGGAAGGGGAGGGCCAGGAGCAGGGCGGCGGCGACGAGGAGCCCGCTCGTCCAGAGGGGGCCGAGTTCGCCCGCCGCGGTGCCGAGGGTGGTCGCGGCGATGAGCGGGCCGGCGGCGGCGCCGACGTTGAGCGCCGCGATCGAGTAGGAGCCGGCCATGGTCGGGGCTCCCGCCGCCTCGTAGAGGACGCGCGTGATCAGCGTGCCGCCCAGCGCGAACGACAGGGTGCCCTGGACGAACACGAGGAGCAGCAGCGCGACCGGCTCGCCGGCGAGCAGCGCCAGGGCCGGCCAGCCCGCGAGCAGCAGCGGCCCCCCGGCCGCGACGACCAGGCCGGGCCGCCGGTCGGACAGCCGTCCCGCGATCGTCACCCCGGCGAAGGAGCCGGCGCCGAACAGCACCAGGGCGGCGGAGATCCACCACTCGTCCAGCCCGCCGGGGCCGGTCACGACCGGGGCGAGGAAGGTGAAGCTCGCGAAGGTCGCCGCGTTGACCAGCGCGCCGAGCAGCATCACGAGGAGCAGCCGCGGCCTCGCGAGCAGGGCGAGTTCCGCGCGCAGCGGGGCGGCGGCGATATCGGGCCCGGTGCGGCGGCCCGGAATGCCCCGGAGGATGCCGAAGGCCGCGGGCAGGCAGAGCGCGGCGACGGCCCAGAACGTGGCCCGCCAGCCGAGCAGCGTGCCCAGCACCGATCCGCCGGGGACCCCGGCGATCGTCGCGATCGTCGTGCCCGACAGCAGGACGGCCAGCGCGCGGCCCTTTCGGTCGGCGGACACGAGCGCCGCGGCGGTCGTCAGGGCCACGGCGAGGAACCCCGCGTTCGCGAGCGCCGCGACGACCCGGGTCGTGAGCAGCACCGGGAGGCTCGTGGTGAGGGCGCCCACGGCGTGGGCCGCCGAGAACAGCAGGAGGAAGCCGAGGAGCGCGGCCCGTCCCGGCCGGTTGCGGGCGAGGGCGGCCATGAGCGGGGCGCCGGCGGCCATCCCGATCGCGAAGGCCGAGGTGAGGGTGCCCGCCGATCCGACGGTGACGCCGAGGTCGGCGGCGATGTCCGGGAGGAGCCCGGCGAGCATGAACTCCGAGGTCCCCATGGCGAAGACCGCCAGGGCGAGCAGGTACAGCGAAACAGGCATTGAGTCGATCCCGAGGTGAGGAGGAGTACGCGAGAGGACGTCTCGTCACCACGGTCAGCGCCCGGCGGCGCACCGGTCCGGCCGCGGACGCGGCGGGACGGGAGGGCTCAGTGGTTCAGGGAGCTGACGGTGTGACCGGCAGCCCCCACCTTGGACGCCTCGGGGCTCGACATGCCCCGCACGCTACTCGCCCCCGGCCACCGAAGCACCCCGTTTTCCGGCGGCGGTCGGGGCCGCGGAGGCGGGGACTAGGGACACCTGCGCAGGGAAGAGGCGGTAGATGCGCTTGAGAGGGCCCGTTCTCCAGCTTGGGAGGTCATCATGACCGAAGCCCGTCCGCCCGTACCGCCCTTCTCCCTGGAGACCGCCCGGGAGAAGGTCCAGTCGGCCGAGGACGCCTGGAACACCCGCGACCCGCAGCGGGTGGCGCTCGCCTACACGCCCGACTCCGCATGGCGGAACCGGGACCTGTTCATCACCGGGCGGGACGAGATCATCGCCTTCCTGACGCGGAAGTGGGAGCGCGAACTCGACTACGCGCTGCGCAAGAGCCTGTGGGGGTTCCGGGAGAACCGGATGGCCGTCCGGTTCCAGTACGAGTGGCACGACCACGGCGGGCAGTGGTGGCGCAGCTACGGCAACGAGCTGTGGGAGTTCGACGAGCACGGCCTGATGCGGCGCCGCGAGGCCAGCATCAACGACGTGGCGATCGACGAGGCCGACCGGCGCATCCACGGCCCGCGCCCCGCGGACGAGCACGGGATCGACATCCCGCTCCAGTAGTCGGCGGGCGCGGTCAGCACTCGATGACGTTGACGGCGAGGCCGCCGCGGGAGGTCTCCTTGTACTTGTCGAGCATGTCGCGGCCGGTGTCGCGCATGGTCTTGACGGCCTTGTCGAGGGAGACGAAGTGGCGGCCGTCGCCGCGCAGCGAGATGCGGGCCGCGCTGATGGCCTTGATCGCGCCGACGGCGTTGCGCTCGATGCAGGGGACCTGGACGAGGCCGCCGACCGGGTCGCAGGTGAGGCCGAGGTTGTGCTCGATGCCGATCTCGGCGGCGTTCTCGACCTGCTCGGGCGTGCCGCCCAGCACCTCGGCGAGTCCGGCGGCGGCCATGGAGCAGGCGGAGCCCACCTCGCCCTGGCAGCCGACCTCGGCCCCGGAGATCGAGGCGTTCTGCTTGAACAGCACGCCGATCGCCCCGGCCGTCAGCAGGAACCGGACGATGCCGTCGTCGTCGCAGCCGGGGACGAAGCGGTCGTAGTAGTGCAGGACGGCGGGGATGATGCCCGCGGCGCCGTTGGTGGGGGCCGTGACGATCCGGCCGCCCGCGGCGTTCTCCTCGTTGACGGCCAAGGCGAAGAGGGTGACCCAGTCCATCGCGTGGAGCGGGTCGGTGGCGCTCTCGGCGGACAGCTGGCGGTGCAACTGGGGCGCGCGGCGCCGCACCTTCAGCCCGCCGGGCAGGAGGCCCTCGCTGCCGCAGCCCCGGGAGACGCACGCCCGCATGACGTCCCAGAGGCCGAGGAGGGCCTCGTGGATCTCCGCGGCCGACCGGCCGAACGCCTGCTCGTTCTCCAGCATCAGCGCGGAGACGGACAGCCCCGTCGCGCGGCAGCGTTCGAGGAGCTCGGCGCCCGTGTCGAAGGGGTGCGGCAGGACGGTGTCGTCGGACTTGATGCGGTCGGCGCCCGTGGCGCTCTCGTCCACGACGAAGCCGCCGCCCACCGAGTAGTACACCCGCGTCCGCAGCTCGCCGCCGGCGGCGTCCAGCGCGGTGAAGCGCATGCCGTTGGGGTGGCCGGGGAGCGACTCCTTCCGCTCGAACACCAGGTGCTCGCCGACCACGAAGGGGATCTCGTGGTCGCCGAAGAGGCGCAGGGTGCCGCTCTCGCGGATCTCGGTGAGGCGGTCGTCCACCCGGTCCACGTCGACGAGCTCGGGCTTGTCGCCTTCGAGGCCGAGGATGACGGCCTTGTCGCTGCCGTGGCCCTTCCCGGTGAGGCCGAGGGAGCCGTAGAGGGTGACGTGCACGGACGCGGTGTCCGCCAGGAGCCCGTCCCGGTGCAGGCCCCGGGCGAAGCGGTGCGCGGCGGCCATCGGGCCGCCGGTGTGGGAGGAGGACGGGCCGATCCCGATCTTGAAAAGGTCGAAAACACTGATGGCCATTGCTACCCCTTTGTAGCGGTGCGCCCCCTTCCGGGGGGAAGGGGGCGCGATGACGTCACAGGTCCGGATAGAGGGGATGCCTGTCGGCCAGCGCCCGCACGCGCGCCGCCAGGGCGTCGCGGTCGAAGGACGGCTGCAGCGCCAGCGCGATGACGTCGGCGACCTCGGCGAAGTCGGCGGCGGTGAACCCGCGGGTGGCGAGCGCCGGCGTGCCGATCCGCAGGCCGGAGGTGACCATCGGCGGGCGCGGGTCGTTCGGCACGGCGTTGCGGTTGACGGTGATGCCGATGTCGTGCAGGCGGTCCTCGGCGTCGCGGCCGGTGAGGTCGGAGTCCACGAGGTCGACCAGGACGAGGTGGACGTCCGTCCCGCCGGTCAGGACCTTCACCCCCGCCTTGGCCGAGTCCTCGGCGAGGAGCCGGTCGGCGAGGATCTTCGCGCCCTCGACCGTGCGCTCCTGGCGGGCGCGGAACTCCTCCGACGCGGCCATCTTGAGGGCGACGGCCTTGGCGGCGATCACGTGCTCCAGCGGGCCGCCCTGCATGCCCGGGAACACCGCGGAGTTGATCTTCTTGCCGTACTCCTCGCGGGCGAGGATGAGCCCGCCGCGCGGTCCGCCGAGCGTCTTGTGCGTGGTGGTCGTGACGATGTCGGCGTGCGGGACGGGCGACGGGTGCAGCCCCGCGGCGACCAGCCCGGCGAAGTGCGCCATGTCGACCATGAGCACCGCCCCGGCCGAGTCGGCGATCTCGCGGAACGCCGGGAAGTCGAGCTGCCGCGGGTAGGCCGACCAGCCCGCCACGATCATCTTGGGCCGGTGCTCGGCGGCGAGCGCGGCGACCTCGTCCATGTCGACCAGGCCGTCCTCCGCGCGGACGTGGTAGGCGACCACGTTCAGCATCTTGCCGGAGTAGTTCAGCCGCATCCCGTGCGTGAGGTGCCCGCCGTGCGCGAGGTCGAGGCCGAGGATCGTGTCGCCGGGCTGCAGCAGCGCGAAGTAGACGGCCGTGTTGGCCTGCGCGCCGCTGTGCGGCTGGACGTTCGCGTGCTCGGCGCCGAACAGCGACTTCGCGCGGTCGATGGCGAGCTGCTCGGTGACGTCGACGTGCTCGCAGCCGCCGTAGTAGCGCCGTCCCGGGTAGCCCTCGGCGTACTTGTTGGTGAGGACCGAGCCCTGCGCCTCCAGCACCGACACCGGGGCGAAGTTCTCCGAGGCGATCATCTCCAGGGTGGACTGCTGCCGGCGGAGCTCGGCGGCGACGGCCGCGGCCACCTCCGGGTCGGCCTTGGCGAGCGGATCGTTCAGGCTCACGCTCAGCTCTCCTCGATCAGCTTGTCGTAGGCCGCGGAGTCGAGCAGGTCGCCCGGCTCCGCCGAGATGCGGACCTTGAAGATCCAGCCCTCGCCGTACGGGTCGTCGTTGATGACCTTGGGCTCGTCCACGACCGCCGTGTTGATCGCGGTGACCTCGCCGCTGACCGGGGAGTAGACGTCGCTGACCGATTTGGTGGACTCGATCTCCCCGCAGGGCTCGCCCGCCTCGACGGTGTCGCCCTCCGACGGCTGCAGTTCGAGGTAGACGATCTCGCCGAGCGCGTCGGCGGCGTGCGCGGTGATGCCGATGGTGACGATGCCGTCCTCGCCGCCGAGGCCGGACACCCACTCGTGCTCTTCGCTGTAGCGGAGCTGCTCGGGAACGCTCACGATCACATCTCTCTTTCAGGAACGCTTGTAAAACGGCAAGGCAACCACGTCGACCGGCTCGTGCCGGCCGCGGACGTCCACGGCCAGGTCCGTCTCCGCGACGCCGCTGTCGAGGTACGCCATGGCGATCGGCGTGCCCAGTGTGGGCGACGGAGCCCCGCTCGTCACGATCCCGCACGGCGAGCCGCCGGACGTGACGACCTGGTACCCCTTTCGCGGCGCGCGACGCCCGCGGGCGACGAGTCCCACGAGCCTACGGCCCTGCGGCGTCTGGGCCTGCGCCGCCAGGGCGGTCTTCCCGACGAAGTCGCCCGGCTTGTCCAGCTTCACGACCCGGCCGAGGTTCGCCTCGAACGGCGTGGTCTCGGTGGACAGCTCGTTGCCGTACAGCGGCATGCCCGCTTCGAGGCGCAGCGAGTCGCGCGCCGCCAGCCCGGCGGGGACGACGCCGTCCGCCCCGGCGAGCGCCTTCCACAGCGGGACGGCGTCGCCCGCGTCGACGAACACCTCGAAGCCGTCCTCGCCGGTGTATCCGGTGCGGGCGATGAGCGCGTCCAGGCCCGCGACGCGTCCGGCGATGACCGCGTAGTACTTCAGGTCGGCCAGCGGGGCGTCGGTGAAGCCGCCGAGGATCTCCGCCGAGCGCGGGCCCTGCAGGGCGAGCAGCCCGTACGACGCGGTGCGGTCGTCCACGGCCGCCTCGAAGCCCGCGCACCGCTCGACCAGCGTCTCCCGGGCGACGTCGGTGTTGGCGGCGTTGGCCACGACCATCCAGGTCGCGTCCGCGAGCCGGTAGACGATCACGTCGTCCAGGACGCCGCCGTCCTGCGCGCAGAGCAGCGTGTAGCGGGCCTTGCCGACCGGCATCGACGCGAGGTTGCCGACCAGCGCGTAGTCGAGCGCGGCGCCCGCCCCCGGCCCGGAGACGAAGATCTCCCCCATGTGGGACAGGTCGAACAGCCCGGCGCCGGTGCGGACGGCCTTGTGCTCGGCCGTCTCGCTCGCGTAGCGCAGCGGCATCAGGTAGCCGGCGAAGTCGACGAGGTTCGCCCCCAGTTCCTGGTGGACGTCGTGCAGCGGCGTCTTCTTGGCGGTCGGATCGGCGGGCATGGGTTCGGCTCCTTCGTCACGGGCGCACACGGACCATCGTCCCATCCGCGCACCGGTCGTCTCGGTGCCTCCCCCTCTGTCATCGGCGCCTGAGAGCTTCACCCGCCCGCGCGGCGGGGCGCGGCGGGCTTTCACCTTCGGCGGGGGACCGGGGGTCCCCGCTTTCCAGAGGTCGCCTGGTCCGTGCGGTCCGTGGGCCTGAGAGTTTCCGGGGAGGGGTTTGCTCCTTCGGCGGCCCCGCGCCGGCTGCGGGGGCCTCTCCCGCACGGGATCATCGGCGGTAGTGGTGATTATTACATTTCCCGCGGTTTTGAAACCCGCACCCGCCGGAGCCGGTCGCGCGACGGTTAAACCGGGGCGTCGCCGGTGCCGTACTCTTGGTGAGTTGCTGGATCCACCCCCCGGGTGAGCGGGGTGCACGACCGGAGGGGCGAGACGCATGGCCTACCTGGTTGGGGCGTTGATTCTCTTCTTCGGCCTCCTGGTGTCCATCGCGCTGCACGAGCTGGGGCACTTCTCGTTCGCCAAGCTGTTCAAGGTGCGGACCACCCAGTTCATGGTGGGCTTCGGGCCGACGATGTGGTCCTGGCGCCGCGGCGAGACCGAGTACGGCGTCAAGTGGATCCCGCTCGGCGGCTACATCCGGATGATCGGCATGCTGCCGCCGCGCAAGGGCGACGCCCCGGGCCAGATCCGGCAGGTCAGCACCGGCCCGTTCCAGGGCCTGATCGAGTCGGCGCGCGGTGCGGCGCTGGAGGAGGTCCGGCCGGGCGACGAGAACCGCGTCTTCTACGCCAAGAAGTGGTGGCAGAAGCTGCTGATCATGTTCGCCGGGCCCGCGATGAACCTGCTCCTCGCGGTGATGTTCTTCGCGATCCTGCTGATGGGCATCGGCACGAACCAGCCGCAGCCGGTGATCCGCGAGGTCGCCGAGTGCATGGTCCCGGCGAGCCAGTCGGAGGTCACCGAGTGCCCGGCGGACGCGGCGCTGACCCCGGCGATGCAGGTGGGCCTGCGCCCCGGCGACAAGATCGTCATGTTCAACGGCAAGCCGATCGACGACTACCGGGAGCTGCAGGAGGAGATCCGCGACGCGGGCGGCAGCACGGTGCCGATGACCGTCGAGCGCGACGGGCGGGACATGCGGCTGGACGTCCCCATCGCCCGCAACCAGATGTACCACCTGGAGGACCCGGACGAGATCGTCGAGGTCGGGTTCCTCGGCATCACGCCGACCAGCGCGAACGAGCGGCAGGGGCCGGGCGCGGTGGCGAGCACGATGGGCGACCTCACCGTCCGGACCGCGGGCGCGCTGGTGCGGATGCCGGAGAAGATGGTCGGCATCTGGCACGCCGCGTTCGGCGGCGAGGAACGCGACCCGAACGGCCCGATCGGCGTCGTCGGCGTCAGCCGGATCGGCGGGGACGTGGCCGCGTCCGAGGTCCTCGACGGGTCCGAGAAGATCGCCTACTTCGTGATGCTGCTCGGGTCGCTGAACCTCGCGGTCGGCATGTTCAACCTCGTCCCGCTGCTCCCGCTGGACGGCGGGCACATCGCCGGCGCCCTCCTGGAGGCGATCAAGAAGGGCTTCGCGAAGATCTTCCGAAGGCCCGACCCCGGGTACGTGGACGTCGCGAAGGCGCTGCCGGTGACGTATGTGATGGCGGTCGTCCTGATCGTGATGGGCGGGCTGCTCATCTACGCCGACCTGGTCAATCCCGTCCGCTTCACGGGATAGCGGGCAGCTCCCCGGTCTTCAGGAACCCGTCGAGCGCGGCGCGGTAGGGCGCTATGTCCAGGCCCTGCCCGGCCAGCCACGCGTCCGAGCCGTAGGTGCCGGTGTAGCGTTCGGCGCCGTCGCAGATCAGCGTGACGACGCTGCCGCGCTCCCCGCGCGCCCGCATCTCCGCGATCAGCTCGGCCGCGCCCCACATGTTGGTGCCGGTGGAGCCGCCGACGTCCCGGCCGCTGACCGCGCTCGTCCAGCGCATCGCCGCGATGGACGCCGCGTCCGGCACCCGGATCATCCGGTCGATGACCGACGCGACGAAGGACGGCTCGACGCGCGGCCGGCCGATGCCCTCGATCCGCGAACCCGCAGCGGTCCGCTCCGGATCGCCGTCGGCGAACGCCCCGTAGAACGCCGACCCCTCCGGGTCGACGACCGCGAGCCGCGTCTGGAACCGCCGGTACCGCGCGTACCGGCCGATCGTCGCGGACGTCCCGCCGGTGCCCGCGCCCACCACCACCCACGACGGCTCGGGGAACCGCTCCAGCCGCAACTGCTCGAAGATCGACTCGGCGATGTTGTTGTTGCCGCGCCAGTCGGTGGCGCGCTCGGCGTAGGTGAACTGGTCCATGAAGTGGCCGCCGCACTCGGCCGCGAGCCGCCGCGACTCGTCGTAGATGTCGGACGGGTCGGCCACCAGGTGGCACCGGCCGCCGTGGAACTCGATGAGCTGGATCTTCTCCGGGCTGGTGGACGCCGGCATCACCGCGATGAACGGCA
Organism: Actinomadura sp. GC306; assembly: GCF_004348665.1. Lineage (GTDB taxonomy): Bacteria > Actinomycetota > Actinomycetes > Streptosporangiales > Streptosporangiaceae > Spirillospora. The sequence continues at coordinate 1,308 of NZ_SMKM01000230.1, read as the reverse complement.
GCCCGAGCAGCCGCGCGAAGTACGCCTCCGACACCGCCGTCGACCCGCTGGACGCCTCGATGATCGTGGTGTCCGCGCGGATCCAGCCGTTCGCGAGCCCGTAGAGGAACAGCGAGCGGGCGAGCCGGTGTTTGAGGGAACCGGTGGGGTGGACGGATTCGTCCTTCAGGTACAGGTCGATGCCCCACTCCGGCGGCAGCGGGAACACGTGCAGGTGCGTGTCGGCGCTGCGGTTGGCGTCGGCGTCGACCAGGCGGACGGCCTCGGCGACCCAGGCGCGGTATCCGGGATCACAGCGGTCCACGGTGCGGGTCACGGCGGTTTCTCCTCGGATCGGCGCTGATCGGCCGCGTCCCACGATATCCGCGCATGTCGCAGGGCATGATGGAGCGTGCGGGGGGCACATGATCGAAATGTTCGAGGAGCGGATCGTGGACGCCGGGCGGCTGCCGCTGTTCGGCTTCTTCGCGGCGTTCATCATCACGTTCGTGGTGACGCGGGTGAACGTCCGGCTGATCCGCTCGAACGTGCGGTGGTTCCGGAACGTCACGGCCGGCGACGTCCACATCCACCATGTCGTGTTCGGCGTGGTGCTGATGCTGGTGGGCGGGGTCGGCAGCGTCGCGATTCCGGACGTGCTCGTCGGGTTCGACCTGACGGCCGCCGTCGTGTTCGGGGTGGGGGCCGCCCTCGTCCTGGACGAGTTCGCGCTGATCCTGCACCTCAGCGACGTCTACTGGACGGAGAAGGGCCGCGCGTCCGTCGACGCCGTGTTCGTCGCCATCGCCGTGACGGGCCTGCTGCTCCTCGGCATCCATCCGCTCGGCTACGAGAGCCTCTGGTTCGACTCCGGGTCCGGTTCCCTGTCGCCGCTGTACGCCGCGTTCCTGGTCGGCAACCTCGTCCTCGCCGTGATCACGCTGCTGAAGGGCAAGATCTGGACCGGGCTCATCGGGCTGTTCCTGCCCGCCCTGCTGCTCGTCGGCGCGGTCCGCGTCGCGCGCCCCGCCTCGCCCTGGTCGCGCTGGCGCTACACCGAGGAGTCGCGCCGGTACCAGCGGGCCGTCCGGCGGGAGAAGAAGGTCCGGCGCCCGCTGATCCGGGCCAAGATCTGGGTGCAGGAGTTCATCGCGGGGCGGCACGACCTCATCCCGCCCGAGCTGATGCAGCGCCGCGCCGAGGCCGCCGAGCGGGCACGCCGCCGCCGCGTCGCCCGCGCCCGCCGCAAGGCCGCCGCCCGCGCCGCCCGCGCCGCCCGGGAGGCGACCCCCACGACCCCGCGGGGCCCGGACCCTGTCTCCTATACAC
>NZ_SMKM01000022.1 GCF_004348665.1 Actinomadura sp. GC306 | reverse complement strand
CGGCGGGGTTCGTCGGGGGTCATGTGGCCGGTGCGTTCGCGGCGGCCGGGCATGAGGTCCTCGCCGTTGACGCGCCCGATCGTTCGCTGAACCCCGGGGTCGCGCGCCGCGCGTGGGCGGACCTCGCGGCCAGGGCCGGTGTCGCCGCCGCCGAGATCGACCTCGCGGTGGACGACCTTGATCCCGTCGCCGCGGCGGACGTCGTCGTGCACCTGGCCGGGCGTCCCGGGGTGCGCGACTCGTGGAGCGCCCGGCGGGCGGTCGAGCGGGACAACGTCCGCGCGACGGCGCGGCTGCTCGCGGCGTGCATGCGGCGGCCGGCGGCGGCGCGGCCGAAGGTGGTCATCGCGTCGAGTTCCTCGGTGTACGGGTCGGCGGGGCGGCGCCCGAACCGGGAGGACGATCCGCTGCACCCGGCGAGCCCCTACGCGGCCAGCAAGGTCGAGGTGGAGCGGCTCGCGGAGGCTGCGGCAGGGGACGGCCTCCGGACGGTCCTGCTCCGGTACTTCTCCATCTACGGCCCCCGGCAGCGGCCCGACATGGCGTTCCACCGGTTCGTGGAGGCGGCGCTGAACGGGCGCCCGCTCCCGGTGTTCGGTGACGGGCTGCGGTCGCGGAGCTTCACGCACGTCCGGGACGCGGTGTCGGCGACGCTCGCGGCGTCGGCCGCGGACCTGCCGCCGGGGATCGCCGTCAACGTCGGGCACCACGAGCCCGTGACCGTCCGGGACGCGATCGCGATGCTCACCGCGGCGCTCGGCGTCACCGCGGAGATCCGGCGGGAGGCGCCGGTCGCCGGCGATGCCGCGCGGACATGGGCCGACACCGGCCGCGCGCGGCGGCTGCTCGGCTGGACGGCGACGACCGGCCTGGCCGAGGGGCTCGCCGACCAGATCGCCTGGCACCGCGCGGCGCACGAGGAGGTGCGGGTCGGGTGAGGCACAGGGCCGCGTACTTCGCGTTCGACCGGTTCCCGTCCAGCAAGGGGTCGGCCGTCCACATCGCGCAGATGGCCGACGAGCTGTTCGACCGCTTCGGCGGCGGGCTGCTCGGCGTGATCGGCGGCCCGGACCTGCCCCGGTACCAGCGGGAGGGGACCCGGGAGATCGCCCGGTTCGACGTCCCGGTGCCGAACCTCATCGACCGGGCCGAGGCGTTCTCCGAGTGGGTCGCCCGCCATCTTGAGCCGCACCTGGAGACGCTGGAGGTCTGCCACGTCCGGGACCCGTGGAGCGCGCTGCCGGTCGTCGCGGACGGCCGGCGGCACAAGGTCGTGTACGAGGTCAACGGGCTGCCGTCCATCGAGATGAGCCACACCTGGCCGTGGGCGGCGCCGAGCACGCTCGGCAAGATCCGCGAGCTGGAGCGGCACTGCCTGGAGCGCAGCGACGCGGTCGTGGTGCCGTCCCGGGTGATCGGCGAGGCGGTCGCGGCGCGGGGAGTTCCGGAGCACAAGATCCATCTGGTGCCGAACGGGGCGGAGGTCGGTGCGCGGCCGGTGCGTCCGGAGGGGGCGCCCGATCGGTACATCGTCTACATCGGTGCGTTGCAGCCGTGGCAGGGGCTCGACGTGCTGATGCGCGCGTTCGCGCGGCTCGCCGACCTGGAAGACCTGCGGCTGGTGGTCTGCTCGTCCGTCCCGGAGCGGCGGTCCAAGCCGGTGCGGCGCCTCGCCGAGCGGCTTGCCGTGGCCGACCGGGTCGACTGGCGGTTCACGCTGCCGCACCACGAGGTGGCCGCGTGGCTCGCGCACGCGGAGGTCTCGGTGGCACCGCTGACCGGCTGCGCCCGCAACCTCGACCAGGGCTGCGCCCCGCTGAAGGTGATCGAGTCGATGGCGGCCGGGGTGCCGGTCGTGGCCTCCGACCTGCCCGCGGTGCGGGAGCTGATGGCGGACGGCGAGCACGGGCGGCTCGTCCCCGCGGACCGTCCCGCCGAGCTGGCGCGGGCCGTCCGCATCCTGCTGGAGTACCCGGACGAGGCCGCCGCCATGGGGCGCGCGGGCCGGCGCCGGATCGAGGACGGCCTGACGTGGGCGCATTCCCGCGCCCGCCTGGCCGAGGTCTACCGCACGGTCGCCCGGCCGGTGCACGACCGGATTCAATAGGTGGTTTCGTCATGTTCTGGCGCAAGCAGAAGGCCGCCATCGAGCGGTTCCATCCGCTGCACAAGGCGCTGACCCTGGAGCGGGCGTTCGCCGTCTCGCTGCGGCGCGACGACTGGGAGCCGGTCATCCAGAGCCTCGCGCGGCACACCGCCGAGGTGCGGCGGGGCAAGTGGCAGCTGAACCGGCGGGTGCCGGGCGTGCTCGTGCCGATGCTGCGCATCCTGGCGTCCGACATGCCGCCCCAGGGGACGCTGTCGGTGGCGGCGGACATGCGCGGCCACCGGCTGCCGGAGAAGAACGGGCCGCAGTACGACGTGCCGGTCCGGCCGCCGATCACGTCGATGAAGCAGTCGTACGCCATGGACCCGTGGCTGCGGATGAGGGCGGAGCTGCGCGACGGCAGCGTCCTGGAGCTGTCGGTGACCGACCGCGTCCGGCACCGCAAGTACCGCAAGCGCAACCCGCGGGGCAAGCTCAAGCTCAAGTCGAAGTCGAAGACGGTGCAGATCGTCCAGGTGACGCGGCGGCTGGCGAAGGACGCGGTCGTGCAGCGGCCGGGGTCGCCGCCGCCCCCGTGGATCAGGGTCCGCGTCAAGCCCGGCAAGCGGACGGTGATCCGGGCGAGCGGCAAGTTCCCCGGCCCGCTGGAGGAGCAGGCGATGATCGACCAGATCCTGCACGTGTCGACCGAACCGTTCCGGTGGACCCCGGGCCGCACCGCGAGGAGGACCCCGTGACCCCGTGCTCGGTGACCACCGGCTTCTTCGTCCTCGGCCGCTGCGGGCAGGCGGCCGTGGCGTCCTGCCCCGGGTGCCGCCAAGCCGTGTGCGGCGCCCACGCCGGGCCGAACGGGCTGTGCCCCGAATGCGGCGCCGCCCAGGGCTACGGGACGCCCGACCCGCACCAGCCGGCCTGGACGGGCGGCTACCGGCGGCACTACTACCAGCGCAGCGCGCACGTCTACAACGACGCCCTCTGGTACTCGAACTTCAACGAGTACGACCGCGGGGCGTTCAACCCGGGTGACGAGTGGTCGCAGGGCGGCGACTGGGGCCCGGACGACGACACGGGCTTCGTGGACAGCTGATGCCCCGCGTCCTGTGGCTCACCGAGCACTATCCGCCGAGCCGCGGCGGGATGTCCCAGTCGTGCGACCGCATCGTGCGGGGGCTGCGCGCGTCCGGGGTGGAGGTCGACGTCGCGCACCTCACCCGCCGCGCCCGCCCGTGGGGCACCGGGCGGGAGCAGGGCGGGCGGCTGATCACCGCGCCGCTCGGCGACGACCCCGAGCACGCGCTGCGGCGGCTGTGGACGACGCTCGGCGCCGAGCGGCTCACCGGCTACGGGCACGTGGTCGCGTTCGGCGGCGCGTACGCGATGCTCGCCGCGCCCGTCCTGTCCGCGCTGCTGGACGCCCCGCTGGTCACGCTGCTGCGCGGCAACGACATCGACGTCGGCGTCTTCTCGATGCGGCGGCGGGGCGTGCTGGCGGACGCGCTGCGCGCCTCGGCCCGGGTGTGCGTCGTCGCCCGCTCGCACGCGCCGCTCGTGTCGGCGGTCGCGCCGGGCGCGGCCGTCACGTACGTCGCCAACAGCGTCGACACCGCGCAGTGGCGGGTGCTGCCGTCCGAGCGGGAGAAGGCGCGGGCCTGGCGGGCGGAGCACGTCGCGCCGGGGCGCCGGACGATCGGGCTGATCGGGCAGCTCAAGGAGAAGAAGGGCGTCGGGTTCTTCCTGGACGCGCTGGCCGCGTCCGGCCACGCCGGCGCGTTCCACCTGCTGCTGGTCGGCGAGGTGGAGGAGTCCGTGGCGGAGTGGCTGGACGAGCGCGGCGTACCGTACTCGTCCATGCCGTTCCTTGAGCGCTACGACCTGCCCGCCGTCTACGCGAGCTGCGACCTGGTGGCCCTGCCGTCCTTCTACGACGGGATGCCGAACGTCGCGCTGGAGGCGGCGGCGCTCGGCGTGCCGCTGCTCGCCTCGGACGCGGGCGGGCTCGCGGACGTCGCCGACGACGAGATCGGGTTCACCTTCCCCGCCGGGGACGCGCACGCGTGCCGCGCGGCGATCGACCGGGCCGCGCGGGCGGGCGACGCGGAGCTGGCGAAGCTCGGCGCGGCGGGCGCGGAACGCATCCGCCGCGATTTCACTCCGGCCGCCGAGACCGCCGGGTACCGCGCCGTCCTCGACGCGGTCCGGTGATCCTCTGCTACGCGTCCGGGGACGGGCTCGGGCACCTGACGCGGCTCCGGTCGGTCCTGCACACCCTGGGGATGGACGGGCCGGTCACCGTCGTCACGGGGTCGCCGTTCGCGGGCGACCCGCGCGTCACCGGCGACTGGCGCGTCGTGCGGAGCGCCGGCGCGGCGGACCTCGCGCCGGACGAGGTGATCGTGGACGCGTTCCCGGCCGGGCTCAAGGGCGAGCTCATCCGCGGCGACGGGATCCTGCCCGGTACCCGGGTCACGCACCTGGCGCGGCTGCTCCGCTGGGACGCCTACGCGCCGCTGCTGCCCGCCGATCCCCCGCGCTACGACCGGACGTTCGTCCTCGAACCGCTCGCCCCCGCGCACGAGGCGTACCTGCGGACGGTCTCCGCCGAGATCGTGCCGCTCACCCTGACCGATCCGCCGTCGGAGCCGGTCGACGTGGACGGCTGGCTCATCGTCCACAGCGGGCCGGAGGCCGAGACGCTCGAACTCGTCGCCTACGCGCGTGACATGGCGTCCGTCGAAGGCGTCCGCCCGCCGATGACCCTGGTGTCGCCGCAGAAGCCGGGCGGCCTTCCGCCGCAGGTCGCCTACCTGGACGTCTATCCCGCCTGGCGTCCCGGCCCGAACGTCGGACGGATCGTCACCGCGGCCGGGTTCAACGCCGTCCGGCAGTTCGCGCCCTGGCGCGACATCCACCGGATGCTGCCGTTCCCCCGCAGCCTCGACGACCAGTTCACCCGCGCCGCCCGCGCCCGCCATTCCGCGGGATGAATCGCCGCCCGCGCCGGTGAACGGCCGCGGTACGCATACTCAATTGCGGCGACAATGCATACCCAACGAGTGCCGGGCACCTCCCTCTTTCGATGTATTGCATACGCCCTGACCTGCAATTACGCTGCCATTAGCGATCCGGGTACCAAATACACGAAAACGCCTGTCTTGACATTTCCCGATGAAATATCCAGGATCGCCGGTATCGACGCCTGAAGCGATAAAGGGTGAACATGCGTATTCTCCTGGTCTCCATGCCCTGGGCAGCGATCGACATGCCTCCCATCGCGCTCGGGGTCCTCGGCCGGCTCGCGCGAACCCGGCTCGACGGCGTCGAAGTCCGCACCGTCTGCGGAAATCTCGACTACATCGACTGGCTCGCCGAGCGGTCCCCTCTCTCCCCCGCCGATTACGGCTTCTTCGCGGTCGACTCCCACTTCGAGAGCTGCGGGGACTGGGTGTTCGCGCCCGCCCTGCACGACAGGGAGCGGCACGCCGCCGAGTTCGAGGAGATGGCGCGCGAGAAGTTCCCCGCCGAGCGGGTCGACCTCATGCTCAGGCTCCGGGAGCAGAGCGAGGCGTTCATCCGCGACCTCGCGGAACGCATCGTCGCGATGGAGCCCGACCTCGTCGGGTTCACGTCCACGTTCCAGCAGAACGTCGCCTCGCTCGCCGCGGCCCGGCACATCAAGCGCCTGGCCCCGGAGATCCTGACGGTGTTCGGCGGCGCCAACTGCGACGGCCCGCAGGGCGCCGCCATCCACCGCAACTTCGGTTACATCGACCTCGTCGTCCGGGGAGAGGGCGAGCTGAACTTCCCCGCGATGGTCGAGGCGATCCGCGGCAAGGGCGAGTTCGCGGACATCCCCGGCCTGTGCTGGCGCCGGGACGACGGCACCTCCGTGGCCAACGAGATGGAGGCCAAGCCCCTCCCGCCCAACGTCCTGGTGCCGCCCGACTACGACGACTTCTTCGAGCGGTGGTCGACGTCGGTGGCGCGGTCCTGGGTCGAGCCGGTCCTGGTGATGGAGGGGTCGCGCGGATGCTGGTGGGGCGCCAAGCACCACTGCACCTTCTGCGGGCTCAACGGCTCGTACATGGACTTCCGCAGCAAGAGCCCCGGCCGGTTCTACGACGAGATCATGGAGCTCGTCGAACGGCACCGGACCCTCGACATCTACGTGGTCGACAACATCCTCGACATGGCGCACGTCACCTCGCTGCTGCCCCGGCTCGCCGAGGCCGACCACGACCTGCGCCTGCACTGCGAGGTGAAGTCGAACCTGCGGCGCCGCCACCTGCAGACGCTCACGGACGCGGGCGTCGTGGTGATCCAGCCCGGCATCGAGAACCTCAGCAGCCACGTCCTGAAGCTGATGGACAAGGGCGTCACGGGCTGCCAGAACGTCCGCATCATCAGGGACGCCGAGTCGCTGGGAATCAAGGTCCTCTGGAACTACCTCTACGGCTTCCCCGGCGAGACGTCCGCCGACTACACGGCGATCGTCGAGCAGTTCCCGGCCCTGCACCACCTGCGGCCGCCCGAGGCCATCGCGCGGATCGTCATCGAGCGGTTCAGCCCGTACTTCAACCGGCCCGAACTCGGCTTCCCGGACCTGCGGCCCGCCCGCCCGCACCGGCTGATCTACGACCTGCCCGAGAGCGAGTGCCGCGACCTCAGCTACTCCTTCGACGCGGCGCCGGCGGGGATCGGCGAGGACGTCGCCGAGCTGCTGGGGGCCGCGACCGAACGGTGGCAGGAGGTGGCGCCGCAGAGCCGGCTGACCTTCCACGACCTGGGCGAGAAGATCGTCCTCATCAACACGCGGCCGCACTTCGCCTGGTCGACGCACGTCCTCGCCGACCCGGTGGAGCTCGCGCTGTTCCGGCTGCTGGACGACCCCCGCAACATCCCCGTGCTGGCCCGCAAGCTGTCGGCGGAGACCGGCGCGGACATCGGCGAAGCGGCCGTCGCGGCGATCCTGGCGGACTGGCGCGGCCGCGGGCTCGTCTTCACCGACAACGACCACTACATCCATGTCGCGGCCGTCGCGGCGAACCGCGAGCTGCAACGGACCAGGACCGACGTCCACCTCCGGGCCGCCGACACCGGCCACGCGGCGCCGCGCCTGGTCGCCCAGCACTGAGACGGGAGAGCCGCATGCCCGACATCAAGGTCACGCTCTGGCGGGAGTACACCGGCGCGGCCAGGGAGATCCCAGGGATGCTCCTCGGCGACGACGAGGCCGCGGAGGGCGCGGCGCCGGCCGCCGCCCTCCGGTTCAGCGAGCGGGGCGCCCGCAAGGTCGACCTGGCCGACCCGGTCGACGTCCGCAAGGGCGCCGACGCCGCGTACGCGGTGCAGCAGCTGTCGCTCGTCCGGGAGCTCACCCGGATCGGCTCGTCGGTCCAGTGGACGCTGGAGTGCGACGACGACTTCCCGCTCGCCTCCCTCCAGCACCTCTACCCCCCGGCCGCCGTGCTCCAGGGGGACGGCGGCGCCGCCGGGCGGTGGCGCGACGCGTACCGCTTCGGCAGCCTGCTCTACCGGAAGGGGCCGGGCTTCATCCATGTGCGGGACGCCCGGGAGGCCGGGGCGCGCCGGCTGACCCTCGGCCGGGAGGCGCACCTCGACGCGGTCAGGACGCTCGACCAGGGGGCGCCGGCCGACGCGGTCGACCCGGCGATCGCGAACGGCTTCCGGAAGAACCGGCTGGTCGCGGAGATCGGCGCCTACCTCTGGTGGCTCCCGTACCGCCTCCACCGCTGGCCGGACACCCGACCCTGACTCACTGCCTGCGGTTGTAGAGCCGCATCGTCAGGGGGCCGAACACGAGGATCAGGGCGGCGCCCCAGCCGGCGACCCAGCCCAGTTCGCCGCCGGCGTCGCCCTGCATGACGCCGCGGACCGCCGCGGCCAGGTGCGTGACGGGGTTGTTGTTCACGAACACCTGCAGCCAGCCGGGCATCGTGGCCGGGCTGACGAGGATGTTGCTGAGGAAGGTCAGCGGGAACATCAGCAGCATGCTGACGCCGACGACGGCCTTCTCCGAGCGCAGCAGCAGCCCGACCATCGTCCACACCCACGACAGGGCGAACGAGAAGGCCACCAGGATCGCGATCCCCAGCGCGACCCCGGCCGGGCCGCCCGCCGGCCGGAAGCCGAGGACCAGGCCGAGCACCAGGATCACCACCGCCGCCAGCGTGTAGCGGAACGCGTCGCCGAGCAGGTACCCGACCATCGGCGCGGGACGCCACATCGGGATGGTGCGGAACCGGTCGAACACGCCCTTCTGGATGTCGGTGTTGATCGTCAGCCCGGTGTACATGGTGACCATCAGCACGCTCATCACCATGGTGCCGGGCAGCAGGTACTGCAGGTAGTCGGTCGCCGAGCCGGCCAGCGCGCCGCCGAACAGGTAGGTGAACATCACGGTCGTGATCGCCGGGAGGGCGGTGACGTCGAGCATCTGCTCGGGCACGTGCTTGATCTTGAGCATCGCGCGCCGGCCGAAGACGAGCGACACCGCCCACGGGCCGGGCCGCGCGGGCCGGTCGGCGTGCGCGAGCACCGCCCCGATGATCTCCGGGGACGGGACGTGGCCGCCCGGCGCCCGCTCCGCCTCGCTCTCCTCCGCCCCGCTCCGGTCCGGCTCGCTCCGGTCCGGCTCGCTCCGGTCCGCCTCGCTCCGGTCCGCGCTGCGCACGCCGCCGCCCGTCATGCCGCCATCCCGTCCTTCCCGCCGGCGCCGTTCGCGGCCGGGCGGCCGGTGAGGGTCAGGAACACCTCGTCCAGGCTCGGCCGGCCGAAGGAGAAGTCGTCCACCGCGATGCCCGCGGCGGAGAGTTCGGCCAGGACGCGGGACGCCCGGCTCGCGGCGTCTCCCCCGCCGTCCGCACCGTCCGCGCCGTCCGTGCCGGTCAGCCGGGCGGTGAGCGCGGCCGGGTCCGGGTCGGCCGCCACCGGGACGCGCAGCAGCCGCGCGAGCAGGGCCCGCGCCTCCTCGCGGCGCGGGGCGTCCCGCAGCCGCAGCCGCAGCGAGCCCGTGCCCACCGACGCCTTCAGCTCGCCGGGCGTGCCCTCCGCGATGATGCGCCCGTGGTCGATGACCGCGAGGCGGCCCGCGAGCCGGTCGGCCTCGTCGAGGTACTGGGTGGTCAGCAGGACCGTGGTGCCCTGCGCGACCACGACCCGGACGATCTCCCACACGTCGTTGCGGCTGCGCGGATCGAGGCCGGTGGTGGGCTCGTCCAGGAAGAGCAGGTCGGGGGTGCTGATGATGCTGGCGGCGATGTCGGCGCGGCGCCGCATCCCGCCGGAGTAGTTCTTGACCTCCCGGCCGGCGGCGTCCGCCAGCCCGAACGCCTCCAGCAGCCGTTCCGCGCGCTCGCGGGCCGCCTTCCTGCCGTAGCCGGCCAGGCGGCCCAGCAGCACGAGGTTCTCCAGCCCGGTGAGGTCCTCGTCGACGGAGGCGTACTGGCCGGTCAGCCCGATGCGGGAGCGCACCGCGTCGGGCTCGCGCCGCACGTCGTGCCCGAAGACCCGGGCCTCGCCGCCGTCCGGGCGCAGCAGGGTCGCCAGCACCCGGACGGCGGTGGTCTTGCCCGCCCCGTTCGGGCCGAGCAGCCCGTACACCGACCCGCGCGGGACCCGCAGGTCGACGCCGTCCAGGGCCCGGTGCCCGCCGAACGTCTTGACCAGGCCCGACGTCTCGATCGCGGCGCCGGGCCGGGACGCGGTCACTTCTCCGCGAGCTTGCGGTTGTCGCCCATCTGCGTCATCGCCGCCCCGGGCATGGCGCCCGCGAACGCGGGGCACTTGGCGGCGTCGGCCGGCAGGGTCGCCGGGTCGATGCCCGCCTCGACCTCCGCGCGGCCCGGCCCCAGCCGCGCCGCGACCGGGCGCAGGTCGTCCAGCGAGAACCCGTAGACGCCGGCGGCGGTCGTGGCGAGCATGGCCTCCGCCTCGCCGGCGGGGACGCCCGCGAACGCGAACCGGATGGCCTCCCGGGAGTAGGGGAAGCTCGACTCGATGTGCGGGTAGTCGCTGCCCCACATGATCTTGTCGATGCCCACCAGGTTCCGCTTCGCCGTCTCGCTCGGGTGCAGGAAGCTCGCGCCCGCGTAGCACTGCCGCTGCCAGTACTCGCTGGGGCGCATGGACAGCCCGTCCATCACGTGCGACCCGCGGTAGGTGACGTCCTCGCCGGACAGCCCGGACGTCGTGCGCGCCGACTCGAAGTACCGGTCCATGGACCGGAGCAGGGCGGGCATCCAGTCGACCCCCACCTCGGTGAACACCACCTTGAGGCCGGGGTACCGTTCGAGCACGCCGCCCAGGATGAGGTGGCGCAGCGTCCGCTGGTCCCACCACTTCATCTCCATGAGGAAGAACATGTCGTCTTCCTGCCGCTCGCCCGTCCGCGGCCCGGAGCTGCCGCTGTGGCAGTTCACCGGGATCCCGAGCTCGGAGCAGGTCTCCCAGATGGGGCCGTAGTAGTCGTGGTAGTAGATCGGCGGGAGGCCGGATCCGGGCGGCGCGCCCGGCAGCAGCACCCCGCCGGTCAGCCCGGCGTCCACGCCGGCGCGGATGTCGCGCACCGCGGCGTCGATGTCGTGCGGGAGGATCTGGATGACGCCCGCGCGGCGCCCCTTCGCCTGCGCGCAGAAGTCGGCCACCCAGCGGTTGTGCGCCTGCAGCCCGGCCCGCCGGCGGCGCAGCTGCTCGGCGTCCTGGACGGTGGCCTGCCCGCTCGCCAGGGAGGACGTGGAGAAGAACGGCGGAACGGTGTTCGGGTAGAGGACCTCCGCCACGATCCCGTCCCGTTCGAGGTCCCGCAGCCTGCGGTCGGAGTCCCAGTTGCGGGAGCCGTCCTCGCCCTTCATGTCCTCATAGGGCACCTCGTAGGTCGCCGCCCAGCGGTCGAAGTCCGCGAGATAGGCCGACTCCAGGTATTCCCGGTATCCGAGGACCGGGGCGCCGCAGTGGCCGTCGACCGAGATGACGATGTGGCGGTCGTCTGCCGTGTCCATTCACATGTCCTTTCCCGATGGAACGGCGGGGGCGGCGCCACCACGGCCGCCACCCCCGCCGAATGGAGCTCAGATCAGATCCGGGCGTAGCTGAAGCTGAGGCTGCGCTCGAACTCCGGCTCCGCGGTCACGTCCAGCTCCTCGACGACCTCGGCCTGCTGGGCCTCGGCGGTCTCGCCCTGCACGGTCCACGACTGGTCCGAAATGGAAAGCTTGCGCATGGGAATGTTCACCCCCTCCCGGGGTCGGCGGATTCCGCCGCGCTCGGCGCGGAGACCGGGTTCAGATGCGGGCGTAGCTGAAGCTGAGGCTGCGCTCGAACTCCGGCTCCGCGGTCACGTCCAGCTCCTCGACGACCTCGGCCTGCTGGGCCTCGGTGGTCTCGGCCTGCATGGTCCACGACTGGTCCGAAACGGACAGGTTACGCATGTGCAATTCACCTCCATCCTGCTCAGGAAGGAACGGGGGGCATCGTCATGCGGCGTTTCCAGGAAACGCCCCATCGACGTTCAGGGCGGCCGTCAGTCCGACGGGCCGAAATGGTGGGCCGCTTCCGCGACCACGAAGTCCATGTGGGCGCCGGTCATGCCGTCGCCGAAACCGATGTGCACCGGGCCGGCGCCCTCGTTGAGCTGCGAGTTGACCGTCCAGTCCACGTGCGGCAGGACGTGCTGGTTGGTGCCGAGGCCGAGTTCGAGGGCGTGCAGGTCGTACTCGGGATTGGTCACCTCGCGGAGCGCGTCGGTGAAGTCCTCGCCGCCGGCCCGCACGTCGGTGAGCACGCCGCCCTTCAGCCGCATGATGATCGGGGCCCGCCGGTTCAGCTCGCGCCGGACGTCGTCGGCGGCGCTGATCCGGGCGTCGCCGGCCTCGTCGAACCGCGGGTCGCGGGCCGCCAGGACGCCCGAGGCGACCGCGGTCCCGTCGATGGTGAACGGCCGCGGGCGCTTGCCCGCCGGCCCGCGGGAGGTGATGGCGATCTCGCAGTAGCTGCCGACGCCGACCCACTGCCCGGGGCCGATGGTCGGCGAGGCCCAGGCGTCGAGGGTGAGGTCGTCGGCGAGCTCGCAGACGATGTTCGTGCCCGGCGTGCCCGCCGAGCACGGCCCGTTCGAGACGAAGCCGATCGGCTCGGTCAGGCTCCGCAGGTCGTCGATCCAGCGGCGGGTGCGGCCGACGGCCGCCGCGTAGTCGGTCAGGAACGTGAGCCGCAGCGTGTACAGGGCGGACTCCAGCTCGGTGTCGAAGCTGGAGATGGGGACGAACAGCACCCGCGACGCGCGGAAGCGCTTGCGTATCTCCCTGCTCAGCAGGTGGTTGCGGAGGAAGAGGACGACGCGGGAGTCCTCGGGGAGGTCGCCGGACTCGTCCATCGCGACGGCCTTGAGCCCGTACCGCGCGGCCTCGCGCAGCAGCGTCTCGTCGTCGCTCACGGCGTAGATGTCCCCGTCCGGAAAGACGGCGCGGAGATTCGCCGACGAAAGCTCCGGAGCATGGCCGTTCACGCCGCCGGACTCAGGGTGATTCATCATTGGCAACCCACTCGTCTCGCAATCCATCGTTACTTTCCGGATTAGCTGTTCACGGCAATGATGCGCACCTCTCCGAACACTGTCAAGAGCAATCTTCGGCGAATTCATCGGCGCTTATCGACAGACCCAAAGAAGGGATAACCGCAGGCCGGAGAGGGGATTCGGCGAATCCCCGGAAAGGACTACTACATAATCGGTATGCGAATTACAGCCAACTGAGCAGCGGCGGGTAATCGGTTCGCATTTCAAGGCTCCCGCTCCTCGGCGAGGGCGGGGACTTCGTCGCCCGGGGCGTCGCCCAGCGCCGCCCCGTTCGCCCGGGCCACCGCCACCGCGGCCTCCCGCAGCGGCGTCCGGCCGGACGCGGCGGTGCCCATCATCCGGTCCACGAGGCCGTCCATGGTCTCGTCGATCCGCGCGAACGCCGAGGCGGCGGTCGGCTCGACGTCGCCGAACAGCGTCCACCACCACCAGGCGTTGGCCGCGGAGTTCACCACGAAGTCGGGCAGCACCGCGACGCCCCGCCGCGCCAGCGCCGCCTCCGCGCCCGGGGTGACCGAGGCGTTGGCCGCCTCGGCGACGTACCGCGCCCGCACCAGCCCGTGGTTGCCCTCGTGGACGGCGTACGACACGGCCGCGGTCACCAGCACGTCGGCGTCGACGCCCACCCACGCCGCGCCGTCGAGTTCGCGGTCCCCGGGCGCCAGCCGGTCGCGGTCGATGCCCCCGTACAGCGTGCGGGCCCGCAGCATGGTCTCGACATCGAGCCCGTCCGGGTTCACCACCAGGCCGTCGGCGTCGGTGATGCCCACGACCCGCAGGCCGTGGCGGGCCAGGTAGCGCGCGGTTGCGCCGCCCATGGAGCCGAAGCCCTGGATCACCGCGCGGGCGCCCGCCACGCGGGCCCCGTCGTGCCGCAGCGCCCGCACCACCGCGCGGGCCACGCCGTAGCCGCCGGCGAGGTCGCCGAGGCTGATCTCGCCGACGGTGACGGCGAACGCGCCCGCCAGCCGGCGCAGGCCCGCGTCGGCGCCGTCCGGCACGTGCACCAGCGCCGCGTCCACCGAGCTGCGCATCCCGAGCTCGGCCATCAGGCCGTCGATGGTGGCCTGCCGGACGCCGAGGTCCTCGCCGGTGGCCCAGTGGTGCTCCAGCAGGGGACGCATGGCGAGGAAGTACCGCTTGAGGACGCCGCGCGCCTCCGGATGCGCCGGGTCCAGGTCGATCCCGCCCTTCGCGCCGCCGAACGGGCGGTACCGGTCCCCGGGGCGGAAGGCGATCGCCTCCTTCAGCGACATGACCCGCGCCAGGTCCGCGACCTCCTCCGGGGTGCAGCCGGCGCGCATGCGCACCCCGCCGCTGGCGACACCGCGCCGGAGCCGGTCCACGACCAGGTACCCGGGGACGCCGGTGACCTCGTCCACCCAGGTGACGCGCAGGTACGGCGCGGTCACAGGTCGCCGCCCGCGGCGGGGTCGGCGTTGCCCGCCGGGAGCCGCCCGCCGTGCGCCGGGAGCCCGTCCAGCGCCTCCAGCAGGCCCAGGACGTGCTCGTTGAACCGGTAGCGCCCGAGCGCCGCGCGGGGCAGGTGCCGCGCCCCGCCGACGAACTCGACGCAGCCGTCCGCCCCGCACTCGCACATGAACGGGCAGGCCATGTCCCATTCCGAGGCCGGGTAGAAGATCGACACCTCGTCGCCGGCGCCGATCGCGCGCTCGGCGACCAGCAGCCCGGCGGACGCGGCGAAGTAGGCGTTCGGCGCGCAGGAGTGGTTGAGGTAGCGGATCTCGCCGGCGTCGATGTGCCGGTCGGCCCCGACCTGCAGCGAGAAGCGGGTCGGCTCGGCCAGCTCCAGGTCCGCCGCCACCCTCATGATCGTGTCACCCGGGGCGAAGTCCCGGTTGCTGATGATCCCGCTGCCGCCGGGACGTCCCCCGACGACTTCCAGGTATCCGCCACCACTCCACATGTCCGCTCCTGTCGGTTCGTTGTGCCTGTCCGGCGCGCCGCGTCACGGCCGCGGCGGCGGCTCGTCCAGCAGCCGCCGCAGATGGTCGGTGAGGATCTCCACGGTCGGGTGCGCGGCCAGCCGCAGCGGCGGCAGCGGCCGGCCGAGCAGCGCCCGCAGGCGGCGCTGGATGAGCAGGCTCATCAGCGAGTCCATGCCGACCTCGAAGAAGTCCTGGTCCGTGCCGAGCGCCTCCGGGCCGGGGAACCCCAGCACCTCGGCGACGATGGCGCGGACGTGCCCGCGCAGGCTCTCCCGGCTGCCGTCCGGCGGCGCGGTGAGCAGCTCCCTGAGCAGCGGGGACGGGGCGGCCGAGTCGGCGCTTCCGAGCAGGTCCCAGTCGGCGTCGGCCACGACGGTCTGGACGTCCGGGCCGGACAGGACCGGCCCCAGGGTCCGCACGGCGCGGGGGCCGGGCATGAGGCGCAGCCCGGTGCCCTCGAACAGGGCCTGCTGCGGGGTGCCCTCGATGCCCTCCCGCCACGCGCCCCAGTTCACGACGTGCGCCGGCAGGCCGCGCAGCCGACGGGCGTGCGCGAAGGTCTCCAGGTAGCAGTTGGCCGCGGCGTAGGCGGGGTCCCAGCCGCCGAACAGCGCCGCCAGCGCCGAGAAGCCCAGGAAGCAGCGGACGTCGTGCTCCTCGCCGAGACGGCCGAGCAGCGCGGTGCCGTCGACCTTGGAGGCGAACATCGCGGCCAGGTGCTCCTCGCCCATGTCCTCCAGCCGCGCCGTTCCCTCGGTCAGGGCGGCGTGCACGACCGCGCGCAACGGCGGCAGGTCCGCGCCGAACCGGCCGGACAGCGCGCTCATGGCCGCCGCGTCCGCCACGTCGGCGCGTACGTCGGTGACCGGCACCCCTTCCGCGCGCAGGCGCTCGGCGGCTGCCCCGGACTCAGCGCGCAGCCCGCCGCGCGACACGACCACGAGGTGGCGCGCACCCAGCCGGGCCAGGCCGGGCAGCAGCGCCGGGGCGATGCGGCCGGTGCCGCCGATGACGAGGCAGGCGCCGTCCCCGGGGATCGGTGAGCCGGTCCCGGCGGGGACGTCCCCGGCCGGGCGGAGGCGCGGGACGTGCCGCACGCCGTCGCGGTAGGCGGCCTGCGCGTCGCCGGGCTCCGCGCCCAGCTCGGCCAGGACGCGGTCGGCGTCGTCCTCGGCGGGGATCGGCGCCAGGTCAATCAGGCCGCCGTGGACGTCGGGGTGCTGGACGGCCAGCCACCGGCCCAGCCCCCACACGGGCGCGTGGGCGGCGTTGAGCTCCGCTTCGCCGCCGACCGCCTGCGCGCCCCGCGTGACCAGCCACAGGCGGGGCGGCTCGGGGGACGCGGCCAGGCGGCGGGCCAGGCCGAGGACGCCGGAGGCTGTGCGGCCGGCGAGGGCGGGGTCGTCGCCCGTCCCCGGCCCGGTCGACAGGAGGACGACGCCCGTCGTGCCGTGGGCCTCGTCGGCGGCGTCCGGGAGCCGCGCCGAGGACGCGGAGGCGCCGCCCGCGCGCAGCCGGTCGACCAGGCCGGACGCGAGCTTCTCGTCCTCGGCGTCCCGGCCGACGACGAGCCATGTCCCGTCCGGCGGGGCGGACGGCCGCGCCCGTTCCGCGGCCGGCCAGGTGAGCCGCAGCATCCACTCGGGCGCCGGGGCGGGCTCCGCCTGCGGCGCTTCCGGCTTGGCCGTCTCCGTCCAGAAGCGGCGGTGCCGCCAGGGCGTCGGCGGGACGTCGGCCACCGTCCCCTCGGGGAAGACCCGGTCCCAGTCCACCCGGTGGCCCGCGGTGTAGAGCTTCGACAAACCGGTCAGTAGCTCCCGCTCGGCCGGCTCGTCCCGGCGCAGGCTCCAGGCGACCGTGAAGGAGTCGTCGCCGAGCGCGTCCAGGAGGGTGCCGTCCAGGGCCGCTCCGAGGACGGGGTGCGGGCCGACCTCCAGGAACACGCGGTGGCCGTCCCCGGCCGCCGCGCGCACCGCGTCGGCGAACCTGACCGGGCGCCGCAGGTTGGCCACCCAGTAGTCCGCGTCGAGGAGGGGCGGCTCGTCCTTCGGGTCGCGCACGGTCGAGTAGAACGGGATCTCGGGCCGCGCGGGCTCCAGGCCGGCGAGCTCCTCCCGCAGCGGAGCGGCCAGCGGGTCCATGAGGGGCGAGTGCGACGCCACATCGACTTTGATCTCGCGGACGTCGATGCCGTCCGCCGCGAGCTTCTCCATCAGCGCCCGCATGGCCGCGGTCTCCCCCGAGACCACGGTCTGCCCCGGGCCGGCATGGACGGCGATGTCGACCTCGCCGGGGGCGGCCGTTCCGGCGATGGCCGCGCGCACGGTGTCCGCCGGCGCCTCGGCGGAGGCCATGATCCCCTGGCCGGCGACCCGGGACAGCAGCCGGGACCGCCGGCAGACGATCGCGGCGCCGTCGCGCGGGGCGAGCGCCCCCGCGACGACGGCGGCGGCGATCTCGCCCATGGAGTGGCCGATCACGGCGGCCGGCTCGACACCGCGGGCGCGCCAGGACGCGGCGAGCGCGATCTGCATGGTGAACAGCAGGGGCTGGACGGTCGCCACCCCGCTCATCTCCTCGGCGCGCCCCGCCCGCAGCAGCGCCTCCGGCGACCACCCCGCCTCGGCCTGGACGAGTCGATCCACCTCGGTCACGGCGGCCGCGAAGGCCGGGTCGCACTCCAGGAGCTCCCGCGCCATGCCCGGCCACTGGCCGCCCTGCCCGGAGAACACCCAGACCGGGCCTCCGGCATCAGCCGTGGCCGTGGTGGACGGAGGGCGGTCTGCGGCGAGCGCCGCCAGGCCCGCGATGAGCTCGGCGCGGGAGGCGGCGACGACGGCTCCCCTGGCCGGGCGGTCCGCGCGCCGCCCCAGGGTTCGCCCGACATCGGCGAGCGGTACCGCCGAGCCGTCCCCTTCCAGCCAGGACGCCAGCCCGGCCGCCGCGTCCCGCATCCGTTCCGGGGCCGTCCCCGCGACGGGGTACACGGCGAGGCCGGGCTCGGCGGGCGCCGCGCCGCCCCGGACATGCTCCTCAAGAACGACGTGCGCGTTGGTCCCGCCGAACCCGAAGGACGAGACACCGGCCCGGCGCACGCCCTCGCCCGTGGGCCACGGCGTCTCCTCGACCGGCACGAAGAACCGGCTGCGCCCGGCGTCGATCGCGGGGTTCCACCGGCCGAAGTGCAGGTTCGGCGGGATCGTGCCGTGCCGCACCGCGAGCGCCGCCTTGATCAGGCCCGCGACGCCGGCGGCGGCCTCCAGGTGCCCGATGTTCGTCTTGACCGCGCCGAGCGCGCAGTCGGGCGCGTCGCCGCCCGCGCCGTACACGGCGTCCAGCGCCTCGAACTCGATGGGGTCGCCGAGCGCCGTCCCGGTGCCGTGGCTCTCGACGTAGCCGACCGACTCCGGCGCGACGCCCGACCGCTCCAGCGCGTCCCGCATGACCTCGCGCTGCGCGGTGCCGCTGGGCGCCGTGACCCCCTGCGAGCGGCCGTCGGAGTTCACCGCCGAGCCGCGGATCACCGCGGCCACCGGGTCGCCGTCGCGGACCGCGTCGACCAGCCGCTTGAGGACGACCACGCCGCAGCCCTCGCCCCGGACGAACCCGTCGGCCGCGGCGTCGAAGCTCTTGCAGCGCCCGTCGGGCGCCAGCATCCCCCACTGCGACATGGCGACCTGCGGGCCGGGGTCGAGGACGACGTTCACCCCGCCCGCCACCGCCAGGTCGGTCTCCCGCAGCCGCAGGCTCTGGCACGCCAGGTGCGCCGAGACGAGCGAGGCCGAGCAGGCGGTGTCCACCGCGACGCTGGGACCGCGCAGGCCGAGGAGGTAGCTGATCCGGCCGACCGCCACGCTGTGCGCGGTGCCGGTGCTGCTGTAGGCGTCGGGTTCGGCGGTCTGGAGGCCGCGGTAGTCGGAGTGGTAGATGCCGGCGAACACGCCGGTGCGCGACCCCGCCAGCTCGCCGGGCGCGATGCCGCCCTGTTCGAGCGCCTCCCAGACGACTTCGAGGAGGATGCGCTGCTGCGGGTCCATCGACACCGCCTCGCGCGGCGATATCCCGAAGAACTCGGCGTCGAAGCCGGCGACGTCGTCCAAAAACCCGCCCCAGCGGGAGTTCATCCGGCCGGGAACGTGCGGGTCGGGGTCGTAGAAGGCGTCCGCGTCCCAGCGGTCGGCCGGGACCTCGCCCACGGCGTCCCGCCCCCGCACGAGCAGCTTCCAGTAGTCGCCCGGGCCGCGGACGCCGCCCGGCAGCCTGCAGGCCATGCCGACGATCGCGATCGGCTCTCCCGCAATTGTCGCGGCGGCCGCGCGCGACCGCGCATCGAGTTCCGCCCGCCGGACGTCGTCCAGCTTTGCGAGCCGCTCGCCGATCCGTTCCATATCGGCAATGATGGGCACCGACCCCACCATCAGCAATGACCTGAAATGAGCAACCGGATCGTCAATTCGATGTACCCGATTCGCGGATGCCGGGAGCGGGAATTCCCATCCCGGGCGGTCGTGCCGCGGCGGCGGGCGGCGGCCGGGGGGACGTCCCGCCGGGTCGCCGCCGACCTCACGCGGGCGGCCGGGTGCGCGCCGTCCCAGGTGGGACGGGGTCGGCGCCGGCGCCTCCGGCACGCCGTCCTACTTTCGATGTACGCGGACTTCATCCGCGAAGCGGTGCACCCGCGGTCCTTGACGTCTCATCATGGAGCCACGAGCATGAAAGAACGCAATGCAACCGACCCTCCGCCGTCAATCGAGCGATAAACAGACTCCCAGAGCCGGGAGCGCAGCGCGCGCCGCGGGCAATTCGCCCGGCCGGCATTCCCCGATTCCGGGGCCGCCGTGCGCGACCGGAGCGGAAAAGGGGCGTTCGGCATGATCTTCGGCCTCATCGTGGCCTGCGAAATCGCCTTCTGGATCGTCCTGGCCGGCGGGCTCGCCGCGCGCTACCTGCTGGGCCGGCGGCGGCTCGGCGCGGTCCTGCTCGCGGGCGTCCCGCTGATCGACCTCGTCCTGCTCGTCGCCTCGGCCATCGACCTGCGGAACGGCGCGACGGCCGGGTGGCAGCACGGGCTCGCGGCCGTGTACATCGGCTTCTCCGTGGTGTTCGGCCCGAGCATGGTCCGGTGGGCCGACGCCCGGTTCGCGCACCGGTTCGCCGGCGGGCCCCCGCCGCCCCGCCCGCCCAAGTCGGGCCAGGCCGCCGTGCGCTACGAGTGGCGCGAGTTCGGCAAGGCGTGCATCACCTGGGTCATCACCTGCGGGCTGCTGTTCGCGGTCATCACGGCCGTGGACGACCCCGACCGCACCGGCCACCTCTGGGGCTGGATCAGGTCCATGACGATCATGCTGGGGGTCTGGTCGATCTGGCCCATCACGGCGACGCTGTGGCCCGGCGACGACGACGGCAAGGAAGGCCCGGCCGGCGAGCCGGAGCGGGAGCCCGCCCGGAAGGCGGAGCCTCGCCCGGACAACGGAAGCGGAAGCTGATCGGGAGCAGAAGCTGATCGGGAGCGGGAGCGGGAGCGGTCGCGGCGGGACGGGCGGGGTCGGAGCGGGTTCAGATCAGGTCGAGTTCCCGCGCCAGGATGGCCGCCTGCACCCTGCTGCTCAGCCCGAGCTTGGCGAGCACGCGGCTGACATGGGTCTTGGCGGTGTTCTCGGCGAGGCGCAGCTCGGTGGCGATCTGCCGGTTGGACAGGCCGCGGCCGACGCAGGACAGCACCTCCTGCTCCCGCGCGGTGAGCGGTTCGAGGACCTTCTCCTGCTGCTCGCGCGTCTCCGGCGGCGACATCCGGGTCGTGTAGTCGGCCATCAGCCGGCGCGTCACGCTCGGCGACAGCACCCCGCCCCCGTTCGCGACCGACCGCAGCGCCGCGATCAGCGCGTCGGCGTCGGTGTCCTTCAGGATGAACCCGGCCGCCCCGGCGCGCAGCGCCCCGAACAGGTACTCGTCGACGTCGAACGCCGTGGTCAGCAGGACGTTGGTCACGCCGAGCATGCAGAGCTGGCGGGTGGTGGTGATGCCGTCCATCCCGGGCATGCGGATGTCCATGAGCACCACGTCCGGTTGGAGGGCCTTCGCCTGTCTCAGCGCCTCCTCACCGTCGACCGCCTCCCCCACCACCTCGATGTCCGCGGCCGAATTGATGATCATGGAAAGGCCCACCCGGACGGCGAGATGGTCGTCGACGACGAGGACGCGGATGGTCATGATGGAGACTCCCCTTCAAGGCACAACCCTGACTGTCCCGGCCGGGCGCAGCGGCAGCACCGCGTCCACCCGCCACCGGTTCGCATACCGCCGCGCGGTACAGCTCCCGCCGATCCGCTCGGCCCGGTCGCTCATGCTGACCAGGCCGTAGCCGCTCCCCGGGCGTTCCGGGGCCGGGGGCGCGGCGGGCAACTCGTTCTGCACCGTGATCACCAGCCGGTTCTCCCGGTAGGCGAGCACGGTCTCGACGACGGACCCGCCGGCGTGCTTGACCACGTTGGTGAGCGATTCCTGGATGATGCGGCAGGCGGCCGTCTCGACCTCCTGGCACAGCGCGACGGGCGTCCCGACCGTCCGCAGCCGCACCGGTGACCCCAGCCGCTCCACGCGGTCCAGCAGCGTCCGCGCGTAGTCGAGCGAGGCGGGCACGGACGCCGGGCACGCCTCGTCGGTGCGCAGGGCCGCGACCATGCTGCGGACCTCGCCGACGCCCTCCAGGCTGGTGCGCCGCAGCTCGGCCAGCGCCGTCAGGTGCCGCTCGTCGTCGGGCGCGGTGGCCAGCGCCGCGGTGGACTGCAGCGCGATGGCGCTCAGCCGGTTGCCGACGATGTCGTGCAGGTCGCCCGCCATCCGGGCGCGCTCCTGCGCCAGCGTCTTGAAGCGTTCCAGTGTGCTGCCGCGGCGCGCCTGCTCGGCGCGCTCGCGGTGCGCGCGGACCGAGAGCCCGGTCGTGGACGGCCACACCAGGACCAGGGCGGTGCACATCGCGGTCAGCAGTCCGTGCCGGAAGTTGCCCGTGTCCAGCAGGACGGCCAAGGCCGCCAGCACCGCCAGCGCGTAGCCGCCGCGCGGCATCCAGGGCGCCGCGCGCGCGGGTCCGTGGACGGCCACCTGGTGGAGCAGGTAGACCAGGATCGGCAGCGGGAGCAGCGACGGCCCCGCCACGGCGTCCAGGACGGCGGCGGCCGCCGCCAGGCCGAGCCCGAGCACCGGCCTGCTCCGCCGCAGGGCCAGCGCCCCGCTGGCCAGGAGCACCGGCAGGAAGAGGTGCCGCGGCTCGACTATTCCGAGGGGAACGGGAAAACTCTCCGACCACAACAGAAAGCAACCGGCCAAAAACACAACGCATGCGGCGGGCGCGTCCTTGGGCACCGTTGCCCCGCGCCACCACCGCCCCATGGACTTCATGATCGCCATCAGCACATCGCTTCGCAAGCCTGTCGGCCATTCGCAGTACTCTCAATTGAGTAGCCCGCCGTCCACGTACTGGTGATTGCGGCGGTCACGAAACGTGCCACCATGATTACCGAGTCGCCGCCTGAACGAGATGCGGCGGGGAGACGACGGTGAGGTGACTTGGCAGTGCAGAAGACCGGTACGGATATCGGTATGTCGGTGGCCGAAATAATCGAGGACGTGGCGGGTGTGCCCCGGGACGAGATCACCCCCGGCAAACACCTCATGCAGGACCTCGACGTCGACTCGCTGGGCGTCGTCGAGATAGGGGCCGCGATCTTCGACCGCTTCGAGGTCGAGATCGACGACGAGGAGCTGAAGGACATCCGGACGGTCGGCGACATCACCGACCTCATCGGGCGGCGCATGGTCTGACACACATCCTCTCCCTGCGGGTCCGCCGCGGCGCGGCGAGCGGTGGCGCACCGCCCGCCACGCACACCGGCGAGGGGGTGGATCTCCGTTCGGCGGCACCGTCCTCTGTAGGGCGGTGCCGCGACCGTGGTAAGGGGTCTGCTCAGTGGCCCATCGCGTGCCGGCCGCCGTCCACGTGGACGATTTCGCCGGTCGTCGCGGGGAACCAGTCCGACAGCAGCGCCGCGCACGCCCGCGCCACCGCCGTCCGGTCGTCGGGCCGCCAGCCGAGCGGCGCCCGCTCGTCCCAGTCCACCAGCGAGTCCTTGAAGCCGGGGATGTGCGACGCGGCGACCGACCACAGCGGACCGGCCGCGACGAGGTTCACCCGCACGCGGTTCGGCCCCAGGTAGTAGGCCAGGTAGCGGGCGCACGACTCCAGCCCGGACTTGGCGACCCCCATCCAGTCGTAGCTGGGGAACGCGCCGCCGTCGTCGTAGTCCATCGCCACGATCGCCGACCCGGGCCGCAGCATCGGGAGCACGGCCGTCGAGAGCGCCTGGAGGGAGAAGGTCGAGACCTGCAGTGTCGTCGCCGCGTCCTCCCACGCGGTCCGCAGGAACGCGCCTCCCAGGGCGCCCGGCGGCGCGAACGCCACCGCGTGCAGCACCCCGTCCAGGCCGTCGAGGTGCACGCCGACCCGCTCGGCCAGCGAGTCGAGCTGCTCGGTGTCGGTGACGTCCAGATCGACCACGGGCGGCGGCTTGGGCAGCCGCGCCGCGACCCGTTCCACCAGACTGCGGCGGCCGTAGGAGGTCAGCACGACCTCGGCGCCCTCGTCCTGCGCCACCCGGGCGACCTCGAAGGCGATCGACGAGTAGGAGAGTACGCCGGTGATCAGAATGTTCTTGCCATCGAGAATTCCCATCGGCCCCCACCATGCCTTTCTTGCTCGTCGCAACGTAACGGTGGGGTCGATTCAATGTCAACGACTAACCGGCCGGGCATTGCCGCCGTAGATTCATGAAGAACATTCATGTTCATGATCCTCGCAGATGGGCGCCCCGGACACCGGGAATTCTCCGTCCCGGCGCCGCCGCCGTAATACAAAAGTATTAGCCCATTGCCCACTCCGGGCTATTGCCGGACCCTGCGGCTGTCACGACCATGGTGCCGACGGGGATGATCGCGCGCGGGCGGCCTTGGCAATTGTCGCCAAACGTTTTCGTGGGCGCACACAATTCCCCGATGAAGGAGGCTCCATGGACATGCCCGCGTCCCCCGGCCGCGCGCCGGACGAGGCGGCCGGAGCGGCCGGGGCGGACCAGGCGAACGAGGCGGACGATCTGGTGGCGATCGTGCGCCGCCGGGCCCGGCGCACCCCCGAGCACGTCGCCTTCTCCTTCGTGGACTTCGCCGTCGACCGGGCGGGCCGGGCGCGTGCCGTCGACTACGAGACCCTGGACGAGCGCGCGCGGGCCGTCGCCGCGACGCTGCGGCGGACCTGCGCGCCGGGCGACCGGGTCGCGGTCGCGTGCCCGCACTCCGCCGAGTACGTGGAGGCGTGGCTCGGCTGCCTGTACGCGGGGTGCGTCGCGGTGCCGCTGCCCGGTCCGGAGCGGCCGGGGCAGGCCGTCCGGCTGCGCGGCGTCCTGGCCGACTGCTCGCCGCGGCACGTGCTCACCACCGCCGGGGTCCGGCCCGACGTCGACGCGGCGCTGGAGGACGCGCGGGCCGGCACCGGCGACACCGTCCTGTGCGTCGACGAGATCCCGGACGAGGCCGCCGCCGGCTGGAGCGACCCGTCCCGCTCGCCCGGCGACCTCGCGTTCCTGCAGTACACCTCGGGTTCCACCCGCGACCCGGTCGGGGTGTGCGTCAGCCACGCCAACCTGATCGCGAACGTCCGGCAGATCGAGCGGCAGTCGGAGATGGACGACCGCTCGGTGGTGGTGTCCTGGCTGCCGTTCTTCCATGACATGGGGCTGATCTCGGGCATCGTGCTGCCGCTGGGGACCGGCGCGCACGCGGTGCTCTTCACGCCGATGGCGTTCCTCCAGGAGCCGGGCCGCTGGCTGCGGCTGATCACCGAGTACCGGGGCACCTGGACCGCCGGGCCGGACTTCGCCTTCGACCTGTGCGTGCGCCGCGTCGGCCCGGACCGGCGCGGCGGGCTGGACCTCAGCTCGCTGACCAGCGTCACCAACGGCAGCGAGCAGGTCCGGCCCGGCGGCATCGCGGCGTTCCTGGACGCCTTCGGCCCGTGCGGCCTGGACCCGGTGGCGCTCTCCCCGGGCTACGGGCTGGCCGAGGCGACCCTCGGCGTGGCCGCCGCCGTCCGCGGCGCCGCGGCCCGCGCGTTCGACCGCGCGGAGCTGACCGAAGGCCGGGCGCGGCCGGCGGCCGGCGCGGCGGGCGGGGCGGGCGCGCCGGTGCGGGAGCTGGTGAGCTGCGGGCCGCCGCTGCCCGGGGTGAGCCTGCTGGTCATCGACCCCGACACGGGCGCGGCGCTGCCGCCCGGCCGGGTCGGCGAGGTCTGCGCGAGCGGCCCCAACGTCACCGCGGGCTACTGGGGGCGGCCGGACCTGACCCGCGCGGCGTTCACCGCCTTCCCGGACGGGCCGCCGGGCCGCTGGCTGCGCACCGGCGACATGGGCTTCGTCCACGAGGGCGAGCTGTACATCACCGGCCGCCGCAAGGAGCTGGTGATCGTGGACGGCCGCAACCACGCCCCCGCCGACATCGAGCTGACCGTCGAGGGCGCGCACCCGGCGATCCGGCCCGGCGGGGTGGCGGCGTTCGCCGTGGAGACCGGGGACGGTGAGGAACTGGGCGTCGCGGTGGAGCTGCGCGGCGGGCGGCTCGGCGAACCGGCCGCCGGCGTGGCCGGCGCGGTGAACGCGGCGCTCGCGGCCGAGCACGGGCTGCCGGCGGCGGAGCTGGTGTTCGTCCGGCCCGGCCGGCTCCCGCGGACCACCAGCGGCAAGATCCGCCGGGCGGAGTGCCGCACGCGGTTCGCCGCCGGCGCGCGCGACCCGGCGGACTCCGCGGTGATCGCCGCCGTGGTCGCGGCGGAGCCGGTGGCGGACGGTGCGAGGTGACCGCTCCAGACCGCCCGGCTCCGGCCGAGGCCGAGATCCGGCGGTGGCTCGCCGGCCGGCTGGCCCACCGGCTGCGGCGGCCCGCCGCCGCGGTGGACCCCGACCGCACCTTCACCGAACTGGGCCTGAACTCCCGCGGCATCGTCGAGCTCACCGGCGAACTGCAGGAGTGGCTCGACACCGTCATCGATCCCGCGCTCGTCTACGCCCACCCGACGGTCGCCGAACTGGCCCGCGCGTGCGTCCCCGGCCGGGACGACGACCCCGCCCTCCCGGAGGCGGCGGGGGCACCGCCCGGCGGCGGCCCGGTGGCGGTCGTCGGCATCGGCTGCCGCTTCCCCGGCGGTGTCACCACCCCGGCCGCGTTCTGGGAGATGCTGCGCGGCGGCCGCGACGGCGTCGGCGAGGTCCCCGCGGACCGCTGGCGGGACTGGCGCCGGCAGGAGCCCGCCGTCCAGCGCCTCCTCGGCGGGGAGGTCCCGAGAGGGGGCTTCCTGGCGGGCGACGTGGGCGAGTTCGACGCCGGGCACTTCGGCGTCTCGCCGCGCGAGGCCGCCGTGATGGACCCGCAGCAGCGGATCGCCCTGGAGGTCGCGGCGGAGGCGCTGCAGCACGCCGCCATGGCCGCCGGAGCGCTGGCGGGCAGCCGCACCGGCGTGTTCATCGGCGCGTCCACCTCCGACTACGGCCAGCTGCTCTTCCGCGACCTGACGACGGTGAACGCCTGGACGGGCACCGGTTCCAGCCCCAGCATCATCGCGAACCGGATCTCGCACTGGCTGGGCGTGCACGGGCCGAGCCTCGTCGTGGACACCGCGTGCTCCTCGTCCCTCACCGCGATCCACCTCGCGGCGCGGAGCCTGGCCACCGGGGAGAGCGACCTGGCGCTCGCCGGCGGCGTCAACCTCATCCTGTCGCCCGGGGTGACCGTGAACTTCCACCGAGCGGGGGCCATGGCCGCCGACGGCCGGTGCAAGACCTTCGACGCCGCCGCCGACGGCTACGTCCGCGGCGAGGGCTGCGGCGTGGTGGTGCTGAAGCGGCTGGCGGACGCGCGCCGGGACGGCGACCGCGTGCTGGCGGTCCTGCTCGGCAGCGCCGTCAACAGCGACGGCCCGTCCAACGGGCTGATGGCGCCCAACCCCCGCGCGCAGGAGGACGTGCTGCGGACGGCCTGCGCCGCCGCCGGGATCGGCCCCGGCGACGTCGGCTACGTCGAAGCGCACGGCACCGGCACCATGCTCGGCGACGGCATCGAGGCCCGCGCGCTGGGACGGGTGTACGGCGCGGCGCGCGACGCGGACGCGCCGCTGCTCGTCGGGTCGGTCAAGACCAACATCGGGCACCTGGAGGCCGCGGCGGGCGTGGCGGGCCTGATCAAGGTGGTGCTGGCGCTCGCGGACGGCCGGGTGCCGCCGAGCCTGAACTTCAGCACGCCCAACCCGCACATCGACTTCCGCGGCGCGCGCCTGGAGGTCGTGACGCGGGAGTCCGGCTGGCCGGAGCGCGGCGGCCCGCTCCGCGCGGGAGTCTCCTCGTTCGGTTTCGGCGGCGGCAACGCCCACGCCGTCCTCGAAGCGGCGCCCGCCGGTGAACCCGTGACGAGCCCGGAGCCCGAGGAGGGGGGCGAGCGTCCCGGCGTCTACTGCCTGCCGGTCACCGGCCCGGAGACGACCCGCGCGTTCGCCTCGGCGCTCGCCGACCGGCTGGCGGAGTCCGACACCTCCCCCGCACTGCCCGACCTGGGCCGCACTCTGGCCCGCCGCACCGCCGGGCCCTGCACCGCCGTCGTCGCCGCCTCCCGGGAGCGGCTGGCGGCCGAACTGCGCGACCTCGCCGCCGGGCGCCCCGGCCCGGCGGTGTTCCCGCCGGTCCGCGACCCGGCGGGGGCCGGGCCGGTGTGGGTGTTCCCCGGGCAGGGCGGGCAGTGGACCGGGATGGGGCGCGGCCTGCTGCGCGCGGAGCCCGCCTTCGCCGCCGCGGTCGACGAACTCGACCCGCTGTTCGTGCGGGAGGCCCGCTACTCGCTGCGCCGGGTGCTGGAGCGGGGGCGCCCGCTCACCGGCATCGACCGCGTCCAGCCGGTGCTGTTCGGCGTCCAGGTCGCGCTCGCCGCGCTCTGGCGGGCGCGGGGCGCCGAACCGGCCGCGGTGATCGGGCACTCGATGGGCGAGGTCGCCGCCGCGGTGGTGGCGGGGGCGCTGTCCCCGGCGGACGGCGTCGCGGTGATCGTGCGGCGGTCCCGGCTGATGGCCCGCGCCGCCGGAGCGGGCGCGATGGCGGTGGCGGACCTCACCGGCCTCGGCGAGGACGGTCTCGCGGCCGGGTTCCCCGGCGTCGAGCTCGCGGGGCACCTCGCCCCCGGGCAGAGCATGGTCGCGGGCGGCCCCGAGGACGTGGCGCGGCTCGTCGCCCGGCTGGAGGGCGAGGGGCGGTTCGGCCGTGTCGTCCGGGTGGACGTCGCGTCCCACTCCCGCCATATGGACCCGCTGCTGGACGAGCTGTCCGCGGAGCTGGCCGAGGTGACCGGCACCGGCGGGACGGCCTGCGAGTTCCTCGGCACGGTCCTCGACGACCCGCGCAAGGCGCCCGACTTCACGGCGGCGTACTGGGCGGCGAACCTGCGCCGCCCGGTGCGCTTCGAGCAGGCGGTGCGGGCGGCGGCCGGGCTCGGGCCCTTCGTGGAGATCTCCCCGCACCCGGTGCTCACGCACGCCATCGAGGAGACGCTGATCGCGGAGGGCGTCGCGGAGCCGGTGACCGTCCCGACGCTGCGCCGCGACTGCGACGAGCCGTGGACGTTCCAGGCGGCCGTGGCCCGGCTCGCCGCGGCCGGGTTCCGGCCCGACCCCGCGGCCCTGCACCCGGCGGGCCGCGTCATCGACCTGCCCGCCGTGCCCTGGCGCCGCACCCGGTACTGGCTCGCGGACACCGCGCCCGGCCCCGGCCTTCCGGCCCCCGATCCCGGCACGCTGCTCGGCGCGCCCGACACGGTTCCGGCCGAGCCCCCGATGCGGGCGTGGCGCGCGCGTTTCTCGCCCGAGCTCCGGCCCTACCCGGCGGAACACGCCGTCGATGGCGTGCCGGTCGTCCCGGCCGCGGTGCTCCTCAACACCCTGCTCCGCGCGTCCGCGACCGGGGCCGTCGCCGACGTACGGCTGTCCCGGCCCGTGCTCGCCGGCCGGCCCCTGGAGGTCCAGGTCACCGAGCAGGGCGGTGACCTGCGGCTGGCGGCCCGTCCGCAGGACGAGCCGGACGCCGCGTGGGCCGAGCACGTGACCGCGCGCACCGCCGCCCCGAAGCCCGAGCCCGTACCGGCGAGCGACC
The DNA here is from genome assembly GCF_004348665.1 of Actinomadura sp. GC306. Lineage (GTDB taxonomy): Bacteria > Actinomycetota > Actinomycetes > Streptosporangiales > Streptosporangiaceae > Spirillospora. Next base: position 15,681 of record NZ_SMKM01000022.1, on the reverse strand, counting down.
CGGTCGCCGGCGCGGCGGTGGACGCGCTCCCCGACGGCTCGGTCTACCCGTGGCGGGTGGCCGAGGCGTGCCGCGCGCCCGGCCGGCTGCGCGCCGCCGTCGAACTGTCCGGCGGCACGGCCCGGCTGCTCGACGCCGTCCTGCACCTGGCGCCGCTGGCGGTGCTGGACGACGGGCGCGAGTCGCCGGTCCCGTCCGGCGCGCACCGGCTGGCCGCCGCCGCGGAGCCGGGCGGGCGGGCCGTGGTCGACGTCCGCCGCTCACCGGAAGCCGATGGGGACGACCTGTGCCTGGACGTCACCGTCACCACCCCGGACGGCGCGCCCGTCCTGACCGCCGACCGCCTCACCTACACCCTGCTGAACGCCGACTCGGCGCCCGCGCCCGCAGCCGACGCGCGGAAGCTGACGTTCGAGCCGCACTGGCGGCCCCTGGAACCGGCGGACGCCGCGCCGCCCGCCTCGGTCGCGGTGGCCGGGCCGCCCGGCGCGTTCACCGAACGGCTCGCGGCCGGGCTGCGCGACCGCGTCCACCTCGCGGAGACCACGGAGGCCGAGGCGGTCCTCCTCGTTTCGGCGCCCGGTGCCGCGTCCCCCTACGAGGAGGCCGTCGCCATGGTGCGCCGCGCCTCCGCCGCGATCACGGAGGGGTCCGCCCGGGTCTGGCTGGTCACCCGGGGGGCGCGCTCCCCGCGCGACACCTCCGGCGTGCTGCAGTCGATGCTGTGGGGACTAGCGGCGGTCGCGTCCGCCGAGCACCCGGACCGCTGGGGCGGGGTGATCGACCTGGGCGACGAGGACGACGCGACGTTCGCGGCGCTGGCCGGGGTGCTGGGCCGGCGCCCGGACGGCCCGCTCTCGATCGCCGCGGGCACGGTGACGGAACTGCGGCTCGCCCCCACCGGGGGCACGGCCGGGGGCGCCTCCGGCGACGCCCCGGTGCGCTGCCGTCCGGACGCCGCCTACCTGGTGACCGGCGGGCTCGGCGACCTCGGCCTGCGCACCGCCCGGTGGCTGGCCGAGCGCGGTGCGCGCCGCCTCCTGCTGACCGCGCGCACGCCGCTGCCCCCGCGCGCGGAGTGGGACCGGGTCGCCGACGCCGCCACGGCCGCGCGGGTCGCCGCGATCCGCGAGCTGGAGGCGCGCGGCGTCGACGTGCGGGCCGTGCCGCTGGACGCCGGTGACGCCGAGGCGCTGCGCCGCCTGCTCCGGGAGCGCGACCGGGAGGGGCTGCCCCCGGTGCGCGGCGTCGTCCACGCGGCCGGGGTCGTGGGCGACCGGCCGCTGCACGACCTGGACGCCTCCACCGTCGAGGCCGTCCTGTGGCCGAAGGTCGCGGGCGTACTGGCGCTGGACGCGGTGCTCCCGGCGGACGAGCTGGACTTCCTCGTGCTGTTCTCGTCGGCCGGGACGCTGTTCGGCATCCCCGGCCAAGGCCCGTACGCGGCGGCGAACGCGTTCCTGGACGCCTTCGCGCGCCGGCGCAGCAGCGAGGGCGCGCGCGTGGCGAGCATCGGGTGGGGCCCCTGGGACGGGCTCGGCTTCGCCGCCGCCGCGCGCCTGGTCGACGAGCAGACCCGCGCCGCCGGGCTGCGGCCGCTGCGGGTGGCGGAGGCGTTCGGCGCGCTGGACCACGTCCTGCGGCACGGGATGCCGCAGGCGCTGGTCGTCGCCCCGGGGCCCGCGCCGGACGCACCTCCCGAGGGCCTCCTCGCCGACGTCCTGGCCGACCCCGGTACCGAAGCGGCCCGGGAGGACGCGGAGGAGCTCGCCGGGCCGGACTGGTCGGCGCTCCCGCCCGGCGAGCTGGGGCCCGTCCTGGCCGCGGCCGTCCGGGACGCGGCGGCCGCCGAGCTGGGCCTGCCGGCCGGCGACCTGGCCGCCGACCGGCCGCTGGCCGAGCTCGGGCTCGACTCGATCATGGGGCTGGCGCTGCGCCGCAGGCTGGAGCGGCTGACCGGCACGGCGCTGTCCGCCACCACCCTGTGGAACCACCCGACGGTGGAGGCCCTAACGGAGCTGCTGGCCGGACAACTCACCGAGCACGACGCCGCCGACCCGGCCGACCCCGCCGACCCGCCCGCCACGGACGGCGGGTCCTGGTCGGCGATGCTGGACGAGGTGTCGGCCGGCGACGGCTGACCCCCGGCGCGCGGCCGGAGGCCGGGGCCGGGGGCGGCCGTCAGCCGCGGGCGGGCCGCTGGTCGCGCAGGACCCGGCGGGGATCGCCGTACTCGTACGTCCCGATGATGCCGCCCCCGCGCGGGGTCGAGTCGTAGAGCGTGTAGCCGAGCAGCTCGGCCAGGTCGTCGGACAGTCCCGCGGCGACCTCGCGCGGCACGTTCAGGTAGGAGTTCTCCAGCGGCCGCAGCCACCCCGCGCAATAGCTGAGCAGCACGCTGCGCCGGAACTCCCCGGCGGTGCGGTTCGTGCCGCCGCCGTGGAACACGTCGGCGCGGAACAGCAGGGCGTCGCCGGGCTCCAGCGCGGGCTGCACCATCTCGCTGTCCAGGGGCCGGCGGCCGTCCCCCCACTGGTTGCTGCCGGGCGCCACCCGCGTCGCGCCGTTCCGCTCGTCGAACGGGGTCAGCGCGATCATCGCGTTGACGCACAGCGGGTCCCGCCCGCGCGGCGCGAACCACCAGGCGTCGGTGTCGCGGTGGGTGAACTGGCGCGACTCGCGCGGGCCGATCTGGATGAACTCGGCCGCGCTGAGCAGGATGCCGTCGCTGACCGGGGCGAGCAGCCGCCGCGCCCAGCCGAGGATGCCGGGGTGGGCGATCACGTCCGCCGCCGAGGGCGCCTTGGCGACCAGCCCGTGCAGCCGCGCCGTGCGGCGGCCCATGAACGTGTCGTAGAGCCGCGACCCGCTGTCGGGGCGGGCGGTGCCGGGATGCCGTTCCAGCCACCGGTCGATCTCCCGGTCGAACCGGCCGCGCAGCTCCGCGCCGACCAGGCCGGTCAGCACCGCCGTGCCCAGGTCGCGGGTGACCTCGTCGACCTCGTCCCAGTCGTAGGGCGGGTGGAACCGCGGCACCTCCGGCGGTTTCCCGCCGGAGGTGCGCGCGCTGACGGTGCCGCGGAGAGCGGCTGATGACATGGGAGCCTCCTGGTCTGTCCTTCGTGCGGCCGGCCGGCGGGTGAGCCGCCGGGCGGGGGGCGCGGCCGGGCCGGTTAGCGTTGCCGGTTCTCGATCAGCTGGACGAAGTAGTCGCCGGAGACGTCCACCAGGTACTTGCGCAGCGTCTCCTGCGCCTCCCGCTTCTGCTCCGCCGGGATCACGTCCTGCGGGATCCCCAGATCCTCGACCAGCCGGTAGTAGTCCGGGCGGAGCAGCGACAGGATCACGGCGTCGAAGTAGCGGCCGTCCACGAAGAAGTAGTCGCGCATGATGCCTTCCAGCACCATGTAGCCGTGCGTGACCATGCGCACCGGCTGCCGGTTGTAGAGGCCGGCGATCATCTCCACGCGGTGCGCGCCCATGGTGTGGAAGAGGAGGTTCAGCAGGAGCAGGACGGCCTCGGCCCCGTGCCCCTCCGTCCACAAGTCCTCCTCGCCGATCATCACGCCGATCCGGAAGCTGAGCGCGTGCGCGCCGGACTCCCAGGTCACCGCCCCGATCCGGGTGCCGTCCGGGTCGGTGACCATCAGGTAGCGGGCGCCGGCCTGGATGCTGCCGCGCATGTCGTCGCGGCTGGGGAAGGACGCGGACCCGCTGCCGTACAGGCCGGCCCGCCCGCTCGCCCAGGAGGCCAGCAGGTCGTGGTCGTCGTCGGTCACGCGGCGCAGGGTGACGAGTTCGCCTTTCATCCGCTCACGCCTCCCAGCGGGTCACGGCCAGGACGGCGTTGCGGCCGCCGAACCCGAAGGAGTTGCTCAGCACCGTGCGCACCTCCTGGCGGCGGGCCTCGTGCGGGACGAAGTCGAGCCCCGCGTCCTCGGGGTCGTCGCAGTTGATCGTGGGAGGGATCACGCCCTCGCGGATCGTGCGGATGGAGGCGATCAGCTCCAGCGCGCCCGCCGCGCCCAGGGTGTGCCCGGTCATCGACTTGATCGACGAGATCGGGATGCGCTCGGCGTGCTCGCCCAGCTCGGCGCGGATGGCCGCAGCCTCGACCCGGTCGTTCATGACCGTGCCGGTGCCGTGCGCGTTGACGTAGTCGACGTCCGCCGGGGCCAGGCCGGCGTCCTGCATGGCCTGCCGGATCGCCGTGCGCGCGCCGCGCCCCTCCGGGTGCGGGGCCGTCACGTGGTAGGCGTCGGTGCTGGAGCCGTACCCGGCCAGCTCGGCGAGGATCTCGGCGTCCCGGGCCAGCGCGTGCTCGGCGGACTCCAGCACCACCACCCCGGCGCCCGCGCCCATCAGGAACCCGTCGCGGTCCCGGTCGAAGGGGCGGCTCGCGCGCTCCGGGTCGTCGTTGCGGCGGGTCAGCGCCCCGGCCCGCGCGGTCGTGGAGATGTTGAGCGGCGTCACGCAGTCGTCGGCCGCGCCGGCCACGGCGACGTCGGCGTAGCCGTGCCGGATCAGCCGGGTGGCCTCGCCGATGCACGTCGCCCCGGTGGCGCACGCGGTGCTCATCGAGTTGGACGGGCCGGTCGCGCCCAGCAGCATCGCGATCTCGCCCGCCGCGCTGTCCACCCCGCTGTTGGCCGCGTAGAACGGGCTCATCGCCCGGTAGCCGCGCTCGCGCATCGTGTTCAGCGCGATCGTCATGAGCTTGTCGGCGCCGTAGGCGGACCCCACGTAGACCGCGGTCCCGTCGCCGGCGCCGTCGCCGACGGGCAGCTTGGCCTGCGCGGTCGCCTGGTACGCCGCGGCGATGGCGTACTGGGCGTAGCCGTCGAGGCGGCGGCTCAGCTTGCGCTCCAGGTACACGTCCGGGTCGAAGTCGCGGACCTCGGCGGCGATCCGCACCGGCAGCTCCGCGGCGTCGAACCCGGTGATGGGGTGCGCGCCGCTGCGGCCCGCCAGCAGGCCCGCCCAGAACTCGTCGGCGGTCACGCCGATGGGCGACACCGCCCCGGTGCCGGTGACCACGACGCGCCGGCGCGGCGCCGTCCGGTCCGATCCCGGTGCCCCGGGTCGCGGTGCTTCGGAATGCGTTGACATTGCGCTCCCTTCACGTCCGGCGAACCGGGGCGCCGGCGGCGGCCGGGGACGGTTCGGGTCCGAACTCGCTCAGTACCACCCGCCGCAGTTCGGCGGCGTCGACCTTGCCGGTGCGGTTCAGCGGCAGCCGGTCGACCACCAGCACGCGGTTCGGCTGCTCGTAGGCCGGCAGCAGCGCGCGGAGGCGCTCCCACCAGACGTGCGGGGCGCCGCCGTCCGGGTCGGCCACCACGAACACCAGCTGGGCGCCGCGCCGGTCGTCGTCCAGCGCGACGATCTTGACCGGGCGGCCGCACCGCTCCGCCGTCCGCTCGATGGCCTCGGGGTACAGCGTGTGCCCGGACCGGTGGACGGCGAACCTGCGCCCCAGCACGTGCAGGTTGCCGTCCGCGTCCTGGAAGCCCAGGTCACCGGTGCGGTATCCGGCGCCGTGGTCGACCGGCGTGATGCCGTCCGCGTCCAGGTGGCCGGTGAACAGGTCGGGCGACCGCACCCAGATCTCGCCCGTGGCGCCCGGTGCGGCGCGCTCCCCGCCGGGCGTGGCGATCCACACCTCGACCCCGTCGAGCGGGCGCCCGCAGGCCACCGGGCGGGGCGGCAGCGCGAACGTGATGTTGCCCGCCTCCGTGCTGCCGTACCCGTCGAGCAGCGGGCGGCCCATCGTCTCCGCGAACCGCTCCCCCAAGCCCGTATGCAGCGGGGCGCCGCCGGTGCACCACCGCTCCACGGAGGCGACCGCGTCGCGCAGCCCCGGGTGGCGCGCCAGGACGTTGAGCAGGCTGTGGTAGGTCGCCGGGGCGGCGTCGACCGTGGTGACGCCGGTCCGCCCGGCGAGCCGCAGCGCCCGGTCGATGCGGGTGTACGGGGCGACGACGAGGGTCGCGCCGCTCAGCCAGGTGAGCAGGATCAGCGACAGGCCCCACTGGTGCGAGAAGGGCAGCAGCGGCATCAGCACGTCGTCGGGCCGGTAGCCGAAACGGCGCTGGGTGCGTTCGAGATTGCCCAGGAACGCCTCCCCCGTGCGGACGATCCCCTTGGGATTACCCGTGGTTCCGGACGACCACGTGATCAGGGCGTCGGAACGTTCGCGCCAGGGCCCGGCAACGACCGAGAAACCGGGTTCGGGGGAATGTCCGGCGAGCGACTCCAGCGGGACGACCCGCTCGTGGGCCATGGTGTCGGGCATGTCGGTGATGACCCACGACACCCCGGCCGTGCGCGCCGTCGCGGCGGTGTCCGCCGGGGTCTGCCGGTGGTCGAGCAGGACCAGCGAGACGTCGAGGTGGATCAGGGCGAGTACGACCGCCGCGTAGGACGTGTCGTTGTCGGCCCACAGCAGGACCCGGTCGCCCGCGCGCATCCCGGCGTCGCGGAGCACCCGTGCGGCGCCGCCCGCGGCGGACTCCATGCCGATCGCCCCGCCACCGCCGGAGCCGACCAGACGAGCCCCCATCGCGACCTCTCCTCCGCCGCGGCCCAGCACGGCCGAGTCAGCTGATTTATCGCTTTCACACGTTGATATGGGCGATCCTCTGCATTTCGGATGCGAAAGTCAAGGGAGATCACTAACCGCTTTCGCATTAGCCGTGCGAGGCATCCGGCAATACGGTGCGCAATTGCGCGAACACTTTAGTTTTCGCAGGTGAGGCGCTGTGAGGTACACCAAAAGATGGCGCTCACTAGTTCTCGTTGCGTATGCATTGTCGGCACAATTGAGTATGCGTCGGCGCGGCATTGCCGAGCGGCATTGGTGCGGCCGTGCGCACCGGTCACGGGCGGCCTTCGGGGACGACGATGACCGTCGGCCGGGCCCGGCGCAGCGCGTGCCGCAGCGCCAGCGCGAGCACGGCAGGACGCGACGCCACCAGGCCGTCGCAGCCGTAGGCGCGGGCGATCGCGGGGAGGTCGGGGGTGTGCTGGTCCACGGCCACGGGGGCGTCGCCGCGCGCCGCCATCTCGGCGCGGATCTCCCCGTAGCCGCCGTTGTCGAACACCACGACCGGCAGCGGCAGCCCGAGCCCCGCCGCGGTCGCCAGCTCGCTCAGGGTGAACTGGATGCCGCCGTCCCCGGACAGCGCGACCACCTGGCGATCCGGTGCCGCGATCTTGGCGCCGACGGCGGCGGGCAGCGCGTAGCCGAGCGTGCCGTAGCCGGTGGGGTGCAGGTACCGGCCCGCGGGCTCGACCGGGAGGTTGGGCAGGGCGCCGTAGTAGCAGGCCATCGCCGAGTCGCTGGTGATGACGGCGTCGGAGGCGAGCTCGGCGCGGACGGCGTCCAGCCACTCCAGCCAGCGCCGCCCCTGCTCACGGGCCTGCTCGTCCCGGGTGCGGCGGAGGCCCGGCACCTCGGCCGCCTCCGCGGGGGCTGTGCGCCCCAGCGACTTCAGGCAGTCGATCAGCGCGCGGACCGTCGGGGCGGCGTCGCCGACCAGGACGTGCCGTCCGCGCTGGGCGGGATCGAGGTCGATGCGGACGACGTTGTCCAGCTCGGGCGGAGCGGTCCAGAAGTCGGCCTCCGAGAGTTCGGTGCCGACCGCCACCACGGCGCCGCAGGTCTCCAGCCGGTGCCGGACCGCCGGCAGATGCAGCGCCACCCCCAGCGACAGCGGGTGGTACTCGGACACGACGCCCTTGCCGTTGGCCGTCGTGACGACGGGCGCGCCCAGCAGGCCCGCGAGCTCGGTGAGCTCGGCGGAGGCGCCCCGTGAGCCGCCGCCGGCGACGATCGTCGCCGGCCCGGCCGCCAGCGTCCGCGCGGCGGCCTCGACGAGGTCCGCCGGGGCCGCGCCCGCCGGCACCGGCGGACTCGTCGCGGGGGCCGGGCCGAGGGCGGCGCGCTCGGTGAGCACGTCGACCGGTACCTCGATGTGGACGGGCCGCTTCCGCTCCGGCCCCGTGAGGAACGCGAACGCGCGGGCCACGGCCGCCTCCACCTCGGCGACCGACGTCACCCGGTGGCTCCACGCGACGATCGCGCCGAGCGCCCCCGACTGGTCCTTGGTCTCGTGCAGCCGGCCGGTCACGGTCGCCGGGTCCCGCACCGGCAGGCCCGGCGACACCAGCAGCACCGGCACGCTGTCGGAGTACGCCTGCGCGGCGGCCGTCACGGCGTTGAGCAGCCCGGGACCGGTCGTCGCGACGACCACGCCCGGCCGTCCGGTGGTGCGGGCGTAGGCGTCGGCGGCGTATCCGGCGCCCTGCTCGTGCCGCGGCGCGGTCTGGGCGATCCCGTACGCCGCCAGCCAGGAGTAGATCTCCAGGTTGTGCGTGCCCGGAATCCCGAAGACATGGTCCACGCCGTGCGCGGCCAGCGATCTGGCGAGCGCCCGCCCGCCCGACATCGGAGTCGGCATCGTCCGGTCCCTATGCCTGGCGCGGGCCGCTAGGCGGGGAGCCGGACGTCGAAGCCGATCTCCACGTCGTCGGCGAGCCGAAGGGCGCCGAAGAACGCCGAGTACGGCTTGATGCCCCAGCGGGTCTGCGGCACGGTGACGCCGCCTTTCACCCGGTCGCCGTCCAGCTCGGCCTCGACCCGCACGGGCTTGGACCGCCCCATGATCGTGAGGTCGCCCTCGATCCCGCCGTCCCCGGTGATCCGGGTGGACGTGAACGTGATCTCCGGGTGGCGGTGGACGTCCAGCACCTTGCGGAGGTTCTTTACGATCTCGGCGCGGTCGGCGTCGGTGAGGGGCTTCACGCCGCCGGTGCCCTCGCGGACCTCCAGCGCGTCCACGGCGACGGTCACCGTGACCGACGACGCGTCCAGCGGCTCGCGGGCCTCGACCGCCGCCGTCCAGCGGGTGGCCTCGATGGTCAGGTCGTGGCCGGCGCGCCGGCCGAGCCCGCTGCGGCCGGTCCGGACCAGCAGCCGCCCGTCGTCCGGCCCCAGCTCGTACGTTCCCTCTCGTACCGCCATGTCTTCAGCCTGCCATGTGCGCGGCCCGAACCGGCCGCGCACCCCGTCACAGGCACTTCACCCTGGGCTGCGGGCGGTACACGGTGTGGAACTTCTCGCGCCGGACCTTCCGGCCGCCGTCGAGGAGCGTCCGCCAGACGTCGATCTCGAAGCCCTTGCGGCCGGCCATGGGCACGCATTTCCGTCCCCGCCCGACGCCCTCGCCGAACGGCTTGATCCCGTACCGCTCGGACGTCTTCGACCGGACCTCGTACCTGCGGTGCCCGTACAGGTTGACCGTCAGCGACTCCACCGTGCTGTCGACCTCGATGCGGACGGGGTGCCCGGTGTCGTTCCGCCACGTGAAGTCCAGCTCCGGATACGACACGGCGGCCTCGCGCCCCTCGGGGTACTCCGGCAGGTACAGGGTGTGCGCGCGCGACTTCCGGATGTCCAGGCCCGCCTTGAACACCGCGTTGAAGAGCGTCGAGGACACCTGGCAGATCCCGCCGCCCACGTCCTTGACCAGCCGCGACCCCGTGATGACCGGCGCCGGGACGTACCCGCGGCTCTTGGTGCGCGGCCCGACGACGTCGTTGAACGAGAACGTCCCGCCGGCCTCGACGACGTGGCCGTCGAGCATCCCGGCGGCCAGCTCGATGTTGCGGACGCGGGGCTCCCCCGGCGTGAAGCGGGTGGTGTAGCTGCTCATCGGCCGCTCCCGGGTGCCCGCGCCCGCCCCCGCCGCGGCGTCCGGGACGATCCGGCCCGGTAACGACCGGTCCGGCGGGGCCTTGCCGCGGACGGTCAGCGTCGCCGCCGCGCCGGGCTCGCGCGGGCCCACCAGGTACGCCCCGAGCAGCAGCCCGGTCGTCGCCAGCGTGCCCGCCACGAACGGCCACCACCGCCGGACGCACTCGCCCAGCTTCGGCTGCTGCCCGCGGCCGCGGCGACGGCGGTCGTCGTGCCGGCCCCGCTCGCGGCACCGTCGGTTCCGGCCAGGCCGGGTCCGCCTCACAGAACACACACCCCCCGAGAATCCCCTTCGGATCCTGCAACGGACCCTGCCGCCCGCCCCACGGCCAACGCCGGACCTTTACCGGAACAACACGAACCCGCGAACAACACCGGGTCCGGGCCCGGACGGCCGACCGCCCGGCCGGTGGCGCGGGACCGGCCGGGCGGTCGGGGTCGTGGGACGTCCGGTCACCTACCCGGACGATGATCGGTAAACCGACCCGTGTCGCGGACCTGTCAGCCGGGGACCTGTCAGCCGAGCGCGGCGTCGGGGCAGAAGACGGTCAGGGCGCCGGCGTGCTTGCCGAACCGGAGCCTCCCGGGCAGCGAGGTGAGCTCGCCGTCGCGGGCGATCACCAGCCCGCCGGCCGGCGACGCCATCTCCAGCCCGGTCGCCTTCCACGCGCGGTACCCGGGGATGATGTGCAGGTGCCCGGCCAGCACCGCGGCGACCGCGCGGATGCGCGGGATGCGGCGGCCGGTGGACACCGTCCGGACGTCGAGCCACCCGTCGTCGAGCCGCGCACGCCAGTTCGGGGTGGCGCCCCGCGCGCCGTAGCGGCAGTTGCCGACGAACGCCAGCCAGACGCGGCGCTCGCGGCCGTCCACGACCAGGTTCACGGGCTCGGAGTGCCGCAGCGTCCGCACGGCGGCGACGGCGAGCGCGGGCCACTTGCCGATGCGCCGCTCCAGCCGCTCCCGAATTTCGAGCAGCTCGGTGTAGGCGCCGAAACCGGCGGTGTTCAGAAAGATGTGCTCCTCCTCCCGTCCCCGGCGCGCGGCCTCCGGGGCGATGTAGGAGACGTCGACGCGGCCGAGCCGGCCGCCCCGGTAGGCGGAGACCGCCTCCGTGGCCGACGCCAGGCCGAGGGCGCGGGCGAAGTGGTCGAACGTGCCGCCCGGGACGACCAGCAGCGGGACGTCGTGCTGCAGCGCCGCCCGCGCGGCCGTGTTCACCGTCCCGTCCCCGCCGACGGCGGCGAGCACCGACGCCCGCCCGGCCGCCTCGCCGAACACCTTGTCGAGGTCGTCGCCCGCCGTGAACGTCACGACCTCCGCCGCGGGCAGCTCCCGCCGCAGGACCTCCAGCGCGTAGTCCGCGCGGCTCGGCACTATCGCGGCCGCGCCCCGGACCGCCGTGTCGCCGCCGCCGGCGGCGCGGTTGACGACCGCGACCACCCCGCGGCCGTCCTCGGTGACGAGCTCGCCGAGGTCCCGTCCGGTGACCGTGTCCTCGGCCGGGGTCACCTTGGCAGCCGGCGGATGGGCGGGCCAGACCGTCCGCGTCCCGAGCGCGGCGAGCACGCCGATCCCCACCCCCGCGAGGACGTCGCCCGGGTAGTGCGCGCCGGTGTAGACGCGGGAGAACGCCACCGCCGCGGCCGTCGCCACGACCGGTGCCGCCACCGGGCGCGGCGCCTCCATCGCGACCCCGGCGGCGAAGGCCGCGGCCGACGCCGAGTGGCCGGACGGGAACGCGTGCGAGGTGGGCAGCTTCCACCGGATGCGGATCGGCGGCACCAGGTCCACCACGGGCCGCCTGCGGCGGAACGCCTGCTTGCCGACCAGGTTCACCGCCGGGCTCGCCACCGCGATCGCGATCGAGCCGCGCAGCGCCGCGCGCCGCAGCCGGGCGCCGCCGGCCAGCCCCATCATCCCGGCGCTCGTGAACCACAGCACCCCGTTGTCGGCGAACCGCGACAGCCTCGGCAGGACGTACTCCAGCCCCGGCAGGTACGCCGCCGCGACCCCGTCGAACGCCCACCGGTCGAGCCGCCCCAGCCTGCGCAACGTGCGGGAACGGTGGAACCGGGAGCGGGGCGGTTCCGGCGGCGGAGGGCGCCGCCAGACGGGGGGTCGGCGCTGCGCGGTGGGCCGGCGTGAGTGGTTGACGCGCATGACCCGGGTATCCCCAGGGACGGCGACATGATGCCGTAAAGATCTCAAATCGGGGGTCACTATGCGGGCAGACGTCACGTCGGACGCATCGACTGCAATAGGCTTCCCGGCATGAGTCACCCGGAACGACTCGGTTCCTCGGGTGGCGAGTCGGTCGGAACGATCGCGGAGCCCTCTCACGTGAACGAGACCCTGGCCGACTACGCCGCACGGCATGGGCTGAGGCAGAGCGCGGCGCGCCCCCCGCTGCCGAAGTATCTCAAGAGCATCTGGGCTCGGCGGAACTTCATCTGGGCGTTCGCGTCGGCGAAGAACGTCTCCAAGCACAGCGATTCCCGCCTCGGCCAGGTATGGCAGGTACTGACGCCGCTGCTGAACGCGGCCGTCTACTACCTGATCTTCGGCCTGCTGCTGAGGCTGAGCCGCGACCTGCCGGACTTCATCCCGTTCCTGGTGACCGGCGTGTTCCTGTTCGGCTTCACCCAGCGGTCCGTCACCTCGGGCTCCAAGTCGGTCGGCGACAACCTGTCGCTGATCCGGGCCCTGCACTTCCCGCGGGCCACGCTGCCGCTTGCGTACGCGGTCGTGGAGTTGCAGCAGCTGCTGGCCTCGCTGGTCGTGCTGTTCGCCATCATCCTGGCGTTCGGCGAGCCGCTCAGCTTCTACATGCTGCTCTTCATCCCGATCCTGCTGCTCCAGCTGATGTTCAACGTCGGCATCAGCATGGTCATGGCGCGGCTGGGCGCGTTCAACCGCGACATCACCCAGCTGCTGCCCTTCGTCATGCGGACGTGGCTGTACGCGTCCGGTGTCATCTTCAGCCTGCCGCAGATCATGGAGCGCAGCCAGCTGCTGAAGGACCACGCGTGGCTCGGCACGCTGCTGGAGGCGAACCCCGCGTACGTGTTCCTGGAGCTGAGCCGGTACGTCCTCCTGGGCGAGTACCGGGGATACGTCCAGACCAAGCTGCACGTGGAATCCGTGACGCATCTGTGGCTGCTCGCGCTCGGCTGGTCCCTGGCGATGCTGATCGGGGGCTTCGTGTACTTCTACCGTGCCGAGGAGCGATACGGCCGTGGCTGACACCAAGGTGCGGGGCGCCGTCGACATCGACCCGAACCGGGAGCCGATCGTCGTGGTGGACGATCTCCACATCGTCTACCGGGTGTTCGGCGCGGGCGGGAAGGGCAACGCCGCCAGCGCGTTCTCCCGGATCGTCCGGCGGCAGCACCGCCCCACGATGACCGAGGTCCACGCGATCAAGGGCCTGTCCTTCATCGCCTACCGGGGCGAGGCCATCGGGATCATCGGCACCAACGGCTCCGGCAAGTCGACGCTGCTGAAGGCGATCGCGGGCCTGCTGCCCCCGCACAGCGGCGCCGTCTACACCGACGGCCAGCCGTCCCTGCTGGGCGTGAACGCGGCCCTGATGAAGGACCTCACCGGCGAGCGCAACATCGTCCTCGGCTGCCTGGCGATGGGGATGACCCCGTCCGAGACCAAGGCGAAGTACCAGGAGATCGTGAAGTTCGCCGGGCTCAAGGAGGGGTTCATCCAGTACCCCATGCGGACGTACTCGTCCGGCATGGGCGCCCGGCTCCGGTTCGCGATCGCCGCGGCCAAGACCCACGACGTGCTGCTCATCGACGAGGCGCTCGCCACCGGCGACGCCAAGTTCAAGAACAAGAGCAAGCGGCGGATCGAGGAGCTGCGCAAGGAGGCCGGCGCGGTCTTCCTCGTCGCCCACCAGCTCGACGTGGTCAAGGAGACCTGCGACCGCGTCATCTGGGTCGACGAGGGCCGGATGCACATGGACGGCGACCCCGAAGAGGTCATCGCCGCCTACACCGAGGCCACCGGCAAGTAGCCCGCGGGGCGCCGGTGACCTGCGGGACCGGTGAGACCAGCGTGACGGACGGTTACCGGATCGTCGCTGGATGTCCCTCGAAAGTAGATCTACTTTCGAGGGAGTACCTCACCGGCGAGGGAGGCTCCCATGGCCGACCGGCTCACCCCCGACTCCCCCCGAACCCCCGAGCCCAGTGCCCTTCGTGGGGGGACGACCCCCCACTCCGGCCCCGCCGGGCTCGGCAGACGCGGATTCCTGGCGTCCACGGCCCTGGCGGCGGGCGCGTACGGGCTCCTCGCGGGCTGCGCGAGCGAGTCCAGCGGACCGCAGGCGAAGGGCTCCGGCGACGCCCCGAAGGAGGTGTTCACCTCCCCCGCGACGAAACTGAGCGGCTCCCTCAGCATCCTGATGTGGAGCCACTTCGTGCCCCGGCACGACGCCTGGTTCGACAAGTTCGTCGCCGACTGGGGCAGGAAGGCCGGCGTCGAGGTCCGCGTCGACCACGTGAACACCGTGGACGTCCCCCGGCGCGCGGCGTCGGAGATCCAGGCGAAGCGCGGCCACGACCTCATCCAGCACATCGCGCCGTTCTCACAGTACGAGCCGGCCGTCCTGGACATGTCCGACGTCGTCCAGGAGGCGAACCGGCGGTGGGGACGCCAGCAGGAGCTGTGCCGCAAGTCGAGCTACAACCCGAACACCGAGAAGTTCTACGCCTACTGCCCCGGTTGGACGCCCGACCCGGGTGACTACCGCCGCTCGATGTGGCAGCGGGTCGGCATGCCGAACGGCCCCGCGAGCTGGGACGACCTGCTGCGCGGCGCCGCCGAGATCAAGAGGCAGACCGGCGTGCCGTGCGGGATCGGGCTCTCCCCCGAGACCGACTCGAACATGGCGGCGCGGGCGCTGCTGTGGTCGTTCGGCGGCTCCGTCCAGGACGAGAACGAGCGGGTCGCGATCAACTCCGACGCGACGGTCGCGGCCGTCGAGTACATGACGCGGCTGTTCAAGGAGGCCGAGACCGATGAGGTCTTCTCGTGGAACCCCGCGTCGAACAACCAGGCCCTCATCGCCGGCAAGTCGTCCTACATCCTGAACTCGATCTCCGCCTGGCGCACCGCGATGGGCACGAACCGCGAGATCGGCGACGACATCCACTTCGTCCCCGCGCTGCGCGGCCCGAAGGCGGCGCTGGCGGCACAGCACGTGATCCAGCAGTGGATCGTCCCGACCTACGCCGGCAACCCGGACGCGGCCAAGGAGTTCCTGCTGCACTACACGGCGAACTTCCCGGCCGTGACGTACCACTCCGAGATGTACGACCTCCCTGCGTGGCCGTCGCTCGTCCCGCAGCTGAACGGCTGGCTCGACAACGACCCGTGGGGCGCCAAGCCCGCGAACAAGCTCGCCTTCCTGAAGGACTCCGTCTCCTGGAGCGCCAACATCGGCTACCCGGGCCCGTCCAACCCGGCGGTGGGCGAGACCTTCAACACCCACGTCCTGCCGACGATGTTCGGCCGCGCCGCCCGCGGCCAGGCGTCCGCCAAGGAAGCCGTAGCCGAAGCCGAGACCCAGATCAAGAAGATCTTCGAGAACTGGCGCGACCGCGGCCTGGTAGGCGGCTGAACACCCCTTCCGAGCCCCTTGTGGACTTGGGCGCCCGCGAGCGGGCGCGCGCTCTCTGGACTGAGGAGCGCAGGGAGCGAGGAACGAGCGACCGGAGCGACGAGGGAAGAGAGCGCGTAAAGCGCCCGCTCGCCGCCGAGCGGAGGCGAGGCAATTGAACACAGCGCGCGAAGCGCCCGCGAGCCGCCGAGCGGAGGCGAGGCAGATTGAACACAGTTGAGGTCAAAGGGCTCGTTAAGGCGTTCGAGGGGCAGTTGCGGGCTCGGCGGCGGGGGCGGGCGGAGCG
>NZ_SMKM01000229.1 GCF_004348665.1 Actinomadura sp. GC306 | reverse complement strand
GTCCTGGCCGGGCGGGATCGGGGCGGCGGGGAGCGCGCAGTCGCCGTGCGGCAGCCGGGACCGCTGCCCCGCCGACACCGTCAGCCACCCGTCCGTGGGGCAGGTGTTGAGCCGGGTCGTGCGGACGCTGAGGCTCGCCGCGGCGCCCCGCCCGGTCAGCTCCCACAGCGCGGGCGTCTCCCGCTCGCCGATGTCGCTCCACAGCAGCCCGGGGACACCGATGATCACGACGCGGCCGTCGATCGCGGCGAGGCCCCCCTGGGAAGCGCTCTCCGGGCCCGCGGCCCCGGCGGGCACGGTGCCCAGCGCGGAAAGGCCCGTCAGCGCCGCGACGAGGGTCGCGAGGAACACGGCGATCTTTGTCCCCCGCGAAGTCATGGCGCACAGGTTACAAGAGCCATACCAACGCCGTGGGGCCATATCCTGCGGCTGTGGACGGTCCCGAGGCGCAGGTTGTGAGCGAAGCCCGCGGCGAGGCCCGTGCCGGGGACGAGCCCGCTTCCAGCGCCGGACGGCGGTGGCGGCGGGCCGATCTGCTGATCCTCCTGGCGGGCGTCGTCGTCGCGGTGGCGGCGGTGACGCCGGTCGTCGTCCGCTGGCTCGGCAACCCGCCCGACCAGCGGCTGGTCGACCTGGAGGTGTACCGCGACGGCGGCCGCGCCATCCTGCGCGGCGCCCCGCTCTACGACGTGCTGACGCAGCCGCCGCAGCTGCTGCCGTTCACCTACCCGCCGTTCGCGGCGGTGCTGGCCGTCCCGTTCACGCTGCTGTCCTGGCCCGTCGCGCAGGTGGTGTGGACGGTCCTGATCTACGCCGCGCTGGTCGTCACGGTCTGCTACGCCTTCCGCGACCTCATCCGCCGGTTCGGCCGCTGGGCGCCGCTCGCCGCGGGCGTGCTCGTCGCCGCGATGACGTGGCTCGAACCCGTCCGCGACCAGTTCCGCTTCGGCCAGGTCGGGCTGTTCCTCCTCGCGATGTGCCTGGCCGACTGCTGCGCCCGCACCGCCCGGTGGCCGCGCGGGATGCTCGTCGGCCTCGCCGTCGCGATCAAACTGGTGCCGGGCGTCTTCCTCATCTGGTTCCTGATCACGGGGCGGCGGGAGGCGCTGGGCAACGCGGTGCTCACCGCGGCGGCGGCCACCCTCGCCGGTTTCGCGCTGCTGCCGTCCGATTCGGCGGACTACTGGTTCGGCGCCCTGCTCCAGGGCGGTGACCGGACGGGCGCGGTGGACGGCACCACCAACCAGGCCGTCCACGGCATCGTCGCGCGGATCTTCGACGAGGGGCCCATCCGCACGCTGGTGTGGCTCGTCCTCGCCGCGGCCGTCGCGTACTACGGCTTCCGCTGGGCCCGCCGCTCGTCCCAGGTCGCCGCCCTGCTGACCGGGCCCGACGCCACGAGCCTGCTGCTCGGCTCCGTCGCGATCGTCGGGCTGCTGTCGGTCGCGCTGTCCCCGGTGGGCTGGATCCACCACCTCGTCTGGATGATCGCGGTGATCGCGGCTTTGGCCGGGGATGGCCGCGACACGCGAAGATGTCTCCTCGCGTTCGCGCTCTGGCTGCTCTTCCTGTTCCCGATCCCGTGGTGGGCGCGGGCCATGATCGGCCCGGAGCACTCCCCCGTCTCGGTTTTCACGGGCGAACTGCTCCGCGACACGTTCGGCATCGCCGCCCTCGTCTCGATCGCGCTGCTCGGCGGGTGGCTGGTGAAACGTCTCGATCCGCGAGTTGATCGCGGGGGTTCTTCGCAACGGCAGGCCGGGGTCGGTACGCTCAGCCCGTGATGCTTGTCGCGGTGGCCGTCGCCGGCCTGGTCGCGGGTGTTGCGGGCCTGTCCATCGCGGTGGTCGCCCACAACCGGGTGAACCAGGTCGTCGGCGAGTGCGGGGAAATGCTGAGGCGCCAGCTTCAGGTCGCCAGCGGTTCGGTGGACGAGCGCGCCCTGCGCGATCTCGCCATCGTCCATTACGACGCCCTCAAAGAGATGTCCGGACACCGGTCCTTCTCGCTCGCGTTGATCAACGCGGTCGGGGACGGGGTCGTGGTCAGCTCCATCAACGGGCGGACGGAGACGCGTACCTACGCGAAGGCGATCCAGGGCGGGCACGCCGTCGAGATGCTCTCGCCCGAGGAGAACCAGGTCCTGCGGGCGGCGCGGCTCGGCAAGGGGCCCGTCGTGTCGATGGACGATCCGCTCGCCGACTTCGGCAACGGGGACCGCGCCTCGACCGCCCGCGCCTGACATCCGGGCCCGGCCGGGCGGGCGGTAAACTGGGCGTTCTCACCTCGCGCATCACGCTGAGGTGCTCCGCACTCATCGGTAACACGCCACCCGGGGGACCCGTGACCGCAGACGACAGGCCAGCGCGCTACGCCTACCTGGGTCCGCGGGGCACCTTCACCGAGGCGGCGCTGCTCACCCTCCCGGGCGCGGCGGCCGCCGAGCACGTGCCGTACGCGACCGTCCCCGCCGTCCTGGAAGCACTCCGCCGCGGCGAGGCCGACACCGCCGTCGTGGCGCTGGAGAATTCCGTCGAGGGTTCCGTCCCCACCACGCTGGACGAGCTGGCCACCGGCGAACCGCTGCAGATCGTCGGCGAGATCCACCTGCCGGTGTCGTTCGCGCTGCTCGTCCGGCCGGGCACCGCGATGGACGACATCAAGACCGTCGCGTCCCACCCGATCGCGCAGCCGCAGTGCCGGCGCTGGCTGCTGGAGAACGTCCCGGACGCCGAGTGGCGCGCCGCGACGTCCAACGCCGAGGCCGCCCAGCACGTCGCCGACGGCCACTACGACGCGGCCCTCGCCGGCTCGTTCGCCGCGTCCCGCTACGGCCTGACCGTCCTCGCCGAGGACATCCACGACGTCGCCGACGCCGTCACCCGCTTCGTCGTGCTGCGGCGCCCCTGCACGCCGCCCGCGCCGTCCGGCACGGACAAGACGACCGTCGTCGCGTTCATCGGCGAAGACCACCCGGGCGCCCTGCTGGAGATCCTCACGGAGTTCTCCGTGCGCGGCATCAACCTCACCCTGATCCAGTCGCGCCCGACCGGCGCCGGCCTCGGCTCGTACCTGTTCTGGATGGACTTCGAGGGCCACGTCGCCGACGCGCGGGTGGGCGAGGCGCTGATGGGCCTGCGTCGAGTCTGCTCCGACGTGCGCTTCGTCGGCTCCTACCGCCGCGCCGACGAGATCCGGCCGGAGATCCGCCGGGGGACCCACGACGACGACTTCGCCGAAGCGGCCGCCTGGGTGACGGCCATCCGCACCGGCAACGTCTGAGGAAATCGTTCCGCGCCTGGACGTGTTGGACATGGTCAACCGTCCTGAAAGAGGTGCCCTCCATGCGCGTTGAGATCTGGTCCGATGTCATCTGCCCTTGGTGCTACATCGGGAAGCGGCAGTTCGAGCACGCCTTGCAGGACTTCCCGCACAGGGACCAGGTCGAGGTGGTCTACCGCGCGTTCCAGCTCGACCCGTCGTTCCCCAAGGGCGAGACCATGGACGTCGCCGACATGCTCTCCGGCAAGCTCGGCATGCCGCGGGACCAGGCCGTCGAGATGAACCGGCAGATGGAGCAGCGCGCCGCCGGCGCCGGACTGGAGTACAACCTGGAAGGCGGCCGGGTGGGCAACACCGCGGACGCGCACCGCCTCGTCCACCTCGCGGCCGAACACGGGGTGCAGGACGCGTTCGTCGAAGCCCTCTACAAGGCCCACTTCACCGACCGCCGCTCCGTCTTCGACCACGACTCCCTCGTGCAGATCGCCGAAGAGGCGGGCCTGGACGCCGACGTCGTCCGCGAGACCCTCACGACCGGCAAGTACGCCGCCGAGGTGGACACCGACCAGCGCGAGGCCCGCGACCTCGGCGCGAACGGCGTCCCGTTCTTCGTCATCGACCGGCGCTACGGCATCTCCGGCGCCCAGCCCCCCGAAGCGTTCACGGAGGCCCTGACCCGCGCCTGGGCGGACGCGCGTCCCAAACTCACCACGATCGGCGACGAGGCGACCGCCTGCGCCGACGAAACCTGCGCCGTCCCCCGGCATGGCCACTGATACCGGCCCGGCTACGTGATCACTTCGTGTCCCGAAGGGTGACGAAAACTGTCAACCGGACGGATGGGACTCGCGTCTCCTCCATGAATCCCCCGATCATGGAGGCTCCGTGCGCCGCTTGCTCGCCATGGTCACGGCTTTCGTCGTGACCATGTCCCTCACCGCCGTGCCGGCCGAGGCGGTGCCGTATCCGGTGCTGCTCTCGGTGCGCCTCCTGTCGCCGGGGGGCACGACGAAGATCGAGCTGTCGGCCGTATCGGAGACCGACATCTCCGTGGTCCGGGCCTTCGTGCGGCCGCTGGACGGCGACTCGTCCACCCCCGTGGACGACTTCGCACTGGTCGAGGGCACCGCGCAGGACGGTGTGTGGCGCACGGAGTCCGCCGTCACCGTCGGACAGGGCCAGTGGAGAGTCGACGTCGAGCTGACGAACGACGACCGGACGCTCCTCTTCAATAACCGGGCGACCATCGACAACCGCGTCGAAACCGTCCTCAGTGACGTCGAGATCTCCCCGACCACGGTCGACGTGGACAACACCCGCGGGGCCTTCAAGGGGCGACTGCACTACCGTGCCGCCGACGGTACCCTCACGCCGCTCGCGGACGCCACTGTCCGCCTGACCAGGCCGGATGGGCAGACCGATACGGCGGTCACCGGAGCGGACGGCCGCGCCGAGGGCACCACCGAGCTCACCAAGACGGGCTATGCCAAGCTGTCCTACGGGGGCGACTCCACCTACCGGCCCGTGACGAGCGCGACGACGCGCATCACCAAGCAGCGGCTCAAGACGCGGATCACGCTGCACATGCCGGACCGCCTCATCGTGGGCGACCAGGTGACCGTCAGCGGCCGGCTCGAACGGCAGAGCCGGGACGGCGTCTGGGGCCCGCTGGCGGGCAAGGAGCTCGACCTCCAGTTCGACAAGGCGACCGGCGGCGACTGGCACACCATCGCGGCGCCGGTGACCGAGGCCGACGGGTCCTACAGCGTCCCGGTCACCATCACCGCGAACGGCGCATGGCTCATCGACTTCGCGAACGACCCCGTCAACCTGCGCGACGACTACTACAGCTATGAGTCGTCCTACGCGGGGACCAATGTGCGCACGGTCGCCTACCGGACGTCCATCTCCGGCTTCGACGCGGCACCCGAACCGGCCGGGCTGGGCGGCACGATCACCGTGTCCGGCACCGTCATGCGCATGATGCCGGACGGGACGTACGTGCCGGCCAACGCGGCAGGGAGCGTGGTGCTGCAGTTCTCCGCCAACGGGTCGACGTGGAGCGACAAGGACGTCCAGGTGCCCGACGGCGACGGCACGTTCAGGTTCGAGGTGACGGCCGAGCGTGACGGATACTGGCGGGCGGTCGTGCCCAAGACCGGCTACAGCGAGCCGTCGACCGGACCGGCCGACTACGTCGACGTCAGGTACCGGACGCACATTCACTCGTACAACGCTTCGCCGGAGCCGGTGAAGAAGGGCGCTTACATCACGGTCAAGGGCCTGCTGTACCGCTACATGCCCGCCGGTAAGCCGGGGCCGGGCGCGAACATCCACATCTACTTCAAGCCCGCGGGATCGTCGACCTGGACGAAGATGGCCATCACGAAGACCGCGTCGAACGGCTGGTTCAGCAAGAAGTTCAAGGCGTCCAAGGACGGGACCTGGCTCGCCAGGTACTGGGGCAGCAACACCTACATCGGGTCCAACACGCCCAGCGACTACGTGGACGTGCGCTGACGTAGGGTGCGGGGGTGGTCCAAGACTTCGACGCCTACGAGCGGGAACTGTGGGACGGGCGCGCCGGCGCGTACGAGCGGGGCTTCGCCAGGCTCACCGGGTACATGATCGGTCCGCTGCTGGACGCCGCCGGCGTCGGGGAGGGGACGCGGTTCCTCGACGTGGGGACGGGGCCGGGCTTCGTGTCCCGTCAGGCGGCCGCGCGCGGCGCCGACGTGGCGGCGATGGACGCCGAGCCGGGCATGGCCGAGGCGGCGCGCCGCAACGTCCCCGGCCTGGACGTGCGCGTCGCGGTGCTGCCCGAGGTGCCGTTCGCGGACGGTGAGTTCGGCGCGGTCGCGGGGAACTTCGTCATCAACCACGTCGGTGACCCGGCCGCGACGCTCGCGGAGCTGCGGCGCGTCCTGCGGCCGGGCGGGCGGCTGGTGCTGAGCTGCTGGGTGATGCCGGGCAGCGGGGGCCTCGCGATCGTCCGGCAGGCGATCGAGGAGGCGGGCGTGCCGTGGCCCGACGACATCCCGGAGCCGCCGTTCATGCGGTACGGCGAGCCGGTCGCGTTCCGGCGGCTGGTCGCGGAGGCCGGATTCGGCGAAGTGGCCGTCGAGGAGGTGACGTGGGAGCACGTCACGGGCGCCGAGGAGTGGTGGGAGCTGGGCGCCCTCGCCCGGGTCGGCACCAACGGCGTCATCGTCGGGCGGCAGGACGCGGCGACCGTCGCGCGGATCAAGGACGCCTACGACCGCATCGTGTCCCGGTACGCGGTGGGGGACGGCACGGTCGCGCTGCCGTCGCACGCGCTCCTCGCCAGCGGAGTCCGCTGACACCGGCGATACTCGCGCGCGCGGGCCGGGCCGGGCCGGTAGCCTCGGGTCTGTGATCGACCTGCGAGCTCTTCGAGAGGACCCCGAGCGGCTGCGCGCATCGCAGCGCGCCCGCGGCGAGGACGAGACCGTCGCCGACCGGCTGCTGGACGTGGACGAGCGGCGCCGCTCGGCGCTGACGTCGTTCGAGCAGCTCCGGGCGGAGCAGAAGAGCATCGGCAAGTCGGTGTCCAAGGCGCAGGGCGACGAGCGGCAGGAGCTGCTCGCCCGCGCGAAGGAGCTGGCGCAGCAGGTCAAGGAGCGCGAGGCGGAGGCCGACCGGCTCGGCGAGGAGCTCGACGCGCTGCTGAAGGGCGTCCCGAACCTCATCGAGGACGGCGCCCCGCCCGGCGGCGAGCAGGACTTCGTCGTCCTGGAGCACGTCGGCACGCCCACCGAGTTCGACTTCGAACCCAAGGACCACCTGGAGCTGGGGGAGAGCCTCGGCGCGATCGACATGGAGCGCGGCGCGAAGGTGTCGGGCGCGCGGTTCTACTACCTGACCGGCGTGGGGGCGCGGCTCCAGTACGCGCTGCTCAACCTCGCCATGGAGCAGGCCGTCGCGGCCGGGTTCGTCCCGATGTACCCGCCGGTGCTGGTGAAGCCGGAGGCGATGGAGGGCACCGGGTTCCTCGGCGCGCACGCCGCCGAGGTGTACCACCTCCCGCAGGACGAGCTGTACCTGGTCGGGACGTCGGAGGTGCCGCTCGCCGCGTACCACATGAACGAGATCATCGACGGGCTGCCGCGGCGGTACGCGGCCTGGTCGTCGTGCTTCCGGCGCGAGGCCGGCTCGTACGGCAAGGACACCCGCGGCATCATCCGCGTCCACCAGTTCGACAAGGTGGAGATGTTCTCCTACTGCGACCCGGCCGACGCGCACGAGGAGCACCTGCGGCTGCTGCAGTGGGAGAAGGAGATGCTCGCCAAGGTCGAGATCCCGTACCGGGTGATCGACGTCGCGGCGGGCGACCTCGGCTCCAGCGCGGCCCGCAAGTACGACTGCGAGGCGTGGGTGCCGACGCAGGGCACCTACCGCGAGGTCACCTCGACGTCGAACTGCACCGAGTTCCAGGCGCGGCGCCTCGCGGTCCGGTTCAAGGACGCCGACGGCAGGAACCAGCCCGTCGCGACCCTCAACGGGACGCTGGCGACCACGCGGTGGATGGTCGCGATCCTGGAGAACCACCAGCGCGCGGACGGCACCGTCCGGGTGCCCGAGGCGCTGCGGAAGTTCCTCGGCCAGGACGTCCTGGAGCCGGTCAAGCGCTGACACCCCCGGGGAGCATGTCCGGGTCGTGGCTTATGGTGAGTCACATCTGCCCAGGAAGGTGACATGACCGACTCCTCGCCGCGCGTGATCGCCACTGACCTCGACGGGACGATCGTGCGCTCCGACGGAACCATCTCCGAGCGCACCGTCGCCGCCCTGGCCCGGGTCGAGCGGGCCGGGGCGACGCTCGTCATGGTGACCGGGCGGCCGCCGCGCTGGATGAAGCAGATCGCCGAGGCCGTCGACCACCACGGCGTCGCGATCTGCGCCAACGGCGCCGTGCTGTACGACCTGCACACCGAGACCGTGCTGCGCACCGAGGAGATCCCGCCGCCGGTGATCGCCGAGACGGTCGGGCGGCTCCGCTCGGTCGCGCCGGAGCTGCGGTTCGCCGTCGAGCACCCGGACGGCTTCGTCTTCGAGAAGAGCTACCTGCTCGGCCGCTGGGACGCCAAGGCCCTCGGCGGCCGAGCCGTCGACTTCGCGGAGCTCGTCGGCCGCAGCGGAACGAAACTCCTCGCGTTCGACCCCGAGGCCGACCCCGACGTGCTCTCGGAGAAGGCGACGGCGGCCGTCGGCGACCTCGTCACCGTCACCCACTCGTCGGGGCGCGGCCTGCTGGAGATGAGCGCGCCCAGCGTCACGAAGGCCAGCGCCCTGGCCGCCCTGTGCACCGAGCGCGGGCTCACGTCCGACGCCGTCGTCGCCTTCGGCGACATGCCGAACGACCTGCCGATGCTCACCTGGGCGGGCACCTCGTACGGGGTCGCGAACGCGCACCCGCTCGTGCTCGCCGCCGTGACGCACAAGACGTCCCGCAACGACGAGGACGGCGTGGCCGAGGTGCTGGAGCGCCTCTTCCCGTGACGCCGCGCGCCGCGTCCTACAGGTAGGGGCCCGACGAACGCGATCCCGGCCTGTCGTCCTCGGGGGCGGCGCCGGGGGGCATCATCCCGGCGGGCAGCGCGCGCCGCATCTGCTCAAGCTGGGCGCGGGCCGCCATCTGCTGGGCGAACAGCGTCGTCTGGATGCCGTGGAACAGGCCCTCCAGCCAGCCGACGAGCTGCGCCTGCGCGATCCGGAGCTCCGCCTCGCTCGGCACGCTGCCGTCGGTGAACGGCAGCGACAGCCGCTCCAGCTCCTCCACCAGCTCGGGCGCGAGGCCGTCCTCGAGCTCCTTGATGGACGACTTGTGGATCTCCCGCAGCCGGGCCCGGCTCGCCTCGTCCAGCGGGGCGGCCTTGACCTCCTCCAGGAGCTGCCGGATCATCCCGCCGATCCGCATCACCTTCGCCGGCTGCTCGACCATCCCGGTCAGCGACTTGCTCTCGCTCTCGCCCTCGCCACCGCCCTCCACGGCGATGCCTCCCGGGCCGACCACGAGCACCTGGGGTTCCTGCTCGGACTCGTTCTTCGACGGCTCGCTCATTGTCCTCCTATCCTCATACGGTCAGCAGGATCTTGCCCACGTGGCCGCTCTCTTCGAGCAGCCGGTGCGCACTCGCCGCGTCCGGCATCGGGAACCGCCGGTCCACGACCGGACGGACGGTGCCCGACTCCAGCAGCGGCCACACATTCTCGCGGACTCCCGCGACGATCTCCGCCTTCTCCTCCAGGGGGCGGGACCGCAGCGACGTCGGGTGGACCAGCGCCCGCTTGCGGAGCAGCTTGCCGAGGTCCAGCTCGGCCTTCGTGCCGCCCTGCAGCCCGATCACCATCAGCCGGCCGCCGACGGCGAGCGCGTCCACGTTCCGCGCCAGGTACTTCGCGCCGATCACGTCGAGGATCACGTCGTAGGGGCCGTGCTCGACGAAGTCGTCCTCGCGGTAGTTGACGGTCACGTCCGCGCCGAGGTCCCGGCAGCGGGCGGCCTTCTCCGCGCTGCCCACCGTCGTCACCACCCGGGCGCCGCGCGCCTTCGCGAGCTGGATCGCGTGCGTGCCGATGCCGCTGCCGCCGCCGTGCACGAGGAGCGTCTCCCCCGCGCGCAGCCCGGCGAGCATGAAGACGTTCGACCACACGGTGCACGCGACCTCCGGCAGACCGGCGGCGTCGACGACGTCCACGCCGCGCGGCACCGGGAGCAGCTGCGCGGCGGGCACCGCGACCCGTTCGGCGTACCCGCCCCCGGCGAGCAGCGCGCACACCTCGTCGCCGACGCTCCAGCCGGACACGTCCGGCCCGAGCTCCGCGATCCGCCCGGACACCTCAAGCCCCGGGTACGGGGGAGCGCCCGGCGGCGGGGGATAGAAGCCCTTCCGCTGCATGACGTCCGCGCGGTTGACCGCGCTGGCGACGACCTCGATCAGCACCTCGCCCGGCTTCGGCGCCGGATCCGGCACCTCCGTCCAGTCCAGGACGTCGGGCTCCCCCGGCTCGCGGACAACGATCGCATGCATACCCGTCACGCTACCGGGCGTTCCCGGTCCGCCCGTTCCGACACCAAGGCCGATCTCCACGCGGGATGCGTGCTATGGACGCACGGGTATCCTGCACGGGGACCTTTTTGCCGACCTGCTCCGAATTGATCATCAGAGGCGTGCCCGAGGGGGAAGAACGGTGGCAAGGAACGAGCACGACGGGCGTTCCCTGGAGGAGCGGCTGGCCTCTCTGGACGCGATGAGCGGCGAGCCGGCCGCGCAGTCCCCCGCCCCGGCCGCCGAGGGGGAGCAGGGCGCGGGGCAGCCGCCCGCCGAGCAGGAGAACGCGCCGCCGGAGGAGGACGCCCCGTCCCGGGCCGAGCAGACGGATCCGAACGCCAACCCCTGGCTCGCCGCGCCTCCCTCCTTCCAGCAGCCGCCCCCCGAGACCGGCTACCCGCCGCAGACGTTCGGGCCGCCGCAGCCCCCGCCCTACGAGGGCGGCCCCCTTCCGCAGCCGTTCGACGGCGGGATGCTGCCCCCGCCGTACGCCGGCGGCTACCCCGGCCAGGACCCGGCGCAGGCCCCGCCGCCGTACGTGCCGCAGCAGTCGCCCTACGACGCCAACGGCGACACCGCCCCGCCCCTCGACC
>NZ_SMKM01000228.1 GCF_004348665.1 Actinomadura sp. GC306 | reverse complement strand
CTTCCACCCCTCGCACTCCCCACCACACCCGCCCAGTCTCCCGCAGCCCGGCGCACGCCCATCAGGACGAAGACCGCGAGGCAGGTGCTGACGCACGTCGCACAGCGCGTCAGCACCCCTCCCCGCGTCCGCCCGCGCAAGGCCAAAGCCGCCGCACACCCCGCTGCGGAGAGGAAGACCGACAAACCAGCACGGAAGCCACTCGGCAAGGCAAGCGTGAAGCCATCCACCAAGGTCGCTCGAGTTCGTTGACTTGCGGCGTGTTGTTGTTATCCGGCGTCCC
This sequence comes from Actinomadura sp. GC306, assembly GCF_004348665.1. GTDB lineage: Bacteria > Actinomycetota > Actinomycetes > Streptosporangiales > Streptosporangiaceae > Spirillospora. The sequence continues at coordinate 10,742 of NZ_SMKM01000228.1, read as the reverse complement.
ATAACAACAACACGCCGCAAGTCAACGGCTTGTCGAGCCCGTGGAGGTCGTGGTCGCTGCTCTGGCGAGTGGTCGCGGACGTGGCGCCATCGGCGAGCGGTGCTGGGGCTGCACTCCTGGGGCCGACGGCCCGCGAAGCCTGCGCATGGTCGTTATACTGACATGTCGATGTCATTAAAGTGACCGGGTGGAGGGTGGAGATGCTGGAGCGGATCGTGGTCGATGAGGCCGTTCGGGAGTTGCGGCCTGATTTCGCGGTTCTCGTCATGACCGCTGAAGGGCTGGTCAACGGGCCGAGCGACGCGGAGTCGGAGGAGTGGCTGGCCGAAGCGGCCGGGAAGGCCGATGCCGCCGACCCGCATGTCGAGGCGTGGCGCGATGCCTATCGGGCGTTCGGCTCCAAGCCGCAGCGGACCCGGCCCTCCGTGGACGCGCTGCTCCGCCGCGCCGACGCCCTCCCCGCCATCAACAAGGTCGTGGACGCCTACAACGCCGTCAGCGTCGAGTACGCGCTGCCGATCGGCGGCGAGGATCTCGATGCCTACCAGGGTCCCGCGCGGCTGGTTCGGGCCACCGGGGACGAGCCGTTCGACGTGATGCAGGGTGGGGAGCCCGCCGTCGAGCATCCCGGTCCCGGTGAGGTCGTCTGGCGGGATGACGCGGGCGTCACCTGCCGGCGGTGGAACTGGCGGCAGTGCGTCCGGACGCGCCTGACCGAGACCACGAAGAACGGCCTCTTCCTGCTCGAACGCCTGGAGCCCTACCCTCTCGACCGGCTCGCCGAGGCGGGCGACCGGCTGGCCGGCAGGCTCCGCGCGATCGCCCCGGACGTGCGCATCACGAGCCGGCTCATCGGCGGGCGCTGATGGTCACGGTCCTCGCCCTGGGCGCGGCCCTCGCCTACGGCGTGGCCGACTTCCTCGGCGGCGCCGTGACCCGCAGGTCGACCGCGCTGCGGACGCTGACCTGGTGCATCCCCGTCGGCTTCGTGATCATCCTGGTGTCCGCGCTGCTCACCGGGGGCGGCACGCCCGCCCCCGGCCCGATCGCCTGGGGTTTCACGGCGGGCCTGGCCGGCGGGGCGGGCCTGATCACCTTCTACCGGGCGCTCGCGCGCGGGCCGATGAACGTGGTGGCCCCGGTGTCCGCGCTCGCCACCGCCGTCCTGCCGGTGGCCGTGGGCATCGCCCGGGGTGAGCGGCTGGACGCGTCCGTCGCCGCCGGCGTCCTGCTGTGCCTCGTCGCGATCGCCCTGGTCAGCATGGAGGCTGGCCACGAGCGAGCCGCGGAGACCGCCGCGCCCGGCTGGCGCCGCCACCTCGACTCGGGACCGATCATGGCCGGCGTGTCCGGCACCTGCTTCGGTGTCTTCTTCGTCCTGCTGAAGACCGCGGGGGACGGCAGCGGCCTATGGCCGATCGTCGGCGCCCGCGTCGGCAACGTCGTCGTCATCGCCGTCGCGCTCCTGGCCCTGGCGCTCCGCGGCGGCGATCTCGGCCCCCGCCTGTCCGGGTGGACGCTGATCGGGCTGGCGCTGCTGTCCGGCACCCTCGACGCGGGCGCGAACGTCCTCTACTTCCTGGCCGCCCACAAGGGCATGCTCAGCCTCGCAGCCGTCCTCACGTCCCTCTACCCGGCGATCACCGTCCTGCTGGCGAGGTTCGCCTACACCGAGCGGCTTCGCGCCATCCAGCGTGTGGGGATGGCCGTCGCCGTCGCGGGGGTCGCCCTCGTCACGGTGGGGTGACGGCGAAGGGCCGCGACATGGTCGCGGCCCTTGGGATGTGCGGTGGTGGTGGGATTCGAACCCACGGAAGCTTGCACTTCACACGCTTTCGAGGCGTGCGCCCTCGTCCACTAGGCGACACCACCGCGGGAGAGCCTACCCGAATCTGCGCTGCGTGAAGAACTCGGTTAGCAGCGCGGCGCACTCGTCGGCCATGACCTCCGCGACGACCTCCGGCCTGTGGTTGAGGCGCCGGTCGCGTATGACGTCCCACAGCGAGCCGACTGCGCCGGCCTTCAGGTCGACCGCGCCGTAAACGACGCGGACCAGCCGGGCTTGGACGGACGCTCCCGCGCACATCGTGCACGGCTCCAGGGTCACGACCAGCGTGCAGCCGGTCAGGCGCCACTCTCCGAGGGCGGCCGCTGCCTGTCGCATTGCGATGATCTCCGCGTGGCCGGTCGGGTCGGCGGAGCGCTCGCGGTCGTTGCGGCCGGTGCCGATGACCTCGCCGGACGCGTCCAGCACGACCGCGCCGACCGGGATCTCTCCGTCCGCGGATGCCTTGCGGGCCTCGGCCAGCGCGAGCCGCATGGCCGGGACGAACCCCTCCAGCACGGGGTCGCCCGCCGTTTCGTCACCCATTGTTCCGGTCACGTCCTTGGTCGTTCTGCCGTCTCTGGGCGGGTCCGTCCAGCCGCCCGGCGGCCGGCTTCCCCTGGCGGGAGGGTCAGTCGCGGAGGTGGTCGAACTCCTCGCCGAAGCCGGCGTGCTCGGCGACGGCGAGGAGCGCGTCGCCGGGCAGGGCGCCTTCGCCCAGGTCGCTGAGCAGCTTGGGGTCGACGCCGAAGTCTTCGAGGAGGGCCGGGTCGCCGCCGGGGTCGCCGTCCGGGACCTCGCCGACGAGCTGCTGGAACAGGGCGCCGAGCCCGTCCTCGCGGACGGTGGAGACGTAGGCGCGCGGCTCGTTCTCGCCGTCCAGCCGGACCACCGCGAACCAGTCGTCGTCCTGCTCGATCAGCAGGACGACCGGGTCTCCGTAGGTCTCGACCGCCGCCTCGCGCATCAGGTCGGCGACGTCGTCGACGTGTTCGGCCTCCGCCAGGGCGGCCTCCATGCCGACCCAGCCCTGCGGGGTCTGCGCGAACACGGCGGCGAATTGGGTCACGTGCCAATTGTGACCCACGGGCTTGCCCCGCTCACACCCCCTGACGCCGCCGGATCAGTTCGAAATCCGGCAAACCGCCCGTGGTACCGGACGGACGGTCAGGCGACGGCGTCCATCGCGCGTTCGAAGGCGGGGGCGAAGCCGATCCGGCCGGCGATGCTGAGCAGCATCTCGTCCGGGTAGAGCTCCAGGTCGCCGGAGATGGCGCCGAGCTCCATCTCGTCCAGGCCGAGGTCGGCGAAGATCGACATGTCGCCGACCGGGAGGACCTGGTCGAGCTCCTCCTCCTCGGGGATCGGGATGTCCAGGTAGTCGAGGACCTGGCCGGCCAGCGGCCAGTCGACCGAGGCCGTGACGTCCGACAGGAACACCATGACGTCGTCGCCGAGCAGGCGGATCGCCACGAAGAAGTCGTCGCCGACCGAGACCAGCCCGATCGTGCCGCCGAGGCTCGGTTGCTGGCGCAGGGCATGGATCAGCCCCGCGAGGTCCTCGGTCAGCGCGACCGGGAGGATCTCGGCCTCCCAGCCCTCGTCTTCCCGGTACACCACAACGGCGAAGTCCGTCGCGTCCACATCCGTCATTTCCACCCCACCGGCGCGTGTCTTGCCAGGGCATGGTCCCAGATGCGGCGGTCCGAGCGTGCACCAACGCGAAACTGGGCGCCGCACCCGCGTGTGAGACCGGGAGTCAGCGCAGCAAACCCTGCCCAGCGGAAGGAACCTACTCGATCCGCGTCAATTTATGCGGAAGGTGCGGCGGCGCAGCGCCGCGTGGATGCGGGCGCGCCGCGACCGGTGCGGGGTGACCCGGCGGCGCAGCTCACGGGCCTCGGCCAGCTCGCGCAGGAAGATCGCCCGGCGGCGGAGGTGCTCGCGCACCTGCTCGGGGGAGATGTCGCCCTGCGGGCCGGGCCGCGGACGGCCGTCCTCGCCCGCTGTGACATCGGTCACCGGGGCGTCGCCGGGCGCGTTGGCGGAGGGAGCGGGAGTCTCGGTGGCGGGTTCCTCGCCGGCGGGGGGACCGGGGCGCGGCGCCGCTGCGTCGTCCGGAGGCGACCCGGACCCGCCCGGCGGCGCCGCGGGCCCAGGTGGGTCGGGCACGGACTCCCGGGCCCGCGCCGGACCTTCCGGCTGCTGATCGGTCTTCCTATTCATACCGCCATACTGCCCAGCTCAGCGGCGTCCTATCCTGCTTCGGCGCGGTCCGGCCGGTCACGGCCGGTGGGTTACGGTGATCGCATGCAGACCCTCGCCGTCGACCACCCCCTCGTCGCGCACAAGCTCACCACGCTGCGGGACGTCCGCACCGATTCCCCCACGTTCCGCCGCCTCGCCGACGAACTGGTCACCCTGCTCGCCTACGAGGCGACCCGGGAGGTGCGGGTCACCGAGGCCACCGTCGAGACGCCCCTCGTCTCGGCGCGCGGTGTCCAGCTGGCGAGCCCCAAGCCGCTCGTCGTCCCGATCCTGCGCGCCGGGCTCGGGATGCTCGACGGCATGACGCGGCTGCTGCCCACCGCCGAGGTCGGGTTCCTGGGCATGATCCGCGACGAGGGCACGCTGCAGGCGCAGACGTACGCGACGCGGCTGCCGGACGACCTGTCGGGGCGGCAGTGCTACGTCCTCGACCCGATGCTCGCGACCGGCGGGACGCTCGCCGCCGCCATCCAGTTGCTCCTGGACCGCGGGGCCGAGGACGTCACCGCGCTCTGCCTGCTCGCCGCCCCGGAGGGCCTGAAGCTGCTGGAGCAGGCGTTCTCCGACATATCGGCGCCGGTGCGCGTCGTGACGGCCGCGATCGACTCCCACCTCAACGAGCAGGGCTTCATCATGCCCGGCCTGGGGGACGCCGGAGACCGGCTCTACGGGGTCGTCTGACCGCGTCCCCGAACGGGGCCCGCCGACGTGACCTGCGATGTTCGTTCCCTTCCCGCGAGGGTACGAAGGCGCTACGGAACGCCTCTGCGCGTTCCCTCCACCGCCCCGGCACAGGGGGACCGTTTCGGACCGGGCGGTGCGAGCGAGCTCGATCGAGGACATCTCATGGCTCACCCAGGGGACGGCGGCGGCCCGCCGCGCTACACGGATATCGGAGAGCGGCTCGCCGAGGAGTTCGAGGGGGTGCACGCCACCGACACGGTGGACCGGTGCGTCTCCGCCGCATGGCACGGCGCCGAGGAGGTCACCGGGTCGGCACCGTCCGACCTCGTGGAGCGGATCGCGCGCAGGCACCTGGAGGTGCTCGCCACGGTCGCCGCCGAGAAACGCCGCAAGGCGCGACGTTCATCGCTCGACAACGCGCCATAGCCGTGGCTTTGCCGGTCGTTCGGGCTGTGCGAAACTGAACCCGGGGTCCGTGGGTCAACGCTCCGGGAGGCTGCCGTGCCCGCCAAGAAGTACATGACGTGGGCCGCGGTGGCCTTCGTGGCGTTCTACGTGGTCAAGCAGCCGGACGGCGCGGCGCAGTCGGTCGAGTCCGCCGCGAACGGCATCGCGTCCGCCGCGGGTTCCCTCGCCACCTTCGTCAACGCGCTCGCATGAGGCTCGTCACTCCCGGCGACTCCGCGCCGGCATCGGTCAACAAGTACCTGCTCCCGCACGAGAACCAGGTGATCACCGTGCGGCGGCACCCGGCCGTGCTGATGGTCCCGGTCGGCCTCGTCCTCGGCGGCCTGATCATCGCGGGGGTGCTGAGCAACACCGTCGCGAGCGACGCGGGGACGGTCATCAGCTGGATCTGGTGGGGCTGGCTGATCCTGCTCGCCTGGTTCGTCTGGCGGGTCGCGGAGTGGTCCGTCGACTACTTCGTCATCACCAACCAGCGGATGCTGCTGACCACCGGGCTCATCACCCGCAAGGTCGCGATGATGCCGCTGGCCAAGGTCACCGACATGAGCTTCAAGCGGACGATCGCGGGCCGGATGCTCGGCTACGGCGAGTTCATCCTGGAGTCCGCCGGCCAGGACCAGGCGCTCACCAACGTCGACTACCTGCCCTACCCCGAGCAGCTCTACCTCGAAGTCTGCGAGATGATCTTCCCGAACAAGAACCCGCAGCCCGAGGAGAAGACGCTTCCCCCGCCGCCGCCTCCGCGCCGTCCGAAGCCGGCCCCGCCGCCGGACGACGTCCCCACCATCCCCGCCGACGGCGAGCGTCCCTGATCCCCCGTCCGGTGCGCGGCGGCCTCGCGCGGCTAGCCCGTTTGCGCAGCGGGCTGATCTATTTCGGCGGTTTTTACGATCTTGTGCGGATGGTCGGATACCGTCCCAGGATGACAGGCGTCGCGATCCCCGGCGGTTCCGCCGGCCGCAACCGGCGCGGCACGGCGATGCAGCGGCGTGCGCGCCGGGCCGGACCGGGCCCGACCAGCCGATCCCGTAACTTGTCGCTTCTTTACTCTCGATGTGTGATTACCCGCAATGTGCAATCATGTCGGCACCCCAGCCGCCTGTTTACTTCCGCTAAGTGAGTCCACATGCCGGGTCCAGGCAACGTCGGCGAACGTGTCCGCAACCTGCGGCTGACCAGACGCTTGTCGCAGGCACAGCTCGCCGGTCACGACCTTTCCGACAGCTACATCTCGTTGATCGAGTCGGGTAAGCGCACCCCGACGCCGACCGTCCTGCGCATGCTGGCCGAACGCCTCGGCTGCACCCCCGAGTACCTGGCCGAGGGCGTCGAGCCGGAGCAGCGCGCCCACCTGGAGGTACGGGAGCGGCACGCCCACCTCGCGCTGCTGCGCGGCGACCCGGGCACCGCGGAGAGCGGCTTCGACGAGGTGATCGCGCGCAGCGACGATCCCGACCTGACCGCCCGCGCGCGCTGGGGCCGTGCCCGCGCCCTTGAGGAGCTGGGACGCACCGCCAACGCGATCGCGCTGTTCGAGGAACTGCGCGAGCAGGCCGAAAGGGACCCGGGCAGGGCGAGTTGGCTGCCGCCGGTCATCGCCCTGGCGCGCTGCTACCACTCGGTGGGCGACCTGGGGCAGGCCATCGCGCTCGGCGAACGCGCCATCGCGCGCCTGCAGCACCTCGGCCTCGGCGTGGGCGAGGAGTACACCGAAGTCGGCCGGATCCTGCTCCTTGCCTATGTGGACCGCTCCGCTCCGGCCCGCGCCCACGATCTCGGACGCCGGCTCCTGCACCCGGACGGCCCTGGGGACGAGCCGCTGAGCGTCCACTACCAGCGGGCCAGCATGCGCGCCCTGGACGAAGGCGCGATCGGCGACTCGCTGTACTTCGCCGACCAGGCCCTGGCCGCACGCACCGACACCAGCCCGGCCCAGACCCGTGCACGCCTTTCCCTGGCCGCTGCCAAGGCGCTGCTCAGGGGAGTCACGCCGTTCTCCTCGGCCGCCCCGTCCGACGCGACGCAGACCGATGAATTCGCGCTGGAACGGCCTCGTTCCGAGGGCTCGCGTGAGGCCGCGCAGGAGGCACTGGAGCTCCTGCAGGAGACGACCGACCTCGGCGGAGCCGAATCGACGGAAAGCACGATCGCGAAGGCCCGTGCGCTCGTGCTCATCGGCGAGCTGGACGAGGCCATCGCCACCCTGGAGCAGTTCCTCGACACGGGGATGGCCCTGGCCGCCCCGGCGGCGACGCCCCAGCCTGTGGCCTCGCAGCCGGGCAGCGATCTCGCGGCGCGTACGCAGAAGACCGTTCTGGCTCGTCTCGTCTTGGCTCGTGCCCGCGTGGCGCAGGGGGAACGGACGGCCGCGCAGGTCGTCCTGCGCGCGGCGTCGGAGCAGCTGGCGACGCTGCCGTCCGGCCGCCCGGCGGCGCACCTGCTGCGGGAACTGGGTGAGCTGTTCGAACTCGTCCAGGACCCGGACGCCGCGGCGTCGGCATACCGGAGGGCCCTGGAGGCCGCCGGCCTCCGCGCCCCCCGAAACCACACCGCCGACCGCGACCTGGGCCGCGTCTGACCCACACCCCTCGGACCCGCCGAGTACCGACCCGGCCGGCGTTCCGGGGACCGCGTCAGTGCGCGTCGCTAGGGGCGGCTTGGGTGGTGGCTAGGAGATGTCTACGGCGTCCAGGTCGAGGACGCGGGCGTGCAGGACCAGGCGCTGGTGCAGCGCTGCCCGCAGGGCGCGGTGGAGGCCGTCCTCCAGGTAGAGCTCGCCCTTCCACTGGACCACGTGGGGGAACAGGTCGCCGTAGAAGGTGGAGTCCTTCGACAGGAGCGACTGGAGGTCCATCTCCCGTTTGGTGCTCACGAGCTGGTCGAGACGTACCTGGCGAGGGGGGATCTTGGCCCAGTCCCGGGACGAGAGTCCGTGGTCGGGATAGGGCCTTCCATCACCCACGGCCTTGAAGATCACACTTCGAGTCTACGGCGTCGGGGTAGCCCCGAGAAGGCAACGCAACAACATCCGTCACTCCACTTGCCACACCCGGTAAACCAGTTACCGCGCAGCTCAAGGGGTTCGTGAGTAAGTTCCGTCGAGCGCGCGTCCGGTCGTTCCACCTCGGGATCAGCCTGCTCGGGCGCCCTCGTCCAGGGCATGAAATAAGGCCGGTGCCCGTGGGGCACCGGCCTTCGGTGGCGGAGGATGCGAGATTCGAACTCGCGAGCGCTTGCACGCAACACGCTTTCCAAGCGTGCGCCCTAGGCCACTAGGCGAATCCTCCACGGGGAAGCCTACCGGTTCTCGGGCAGTGACCTGACATCAATTACCGCGGAGACCGGAATCGGGCCGTAGACGTGCGGGAAGACCTCGTCGCCGGCGGGTTCGTAGCGCACCGGGGCGTCCAGCCGCGACACGTCGATGACCAGGAGGACCAGGTCCGAGCGGGAGACGCCGGTGTAGAAGCGGCCGAGGACGCCTTCGACCTGGTCCATGCCGGACGAGCAGTGGACGAAGCCCTCCTCGTCCAGCGTGCGCCCGAGCGTCGACATGGCGTACGGCACTCCCGTGTCGCGGGCGGCCTCCCAGTGGGGACGTTCGGCGATGTGCAGCAGCGTGTCGTGCGTCGGGACGGACATGAGGCGGAGACTACGCCGGAACCGTGGCCATCCTGGGGGCGGGATGCCATAGACTCTGGGGCAGACCCCTCGCATGGCGTCACCCTGTGAACCTCCCCAGGGCCGGAAGGCAGCAAGGATAAGCAGGCTCTGGCGGGTGTGCGGGGGGTCCTTTTCGTCTGACGCTCTGCTTCTCGAGGGAGGACGGCTCCCCGATGAGTCTGGCTCTGTACCGCAAGTACCGGCCAGCGACGTTCGCCGAGCTGAAGGGGCAGGAGCACGTCGCCGAGCCCCTGCAGCAGGCGCTGCGCAACGGCCGGATCAACCACGCGTACCTGTTCAGCGGTCCGCGCGGCTGCGGCAAGACCTCCAGCGCCCGCATCCTCGCCCGCTCGCTGAACTGCGAGCAGGGGCCGACCCCCGACCCGTGCGGCAAGTGCGACTCGTGCGTCGCGCTCGGACCCACCGGGACCGGGCACATCGACGTGATCGAGATCGACGCGGCGTCCCACGGCGGTGTCGACGACGCCCGCGACCTGCGGGAACGCGCGTTCTTCGCGCCGGTCGCGGCGCGCTTCAAGGTGTACATCATCGACGAGGCGCACATGGTGACCCGGGAGGGCTTCAACGCGCTGCTGAAGCTCGTCGAGGAGCCGCCGCCGCACCTGAAGTTCGTGTTCGCGACGACCGAGCCGGAGAAGGTCATCGGGACGATCCGGTCCCGGACCCACCACTACCCGTTCCGGCTGATCCCGCCGGGCGTCCTCACCGAGCTCGTCGAGGAGATCCTGCGGTCGGAGGACGTCCCGTACGAGGCTTCGGCGCTGCCGCTGGCCGTCCGCGCGGGCGCCGGTTCCGCCCGCGACACCCTGTCGATCCTCGACCAGCTCCTCGCCGGCTCGGACGAGAACGGCATCACCTACGCGCGGGCCGTGTCGCTCCTCGGGTACACCGACTCCGCGCTGCTGGACGAGGTCATAGCGGCGTTCGCGGCCCGGGACGGCGCGGCCGTCTTCGCCGCCGTCGACCGGGTCGTCGAGAGCGGCCAGGACCCGCGCCGCTTCACCGCCGACCTGCTGGAACGCGTCCGCGACCTGGTGATCCTGTCGAACGTCCCGGAGGCCGGCGGCACGGGACTGCTGAACGTCGCGCCGGACGAGCTGGAGCATATGCGGCGCCAGGCGTCGTCCCTCGGGCCGGGCGAGCTGACCCGCGCGGCGGACCTGCTGCACACCGGCCTCACCGAGATGCGCGGCGCGACGTCCCCGCGGCTGCTGCTGGAGTTGATCTGCGCCCGGATCCTCCTGCCCGCCGCGTACGAGGACGAGACGTCGCTGTTCGCCCGGCTGGACCGCCTGGAGCGCCAGGCCACCCAGGGCGGTCTCGCGGGCGGTCAAGGCGGCGGCTTGCCTCCGGCGCCCGCCCCGACGACGGCGCCCGCACCGACCGCAGCGCCTGCACCGACCTCGGGTTCCGCGCCGCCGCCCGCTCCTGCGCCGCCGACTACGGCTCCGGCTCCGGTTGAGCAGGCGACCCGTCCGGAACGGCCCGCTTCGCCGCCGCCCGCGCAGGAGCGGCCCGCGCCGGAGCGGCCTGCCCCGCCCGCCGTCCAGTCGCCGCCGCCTCCTCCGCCGAGTCCCGCGGCGGCCGGCGGGGGCATGGATTTCGGAGCCGTGCAGCGGCTCTGGCCGGACATCGTCGAGGCGGTGAAGCAGAAGAGCCGCGCGACCTGGATGGTCATCATGGCCGGGGTGCAGCCGGTCTCGCTCGACGGCAAGGTCCTCACACTGGGCTTCGACGCGGAAGGACGGCGCCTCGGATTCGTCAACGGCGGGCGCGACACCGTCCTGCGCGAAGTGCTCAAGGAGCGGATGGG